>CAJANL010000192.1 GCA_903941105.1 uncultured Rhodospirillaceae bacterium
GCTCAAAGTCTTCCAAGCCATCGTCATCGGCTGGAACGTCCGCGATGTGTGAATCGACTAGCGCGAAGGCGGGGGTCAATGTTGGGGCAAGGACTGGCATTTGCCCCCATATGCTGTGCTGCCGGACGCATGGATTCCCGCCTTCGCGGGAATGACGAAAGGAAAGTTGAGTTTTTCCGCACCCTGCTAGATTCCGTCCCCGGCCATCAGTTCGCCGACCACGCCGGCTCGGCGATGCGGTGGAAAGCAGACCGCCACCGTGGTGCCCTTGCCGGGGGCGGACTCGATGCTCAGCCGACCGCCATGCAGTTCGGTCAGAGACTTGGCCAGCGGCAAACCCAGGCCGGTGCCCTCGAAGCGGCGGGCATAGCCGCTGTCGACTTGTCCGAAGGGAGCCAGCGCCACCGCGATATCCTCGCTCCGCATGCCGATGCCGGTGTCGGTCACCCGGAAAACGATGCCGCTGTCATCGGAGAGGCCAGCCTCCAGGCTGACGGTGCCGCCGGGAAGAGTGAACTTCACCGCATTGGACAGCAGGTTGAGCAAAATCTGCGTGACACGCCGTTCATCGGCGATGATGACCGGAAGGTCCCGCGGCACCATGTTGCATAATTCGACCTTGCCCTGTTCGGCCCGCACCAGTACCAGGCGCAGGCAGACATCGGCCGTCGCCGCCGGGTCTATCAGGTCATCCGTCAGTTTGGCGGCGCCGGCCTCGATGGACGAAATGTCGAGGATGTCGTTGATCATCGACAGCAGGTGTTGGCCCGAGGCGTGGACATCGTTGGCGTATTCCAGATAGCGCGGTACTCCCACCGGCCCGAATAGCTGCTTGGAGATGATTTCGGAGAAGCCGAGGATGGCGTTCAGGGGGGTGCGCAGCTCGTGGCTCATGGCGGCGAGGAATTCGGTCTTGGCGCGGTTGGCAGCCTCGGCCATCTGCACCGCTTCGCTCAGGCGGGTCTCGGCCAGCTTGCGGTGGGTGACGTCATGGGAAATGATCATCACCTGATGGGCGCCATAGGGGGTCAGGGTGGTTTCGAACCACTGCTTGCCGCTCTTGTCCTCGAAATGGACCGCCTGGCCGCCGGCCAGCGCCTGATGGGCATGCTGGCGACGCCGCGATGCCGCATCGGGATGCATGAAATCGTAGACGTTCCTTCCCAACAGCTCGGCCTTTGTCGCGCTGCGCAGTCCGTTCACCGCGCCCTCGTTGAGGTCGAGGATGGTTCCCTTCTCGTCGATCATCAGGACGATCAGGCCGGGGGCGTCCAGCATGGCGCGGGCCACCGCCTCGCTGCGGCGCAGATCCGCCTCGGCCCGCTTGCGGGCGGTGACATCGATGAAAGTGCTGATGAAGCCCAGGCCGGGAATAGGGTTGCCGCGAACCTCGATGACGGTGCCGTCGGGCCGGACACGTTCGAATACGTGTGCCTGCATGCCTCGTGCCATCTCGACCCGCTGGCGGGCCAGTTCGCCGGGGTCACCGGGACCGTACTCGCCGCGCTCGGCATTATAGCGCATGAACGATTCGAACGGCGTGCCGGGGATGTTGAACTCCTTGGGCACCTGGGTCAGCTCGAAGAACCCGTCATTGGCCACCACCAGGTTCATCTCGGTGTCGAACACGCACACCCCTTGCGGCATGTGCACCACGGTGGCCTTGAGGAATTCCGCCGACTTGCGGTAGCGCAATTCGCTACGGCGCAATTCATGGGTGCGCTCGGTGACGGTGCGGTCGAGGTCCTGATTGGCGTGCCGCAGCGCTTCGGCGGAGCGGTGGACGGCGGTGGTGTCGGTGTAGGTGGTGACGAAGCCACCGCCTTGCATGGGCGTGCCGATGATCTCGATAACGGTGCCATCGGGACGGATGCGCTCGAAACGATGCGCATGGAAGAGGCGTGCCAGGTCGATACGGATGCGGACGTGGTCATCGGCCTCGCCGTCACCATACTCGCCGCGTGCCGCGTTGAAGCGGAATAGCGCCTCGAGCGGAGTGCCCGGCTCGGCGAAGCGGTCGGGCAGGTCGAGCAGTTCCAAAAAGCGCCGGTTGGCCAGCACCAGATTGAGATGCCGATCGAACACGGATATCCCCTGCGCCAGATGCTCCATAGCATCCCGGACATAGGATAGTTCCTCGGACTCGTCCTCAGACGGGCGGGTAGTCCCGCTCTCGTTCATGCCGCCTCCCTTAGACGCAGCTGTGAGGAGAGTAGAGGAAATGACGGCGGGGGGGAACCACATTGTCCCACTCCCAACGGGGGGAGTTTTATGCCCGCAGCTTCGTCACCTTCTCCAGATAGGGAGCCAGATAGCGGGCGGTGTAGCTGTCGGGGCAGGCGGCGACGTCTTCCGGGGTACCTGCGGCGACGATGCGGCCGCCGCCGTCGCCGCCCTCGGGGCCAAGGTCGATGATCCAGTCGGCGGTCTTGATGACTTCGAGGTTGTGCTCGATCACCAGCACGGTGTTGCCGGTGTCCACCAGCGCCTGGATCACCTCCAGCAGCTTGCGCACGTCCTCGAAATGCAGCCCGGTGGTGGGCTCGTCGAGGATGTACAGGGTGCGGCCGGTGGCGCGGCGCGACAGCTCCTTGGCGAGCTTGACCCGCTGCGCCTCGCCGCCCGACAGGGTGGTGGCCTGCTGGCCGAGATGGATATAGCCCAGGCCCACCCGGCACAGGGTTTCCATCTTGTCGCGGATGGCGGGAACGGCGCGGAAGAACTCGGCCGCTTCCTCGACCGTCATGTCGAGAACGCCGGCTATGCTTTTGCCCTTGAAGGTTATTTCCAACGTCTCGCGATTATAGCGCTTGCCCTTGCAGACGTCGCATTGGACGTAGACGTCGGGCAGGAAGTGCATCTCGATCTTGATCAGGCCGTCGCCCTGGCAAGCCTCGCAGCGGCCGCCCTTGACGTTGAAGCTGAACCGCCCCGCCTTGTAGCCGCGTACTTTCGATTCCGGCAACTCGGTGAACCAGTCACGGATGGGGGTGAAGGCGCCGGTATAGGTGGCCGGGTTCGAGCGCGGCGTGCGGCCGATGGGCGACTGGTCGATGTCGATGATCTTGTCGAGGAATTCGACGCCGGTGATGGTGTCGAATGGCGAAGGCTGCTCGCGCGAGCCCATCAGCCGGCGCGACAGCGCCTTGTAGAGAGTCTCAATTACCAGGGTCGACTTGCCGCCGCCCGACACGCCGGTGACACAGGTCAGGGTACCCAGCGGAATGTCGACGGTGAGGTCCTTGAGGTTGTTGCCCCGGGCGCCGCCGATGGTGAGCAGGTTGCCGTTGCCCGGCCGGCGCTGTTCCGGCAGGGGAATCTGGCGCTTGCGGGTGAGGTACTGGCCGGTGAGCGAGGCCGGGTTGGCCATCACCGCCTCGGGAGTGCCCTCCGCCACCACCTCGCCGCCATGAATGCCGGCGCCAGGTCCCATGTCGATCAGGTAATCGGCCGCCAGGATGGCGTCCTCGTCGTGCTCGACCACGATCACCGTGTTGCCGATGTCGCGCAGCCGCTTGAGGGTGGCGAGCAGGCGGTCGTTGTCGCGCTGGTGCAGGCCGATGGAGGGTTCGTCGAGCACATACAGCACCCCGGTCAGGCCGGAGCCGATCTGGCTGGCGAGGCGGATACGCTGGCTTTCACCGCCCGACAGCGAGCCCGAGCCGCGCGACAGCGTCAGGTATTCCAGTCCGACATCCACCAGAAATCCCAGCCGATCATTGATCTCGCGCAGGATGCGCCGGGCGATTTCCTTGTCCTTGGGCCGCAAGTGCTGGTCGAGTTCGCCGAACCAGTCGCGCGCCGTGGCGATGGAGAATTCTGTCACCTGGCTGATATGCAGCTTGCGGATCTTCACCGCCAGGGCCGCCGGTTTGAGCCGGGCGCCGCCGCAGGATTCGCAAGGGGCGGTGCCCTGGAAGCGTGACAGTTCCTCTCGCACCCAGGCCGAGTCGGTCTCGCGGAACCGGCGCGTCATGTTGGGAATGACGCCCTCGAACGGCTTCTCGGTGGTGTAGGTGCGGGTGCCGTCCTCGAAGCGCAACGCTACAGCTTCGTCGCCGGTGCCATGCAGGATCACGTCGCGTGCCTTGGGCGGCAGGCGTCGCCACGGGGTGTAGAGATCAAAACCGTAATGGCGCCCCAAGCCCTCCAGCGTCTGGAAATAGTATTGCGAGGTCGAGTTGGCCCACGGCGCCACCGCCCCGTCGCGCAGGGAGAGGTCCTGATCGGGCACCACCAGCTCGGGCTCGAAATACAGTTTCACCCCCAATCCGTCGCAGGCCGGGCAGGCGCCGAACGGGTTGTTGAAGGAGAACAGCCGGGGCTCGATCTCCTCGATGGTGAAGCCCGATACCGGGCAGGCGAACTTTGCCGAGAAGGTGGTGCGTTCGCCGGTGTCGGCGTTCTCGGCGATGACGAGACCGTCGGCCAGGGACAGCGCCGTCTCCATGGAGTCGGCCAGCCGGTTGCCGAGGCCCGGCTTCACCACCAGACGGTCGACCACCACCTCGATGTCGTGTTTCCGCTTCTTGTCGAGGGCCGGGACCTCGTCGATCTCGTAGAGGGTGCCGTCGACCTTGACCCGCTGGAAACCCTTGCGTTGCAAGTCCTGCAATTCCTTGCGGTACTCGCCCTTGCGGCCGCGCACGAACGGCGCCAGCAGGTAGAGCCGGGTCCCCTCGGTCATCTCCTCGATGCGGTCGACCATCTGGCTGACGGTTTGGCTTTCGATGGGCAGGCCGGTGGCGGGCGAGTGGGGGATGCCGACCCGCGCCCACAGCAGGCGCATGTAGTCGTAGATCTCGGTCACCGTGCCCACCGTCGAGCGCGGATTGCGCGAGGTGGTCTTCTGCTCGATGGAGATGGCCGGCGACAGCCCCTCGATGGATTCCACGTCCGGCTTGGACATCAGTTCGAGGAACTGGCGGGCATAGGCCGACAGCGACTCCACATAGCGGCGCTGCCCCTCGGCATAGATGGTGTCGAAGGCCAGCGACGACTTGCCCGAGCCCGACAGACCGGTGATCACCACCAGCCGGTCACGCGGAATGTCCACGTCGACGGACTTCAAGTTGTGCTCGCGCGCTCCGCGCACGCGGATATGGCCGCTCATCAAGCGTTCATCCTTGGTCATGGTCAGCCGCCGGATGTTAGAGGCATTCGAGAGGCGGATCAAATGGGGTTGACCTGCGTTCGGCATCAAGGCCGCTGCGGCGGATGCACTTGACCTGGGGTGGCCGAAGGATATACACGGCTGGTAGGACCAATCGCGGTGGTGGAACATGGATATTCTCAAGTGGTCCGACGAGCTCAGCGTCGGCAGCGATGTCCTTGATGCCCACCACAAGCACCTGTTCGTGTTGCTGACCGAGATCGGCCGTGCCGCGCGCGGCGGTGGCGGCCTCGGCGTGGTGGTGGGAGTGTTGGCGGAACTCACCGACTACATCGCCTATCACTTCCGCGAGGAGGAGGCGATGATGGAAAAGGTCGCCTTTCCGTTGCTCGCCCAGCATCGCGCCTCGCACGAAGCCATCGCCATGAAGGTGCATGAGATGGCGGAGCGGGTGGATGTCGGCAATTTCAGGACGTTCGTGGCCGAACTCCAGGCTTTTCTCGAAGAATGGCTGATCCACCACATCGAAATCGAGGATTTCGAATACAGGCCGTATATGGGCGTCCAGCCCGATTGACGGCGGCGCCGGGCGGGAGTACGCCATGGCTCATGACCGTCCACAAGCCATTGACACTGCTGGCCAGCCGGCGCTTTGGGCCATTGTTCGCCACCCAGTTCCTGGGCGCGGCCAACGACAACCTGTTCAAGAATGCCCTGATCATCATGGTGGTGTTCCGCCTGGGGCAGGCCTCGGCCATTCCTCCGGCGGTGATGGTGACGCTGGCCGCCGGGGTGTTCATCCTGCCGTTCTTCCTGCTCTCGGCCACCGCCGGGCAGCTGGCCGACGCCCATGACAAGGCCCGCCTGATCCGGCTGGTCAAGCTGGCCGAAGTTGCCTTGATGGCCTCGGCGGCGGCAGGGTTCATATCGGAAAGTCTTGGACTGCTGATGGTGGTGCTGTTCGGGCTGGGAGTGCACTCCACCTTCTTCGGGCCGTTGAAATACGCCATCCTGCCCGATCACCTGGAGCCCGCCGATCTGGTGGCCGGCAACGCCCTGATCGAGGCCGGCACCTTCCTCGCCATCCTGATCGGTACCATCGCCGGCGGCCTGCTGATCCTGACGCCCCATGGCGAGTGGGTGGTGTCGGCGGCCGGGCTGACGGTGGCGGCCTTGGGGCTGGCCGCCAGCCGCCGCATCCCGGCAGCGCCCCCGGCCGAGGCCGGCGTCCCGGTGCGCTGGAACCTGATCTCCGAGACCGCCGCCATCATCCGTCTCGCCCGCGAGCGCCGCGACGTCCACCTCGCCATCCTGGGAATTTCCTGGTTCTGGCTGGTGGGCGCCACCTATCTGTCGCAATTCCCCGCCTTCGCCAAGGACCACCTCGGCGCCGGTAATCAGGTGGTGACGCTGTTCCTCACCCTGTTCTCGGTGGGTGTCGGGCTGGGCTCGCTGCTGTGCGCCCGGCTGCTCAAGGGCGAGATCAGCGCCCGCCATGTGCCGGCGGCGGCGCTTGGCATCGGCGTGTTCTCGCTCGACCTTGCCTGGGCGGCGGCGGGGGGCGAGGTTGGCCCCGAACTGGTCGGCGTGGCGGAATTCCTCGCCCGGCCGGGCAACTGGCGCATCGTCCTCGACCTGCTGGCGGTGTCGGTGCTGGGCGGGGTCTACTGCGTGCCGCTCTACGCCCTGGTCCAGGCCCGCAGCGAGCCCGGCAAGCGCGCCCGCGCCATCGCCGCCAACAACGTGCTCAACGCCGCCTTCATGACCGCCGCCTCGCTGGTCACCGCGCTGCTGCTGGCGGCGGGACTGCCGGTGGCGGGCGTGTTCGCCGTGCTGGGCACCGCCACCATGGCGGTGGCGGTGGCCATCTGCGGCCTGTTGCCCGAGACCCTGCTGAAGGGACTGCTGCGCCGAGTGCTGCGGCTGGTCTTCCGCGTCGAGGTGTCGGGACTGCCGCATTATGCCGGGGTCGGCGAGCGGGCGCTGATCGTCGCCAACCATGTCAGCTTCCTCGATGCGGTGCTGCTGGCGGTTTTCCTGCCGGGGCGGCCCAGCTTCGCCGTCAACACCCGCATCGCCAGCCGATGGTGGGTGGCTCCCTTCATGAAGATCGTCGATGCCGTGCCGCTCGACCCCATGAATCCCATGGCCATCCAGGCGCTGACCCGCGCGGTGGAGCAGGGGCGACATTGCGTCATCTTCCCGGAGGGCCGCATTACCGTCACAGGCGCCCTGATGAAGGTTTATGACGGCCCCGGAATGATCGCCGACCGGGCCGCCGCCTCCGTGGTGCCGGTGCGCATCGACGGGGCGCAATACACCTTGTTCTCGCGCCTCAAGGGCAAGGTGCGGCGCCGCCTGTTCCCCAAGATCCGCCTTACGGTGCTGCCGCCGCGACGGCTGGAGTTGCCGCCGGAACTCAAGGGCAAGGCACGCCGCCGCGCCGCCGGGGTGATGATGTACGACATCATGTCCGAAATGATGTTCGCCACCACCCCCCTGGAGCGCACCCTGCCCGCGACCCTGATGGACATCGCGGCGGCGGCGGGTGCCGGCCGGCGCGTGTTGGAGGATGTGGATCGGCGGCCGGTGTCCTACCGCAAGGTGGTGCTCGGCGCCCTGGTGCTGGGCCGTCGGCTGGCGGGGATGTCGGCCAAGGGGGAGTGCGTCGGCGTGCTGCTGCCCAACGCGGTGGGCTCGGTGGTGACGTTGTTCGCGCTGCAGATGTTCGGCCGCGTCCCGGCCATGCTCAACGTCACCGCCGGGGCGGCCAACCTGAATGCCGCCTGCACCGCCGCCCGTATCGTGACCGTACTGACTTCGCGGCGCTTTGTTGCTGTGGCACGGTTGGAAGGACTGGTGGCGGCGCTGGGGGAACGGGCGCGCATTGTCTACCTCGATGACCTGCGTGGTGAGATCGGCGCCCTGGCGCGGCTGCGCGGCCTGCTGAGCCTGCCGTTCGCCCGCCGCATCCACGCCCGTCACGGCGGCCGCCCGAATGATGCGGCGGTGGTGCTGTTCACCTCGGGCTCGGAGGGCCAACCCAAGGGGGTGGTGCTGTCTCATCGCAACATCGTCGCCAACTGCGCCCAGGTGGCGGCGCGGGTGGATTTCACCCCCGCCGACCTGGTGTTCAACGCCCTGCCGCTGTTCCATTCCTTCGGGCTGACCGGCGGGCTGCTGCTGCCGCTGCTGTGGGGGGTGAGGGTGTTCCTTTATCCCAGTCCATTGCACTATCGCATCGTGCCCGAGCTGGTCTACGACACCAACGCCACCATCGTATTCGGTACCGATACCTTCCTCGCCGGCTATGCCCGAGTGGCACATTCCTACGACTTCCGCTCCATCCGCTACGTCTTTACCGGCGCCGAGAAGGTGAGGGGGGAGACCCGGGCCGCCTGGATGGACAAGTTCGGTCTGCGCCTGCTGGAGGGCTACGGCACCACCGAGACGGCGCCGGTGCTGGCGGTCAACACCCCCAGCCACTTCCTGGCCGGTAGCGTCGGCCGCCTGCTGCCCGGCATTGACTGGCGGCTGGAGCCGGTGGCCGGCATCGAGCAGGGCGGCCGCCTTCACGTCAAGGGCGCCAATGTCATGCTGGGCTACCTCAAACCCGACCGGCCGGGGGACGTGCAGCCGCCGGCCGACGGCTGGTACGACACCGGCGACATCGTCACCGTCGACGACAACGGGTTCGTCGTCATCCAGGGCCGCGCCAAGCGCTTCGCCAAGGTGGCGGGCGAGATGGTGTCGCTGGGGGCGGTGGAGGAGGCGGTGGCCGCCCTGTGGCCGGAGGGCCAGCATGCCGTGGTGGCGCTGCCCGACCCGCGCCGGGGCGAGCGGCTCGTTCTCGTCACCACCGCGGCCGCCGTCGACCGTGCCGCCCTGGCCGCCGGCTTCAAAGCGCGCCGACTGTCCGAACTGGCGCTGCCCCGCACCATTCTCAGCCGCGACGCCCTGCCGCTGTTGGGCACCGGTAAGACGGACTACATCACCCTGTCGCGACAGGTGGCGGACGCCGAAGCGTAGCGCGTTGAATCACTGATTCAACGGGTCTATCCAACCCGTTGATCGGAAACGGCGATCAAGAAAATGCTGCGTTGATCCTATGGATTAACTTTAAGGGTTATTGGTGCAAAAAAGGACTCCATAAATATAAATCTCGACAGATTCTCCGGTTCTTGCGATTCTAGGTGTTGCCTCGTCAACATTTGCGCGTTTTAAACATGAAGCTGCTTCGTCTGCTTTTCGCCTTGGTTGCCCTGTCCGCCATCTCCGCCTGCGCTTCTCCGATGCAGGTATCCGAGGTGCAGGCGGTAACGGCCGCGGTTGCGCCGATCGAGGGCTCCACCTTCGCCAAAGCTCTGTTCGAAGGCTACCAGCAGCGCGCCCGCCATGAGGCCGAGGTGGAGCACGAGTGGCGGCACGCCGTCATCTTCGCCCGCAAAGCCGCCCGCATCGCCACCGGCGAGATCGTCGCGCCGGAAGAGCTGTCGCAGTGGGACCTTCCCGAAGCAGCGGTGCCGCTTCTTGCCGACGCTCGCGCCCGGCTGATGGGCCATCTCGACCAGGGTGCCCGCGACCGGGTGCCCGAGGCCGCAGCCAAGGCCCAGGCCGCCTTCGACTGTTGGGTCGAGGAGGAGTGGGAGCGCGATACCGACACCGAGTGCAAGGACACCTTCCTTGCCACCGAGGGCCTGCTTCAGGCGCCCGTGGTCGTTACCGCGCCGGTGCCGGTGCCGCCGGCGGTGTTCGTGGTCACCTTCGACTTCGACAAGGACGAGATCAGGGCCGGAACCATGCAGACCCTTTGGGAGGTGGCGCAGACCGCCAAGGCTGCCCAGCCCCGCATCCTGCGTATCCACGGCCATGCCGACGCGGTCGGTGGCAAACGCTATAATCAGAAGTTGTCCGAGCGGCGGGCCAAAGCGGTGGCCAAACAGTTGTCCAAGCTGGGACTCGGGAGCGACGGCATCGAGATCAAGGGCTTCGGAAGGGACCGGCCGGCGGTCGCCGACAAGGGCCGCCAGGAGAGGAACCGCCGCGTCACCGTAGAGCTGGTATTCGAGAGCCCGAACGCTACCACGGCTGATGCCGCGGTGCCTTGCGCCCCCCTGGGGAAGATCATTCCGGCGCCGAGTGCCGACACACCGCCTGGGCGGCAGGATGCGGGCGGGACGCCCGCGCTCCAGGGTGAAGAGGCCGCAACCGCGCGCCCCCCGATCCTCTCCCGTTGGGAAAGAGGACCGGGAACGCTGGATTAGAAGGGGATTTCGTCGTCGAGGTCCGCCGGGGGCTCCCAGCCCTGACCACCACCGCCACCTTGGCCACCCCGGGCACCGCCACCGCCGCCGCCGGACCGCTGTCCGCCGCCGCCCTGGTTGTAATCTCCGCCGCCACCGCCGCCTTCACGGCCGCCCAGCAGGGTAAGCTCGCCGCGGAATTTGCCGATCACCACCTCGGTGGAGAACTTCTCCTGCCCCTGCTGATCGGTCCACTTACGGGTCTGCAGTGATCCCTCGACATAGACCGAGCTGCCCTTCTTCAGAAAGCGCTCGGCGACGTCGGCCAGGTTGGGGTTGAAGATCACCACGCGGTGCCACTCGGTCTTCTCCTTGCGCTCGCCCGAGCTGCGGTCCTTCCAGGATTCCGAAGTGGCGATGTTAAGGTTGACGATCTTGGTGCCGTCCTGCGAGGTGCGGACTTCGGGATCGCGCCCCAGATTGCCGATGAGAATAACCTTGTTGACGCTGCCGGCCATGATCCCCGCCTCGCTCCCCTTGGGTGTATGAGGCGGGGACTCTACTTCGGCCGAACGGACTAGTCGAGACTCTTGGCTGGGTATTTCCGACGGGGCTGTGTGCTGATGGAAACCGCCTTCTGCGCCGCCGCCAGGGCTTCGTCGCGGCGGCCCAGCTCGGCCAGGACATGGGCGAGGGACTCCAGGGCCAACCGGGGGTCCTTGGCCACCTCGGCCGAGGCACGGAAGGCATCCACCGCCCCTTGCGCGTCGCCCAACTGATAGAGGCTGGAGCCCAGCCCCATCAGCGCTTCACCATCGGCCGGCCACTGTGACAGGGCGGCGTCATAGGACAGTACCGCTTCCCAGTGGCGACCTGCCTTCTCCAGCGCACGGGCCGCCTCGACGAAGGGCCGCTGTTGGGCGGTGGCCGGCAGATCGCCGGCCCGCACCACCACCAGGCCCCAATTGTCGGCATCGCTCCACAGCCGGTCGAGCAGCCGGATCGGCACGGCCTTGCCGGCCTCGGTGCCCGAATTGAGCAGCACCGCGTGGGCGGTGTCGTCATAGCCCACCGCCACGGCGCAATGCCACAGCGGGCGGCTGGCGACTCCCAGGTTCTCCAGGACCAGCACCGGGTGGCCGGCCTTGAGTTCGGCCATCATCGCCTCGATTCCGCTGACCGGATAGGCAAAGCGGCCGTAGCGGCGGGCCGAGTCGGTCAGCCGCACGCGGGGGTCCTTGGTCTCGCCGAAGAACTGCCCTTCGAGCTGCGCCGGGGTGATCTCCACCCCCGACCAGCCCAGCATCATGGCCATGGCCGCCGGGCCGCAGCGGAAACCCTCCTGGCGATGGAAGGGAACGCCGCTGATGCGGGTATCGCCTTCCGCCCGCGCCTGCCCCTCCATGGCGCAGCCGCCCGCCAGCCCGAGGCACACCGACATTACCGCCACCCTGCACAGCCCGCGCATCGCCATATCTCCGTCCGAGTCGGCGCGATGTTAGCGCGGACCGGCGGCGCGGCCGTGGGCTCAACCGGAGAGCAGCCGGGTGGGGAATGCGGACTCCCCGTTTGCGCAGAAAGCTGCCCGTATGCGCGATAGTGGAGTGCGGGCGGTGATGGCTCGCGCCGGGATCAGTGCCGGGCCTTGGACGGTGACGCCGGCAGGGTGCGGCCGAGCAGGGAGGACAGGGCCTGGACATAGGCGCCGGCCGCCTTGCGGTGCATGCGGAGGGAAACCTCCATGCCCTTGCCCATGCGGAAGCCGAGGATGACGTGCTCCTCGTCGGGCTCGGGACGCACGGTCCACAGTTCCACCGGAAAGATGGGGCCCTTGCCGGACAGCGGGCCGGTGTCGGGCTCGGCACGGGCGGTGGTCTGCTCGACCCAGGCCGCCAGCGGCGCCAACTGGTCGGCGGGCAGCCGAACCACCGTCTCGTCGCCGCCCTCGACGCGCAGCACCAACTCGATCTCGTCGGCGGTGTCGGAGACCCGCAGCGACACGACCTGATCGGCGGCAACAACCTTTTTCATCGCGTCCGCCCCTCCAGTGACCCGCCGCCCATTATGCCAGGAACCAATGTTCCGGGAACCTTTTCAATCGTGGTTGCCAAAGCGCGGGGGAGTTGTGGGAAAACGCATCCCCGCATTCGCGGTGGCGGCTGCCGTGCGGCTGTTGTCGCACTGCACGATATCTGGTAGCGTGCGCCTCCATGGCTTGCCCTCGCGTTCTAGGGGTTGAGCCGCCAAAAGATCGGTTATTTCGGGGACAATTCGTTGACCACGCCTCCAACGTCGCCGCAGTTCGATATTACACCGGTCACCATCGAAGACGAAATGAAGCGCTCCTACCTCGATTACGCCATGAGCGTGATCGTGTCGCGAGCCCTTCCGGACGTCCGCGACGGATTGAAGCCGGTGCACCGGCGTATTCTCTACGCCATGAAAGAGAACGGCTACGACTACAACAAGCCGTTCCGTAAATCGGCGCGCATCGTCGGCGACGTGATGGGTAAGTACCACCCGCACGGCGATTCGGCGATCTACGACGCCATGGTGCGCATGGCCCAGGATTTCTCGATGCGGCTGCAGCTCATCGACGGCCAGGGCAATTTCGGCTCCATGGACGGCGATCCGCCGGCCGCCATGCGTTACACCGAGGCCCGGTTGGCGCGCGCGGCGCATTTCCTGATCGAGGATATCGACAAGGAAACCGTCGCCTTCCAGGCCAATTACGACGATTCGACCCGCGAGCCCACCGTCCTGCCGGCCCGCTACCCCAACCTGCTGGTCAATGGCGCCGGCGGCATCGCGGTCGGCATGGCCACCAACATTCCGCCGCACAATCTGGGCGAGGTGATCGACGCCTGCTGCGCCTATATCGACGATCCGGAGGTGACCCCGGAGCGCCTGATGGAGCTGGTGCCGGGTCCCGATTTCCCCACCGGCGGCACCATCCTCGGCCGATCCGGCATTCGCGCCGCCCAACTCACCGGGCGCGGCTCGGTGGTGATGCGCGGGCGCTGCCACGTCGAGGAGGTCCGCAAGGATCGAGAGGCCATCATCGTCACCGAGGTGCCCTATCAGGTCAACAAGGCGCGCATGCTCGAACAGATCGCCGAGCTGGTGCGCGACAAGAAGATCGAGGGCGTCTCCGACCTGCGCGACGAGTCCGACCGCGACGGCGTGCGGATGGTGATCGAAATCAAGCGCGACGCCATCGCCGAGGTGGTGCTGGCCCAGCTCTACAAGTTCACCCCCTTGCAGACCAGCTTTGGCGTCAACTCGCTGGCCCTCAACGGCGGCCGGCCGGTGATGATGACGCTGAAGGACATCATCGTCGCCTTCATCGCCTTCCGCGAGGAAGTGATCACCAAGCGGACCATCTACGAGCTGGGCAAGGCGCGCGAGCGGGCGCACGTCTTGGTCGGTCTGGCCATCGCGGTGGCCAATATCGACGACGTGATCCGCCTGATCCGCGCCGCGCCCGATCCCGCCACCGCCCGCGAGCAGTTGATGGTGCGCGCCTGGCCGGCGGCCGACGTCGAGCCGCTGATCCTGCTGATCGACGAGCCGGGCCGCGGCATCATCGAGGGCCGCTACCAGCTGTCCGAGGTTCAGGCCAAGGCCATCCTCGACCTGCGCCTGCACCGCCTGACCGGGCTGGAGCGCGACAAGATCGGCGATGAGCTCAAGGATATCGGCATCCAGATCGAAGGCTTCCTGGAAATCCTGTCGTCGCGCCCCCGCCTGATGGAAGTGATGCGCGGCGAGCTTCTCGACATGCGGATGCAGTTCGCCACGCCGCGCCGCACCACCATCGAGGACAACGAGTTCGAGTCCGATATCGAGGATCTGATCGCCCGCGAGGACATGGTGGTGACGGTGACCAACACCGGCTACATCAAGCGGGTGCCGCTGTCGGCCTATCGCGCCCAGAAGCGCGGCGGCAAGGGGCGCTCGGGGATGAACATCAAGGACGAGGATTTCCTCAGTCAGGTGTTCGTGGTCAACACCCACACGCCGGTGCTGTTCTTCTCCTCGACCGGCATCGCCTACAAGCTGAAGGTCTATCGGCTGCCGTTGGGCAACCCCCAGGCGCGCGGCAAGGCCATGGTCAACCTGCTGCCGCTGGGGGAGGGGGAGACCATCTCCACCATCATGCCGCTGCCCGAGGACGAGGGCAGCTGGGGCGAACTGCACGTCATGTTCTCCACGTCGACCGGCGACGTGCGGCGCAACCTGCTGTCCGACTTCACCGAGGTCCGCGCCAACGGCAAGATCGCCATGAAGCTGGGCGAGGGCGAGCGCCTGATCTCGGTGCAGACCTGCTCCGAGACCGACGACGTGCTGATCGCCACCCGCATGGGCAAGGCCATCCGCTTCGCCGTCCCCGAGGTCCGCGAATTCAAGAGCCGCGACTCCACCGGCGTGCGCGGCATCCGTCTCGACGACGACGAAGTCATCAGCATGTCCATCCTGAAGCATGTGGACTACGACTCCGAGACTCGCGACGCCTACCAGCGGGGCGAACTGGGCGCCGAGGACACCGCCCGCATGGCCGCCGAGGAGCAGTTCATCCTCACCGTCACCGAAAACGGCTTCGGCAAGCGCACCTCGGCCTACGAGTACCGCATCACCGGACGCGGCGGCCAAGGTATCGCCAATATCGACATGACCAGGAAGACCGGCCCGGTGGTGGCCTCGTTCACCGTCGATCACGAGGATGACATCATGCTGGTGAGCGACGGCGGCAAGCTGATCCGCATGCCGGTGGACGACATCCGCATCGCCGGGCGGCGGACCCAGGGGGTCACCCTGCTGCGCACCGCCGAGGGCGAGCGGGTGGTCTCGGCGGCGCGCCTGTGCGACATCGCCGCCTCCGGCGACGAGTCCGAGGACGACATCGAAGGCGGAGAGGACATGGTGGCGGGAGGCGAGGAATGAAGGAACGGATCGGGCTTTATCCCGGCACCTTCGACCCCATCACCAACGGCCATCTCGACATCATCATGCGGGCGACCCGGGTGGTGGACCGCCTGATCGTCGGTGTCGCGGTCAACGCCGGCAAGGGGCCGTTGTTCGAGCTGGAGGAACGCACCGCCATGGTGCGCGAGGAGGTGGCCGCGGTCGAGCGTGCCACCGGCGCCGTCATGGAGGTCCGCCCGTTCGAGAACCTGCTGGTGGAGTTCGCCAAGTCGTCCGGAGCCAGCGTCATCATCCGCGGCCTGCGCGCGGTGTCCGACTTCGAGTACGAATTCCAGATGGCCGGCATGAACGCCCGCATCGCTCCCGACATGGAGACGGTGTTCCTGATGGCGTCGGAACGCTGCCAGTTCATCTCGTCGCGCTTCGTCAAGGAAATCGGCAAGCTGGGCGGCGATATCTCGCAATTCGTCAGCCCCCGCGTCAGGGCGGAACTGATCAAGAAATTCGGATTTGACTTTGGAGGACCAGGACTTGGACGCTGAAAACACCCTTTACCTGGACCTTAAGGATGGCCGGGTGACCATCGAGCTGAAGCCCGACCTGGCCCCCAAGCACGTCGAACGCATCAAGGAACTGGTGCGCGAGGGTTTCTATGACGGGCTGAAGTTCCACCGCGTCATCGACGGCTTCATGGCGCAGACCGGCTGCCCCGAGGGCAACGGCATGGGCGGCTCGGGCAGCAAGCTGAAGGCCGAGTTCAACAAGGCCGCCCATGTGCGCGGCACCTGCTCCATGGCACGCTCATCCGATCCGAACAGCGCCGATTCGCAGTTCTTCATCGCCTTCGACGACGCGCCCCATCTCGACCGCAAGTACACGGTGTGGGGCCAGGTGACGGACGGCATGGACCATGTCGACGCCATCAAGAAGGGCAGGGCGGCCAATAACGGCAGCGTGTCCGATCCCGATTCCATCATCCGCCTGCAAGTGGCGGCCGACGCCAAGGAATGAGCCCCATGATCCGCCTCAAGACCATCGCCTGCGCCGCCCTGGCGCTGCTGCTCGCCGCCGTCGCGCCGGCCCAGGCCGCCGATCCCGAGAACACCCTGATCATGGAGACCGCCACCGGCAAGGTGGTGATGGAACTGCGTCCCGATCTGGCGCCCAAGCACGTCGCCCGCATCAAGGAACTGACCCGCAAGGGATTCTACGACGGCACGCCGTTCCACCGCGTCATCGAGGGCTTCATGGCCCAGGGCGGCGATCCCACCGGCACCGGCACCGGCGGTTCGGGCACCATGATCCCGGCCGAGTTCTCCGGCGAGCATTTCGAGCGCGGCGTGGTGGGCATGGCCCGCTCGGCCAGCCCGAACAGTGCCGATTCGCAGTTCTTCATCATGCTGGCCACGGCCTCCAGCCTGGACGGTCGTTACACCGTGCTCGGCCGCGTCGTCGAGGGCATGGAGCATGTCGATCGCATCAAGAAGGGCGATCCCCGCGACAACGGTTCGGTCGCCAAGCCGGACAAGCTGGTTCGCATGCGGGTCGCCGCCGACGTCAAGCCCTGATTGACTGAGGGCGCTCGCCTCCCTATGGTGAGCGCCCTTCCCAACGGGGGGCGCGTAGCTCAGCTGGTTAGAGCAACTGACTTTTAATCAGTAGGTCGTGGGTTCGAGTCCCACCGCGCTCACCAATTATTCTCCCTTGGTAGCCATTTGGGATCGCGATCATGGTTCGCATCCTGTCGTTGTCCGGCCTGTTGATGTGTCTGGCGACCGCCGAGGCCGCCGCCGCCGAGCCGCCGGTATGCTGGCTGGTGATGTATCGCTGGACCGACTACAACCAGCGCAGCGATCTTGGAACCTACACCATGGCCACCACCTCGCGCCTGTTCGGCACCCAGGATCGCCAGCGGGCGCAGGCCGATATCAATCTGGGATTGCCCAGGGCCACCACCGCCCGGGTGCTGGGAAGCTCGCAGGTCGAGTGCCCCGAGCGCCTGAAGGCCACCGATTGGCGGGACTACGTGCGCAATGGGCTGCGGCGGCGGCCGGGCAATGGTGACATGCGTTACTAGCCGCTTGCCGAGAATTGACGCACGTCTGCAGCGCGGTTAGGTTCCCTGCAAGATCCAAACTGTCGGGGGCGACATGGCCGACGAAAGCGATACAGGCGACGACGCAGAAAAGAAAATCTACACCAAGGATGAATGCGCGGCCTTGGGGCGCGCCGCGTTTGATCTGGTGCAGAAGATTCGGATGCTAGGGCCGGTGCGGACACGGGTGGAGATCGCCAAGTTTTTCGGCACCGATCCGTCGCGCCTGTCCTTCGACCGCCTCAGCAATCTCGAACAGAAGTGCAAGCGGGCCGACATCTCGCGCGGCGGTATTTATATCGACCGTGGACTGGTCTATATCTGCACCATTCGGGAAAACGAGCTGGGCTACGTCATCGGGTACAATTTCATTTGCTCCACCGCCGACTGGAAGACCGGCAACGAGACCGTCAAATAGCTACGGTTGACAACCCAACCGGAGCAACGCACTGTCAACCACCTCATTGACAGGAGTGGCGATGGACTTGCTGGAGCTGATGGCGCCGGGACGCGAGGAAAAATCCCTCGACCGCCTGGAAGCGATGATCGCCCAGTACGAGACAGCCGAGGACGCCGTCCTGGGTGAGCAACTGGAACGCGCCGCCAATTTCTGCGATCTGGAGTGGGGCAGCTATCAGGCCGGGCTCGAAGCCTTGGCCCAGCGCATTGACGCCACCGCCGGCACGTCGGTCGAGGCGGCCTTGCGGTCGTTGCGCCTGCGCGAAGAGGGCGCCGAGCCCGGCACCATCATCCGCGGCGTGCGCGCCCGCCGCGAACGCGAACAGCGACAGTCCAGCGAGCGCAATGCCGTCGTCGCCCGCTACGGCAGCGAGGAGGCGGCCAAGCAGCCGACCGCTTTCGAGCGGATGTTCATCGCCGCCGCCACACCGCTGGCCGAGCCGGACCCCGACGGAGCGGTCGATCCCTTCGGACCGTTCGACGGCTGGCACCTGCCCTGGCACCCGGTTCCCGCCGGCCTCAAGGCGGCGGTGGCCGGGGCGCTTCCGTTGCCGGCGACGGTGGTCGATGCACGCACCGAGTGCCTGCAGTGGGAAACACGGCTGAAGGAACTGGAATTTGTCTTCGGCTGCCCCGGCGAGGGATCGCTGCCCACGCCTTGTGCCGCCCGCCGCAAGGTTGCCGAGGAGCTATGGCGTAACGGCCTGCCGGCGCACGGTCTGCCCGACGTGGCGGCGCGGCTGGAATACTGGGTCGGCCGTGGTGGCGACGACGGGCACGGCTATCGGGTGCTGGCCGCCGATATCCTGCGTCTGGCCGAGGCCAACCTTGCCGCCCGCCCGCCGGAGAGCAGCGGCGATCGTGCCCGCAAGCTCAAGGCCCGGCATCCCGAGTGGTCGTTGGCTCGCATCGGCCAGGAACTGGGCATCTCGCGCCAGGCGGTGCACAAGCACCTCAAGGCACGCGGCTGATTGTCGCAGCTCCATGATGTATTAAGGCGATCACCCGAGGTTCTTATACCCCTGGCATCGAAAGGGACTCTATTGCACGCCTGCCGAACCACGGCCTGGCGCGGTAGGATACGGCAGATGAAATTGCCGGCCGAGGGTTGCCATGATCAGGTGCCATGTTTGCGGACGGGACAGCGCCGATCACGCCCCGGATTGCCGGCTGATCGATAACCTCCGCCGGTTCGACCGCGTCTATCGCCGTCTGGCGATCGAGGGGCGCAACGAGGCCCTGCAGGCCCGGCTGCTCGTCTATTTGAACCGGAGCCAGCTCACCGACACCGCAGCCTGAGCGATCGGCGGCTTATACGGAAGGAGTAGGCATCCTTCAATATCCCTTGGACGCAAGGGCCGCTATGCTAAGGGTCATACCAATCGCATATGAGTAGCCCCGTCATGGCCTCCGAGCCCACTCCCGCCACCCCTCAACGCCGCTTGCCCCGCCATGTGATCGGAGCGATCAGTGCCGCCCTCGGCTTCGTCGGCGGTATCGCGACCCTGCTGGTGTTGCCCAAGCTGGGAGTGCCGCCCAAGGTCGCCGGTGCGATCGGCATGGTGGTCTGGCTGGCCTCCACCTGGCCGTTCTGGTGGTTCGGCGAGAAGGGGAAGAACTAGGCCTTTCCCATGCGGACATCCCTGACCTGGACCGCCGGCATGCCGGCGGTCTTCGTGCTGCTGTGGAGCACCGGGTTCATCGGTGCCAAGTTCGGCCTGCCCTATGCCGAGCCCTTCACCTTCCTGGCGTTGCGCTTCGCCCTGCTGCTGGTCATCCTCGGCATTGCGGTGCCCGCCTTGCGGGCGCCATGGCCGAGTATCCGCCTGGCGGGCCATCTGGCGGTATCGGGGCTGCTGGTGCACGCCGTCTACCTCGTCGGTGTGTTCGGCGCCATCCACCGCGGCGTGCCGTCGGGATTGACGGCGCTGATCGTTGGCCTGCAGCCGCTGCTGACCGCCGTGGTGGTGGGGCCGGTGCTGGGGGAACGGGTGACGCCGCGGCAGTGGCTGGGCTTCCTGCTTGGGCTGGCCGGGGTGGCCATGGTGCTGTCGACCCGCCTGACCGGCATCAGCTTCAGCGGATTCGGCTGGGACGGTGTCGTCTTCGCCCTGGCGGCGCTGCTGGGCATCACCGCCGGCACCCTCTACCAGAAGCGGTTCTGTACCGGCATGGATCTGCGCAGTGGCACCCTGGTGCAGTATGCGGCGGCTCTGGTGCTGCTGACTCCGGCGGCGCTGATGTTCGAGAACCTGGATATCCGCTGGAGTTGGGCTTTCGTGTTCGCCCTCGGCTGGCTGGTGCTGGTGCTGTCCTTGGGCGCCATCATGCTGCTGATGACGCTGATCCGGCTGGGTGAGGCGGCCAAGGTCGCCAGCCTGTTCTATCTGGTGCCGCCGGTGACGGCGCTGATGGCCTTTCTGCTGTTCGACGAGGCCCTGAATCCGCTCGCCCTGATGGGGATGGCGACGGCCGCCGCCGGGGTGGCGCTGGTGGTGCGTCGGGGGTAGATTGAGGCGGTTGTCACCGGAGCGAGGCCCACCATGAAGCTCGACCTCGACAAGCGCTTGCTGACTTCCCTGATGATCATGGGCTCGGTGGTGGAGGCGCGCGACGCCTATACCGGCGGCCATCTGTGGCGGGTGGCGCAGTTCTCGCGCCTGTTGGCCCGTGGCGCCGGCATGGATGAACATCAGGTGTTCCTGATGGCGCTGGGCGGTTACCTGCATGATCTCGGCAAGGTGGGGGTGCCGGATTCGGTGCTCAACAAGGCAGGCGCGCTGACCGACGAGGAATACGCCGTCATCCGCACCCATCCCGCCACGGGCCGCGCCATGCTGCAGGAGCACCCGCTGGCGCCACTGGCGCTCGACGCCATCACCTACCACCACGAGCGGCCCGACGGACGCGGCTATCCCGATGGGCTCGACGGCGACGCCATTCCGCTGGTGGCCAATGTGGTGGCCATCGCCGACACCTTTGACGCCATGACCAGCACGCGGCCCTATCGCCGCGGCATGCCGGTGGAGCGCGCCGTCGAGCTGTTGGCCAGCGAGGGCGGCCGCCAGCTCGATGCCCATCTGTTGGGGCATTTCCTCATCCTGGCGCGGGCAGGGGAGCTCGACCACGTGGTCGGCCACAGCCTGACCGGCCACCGACTGGCGGACTGCCCGTATTGCGGCCCGATCATCCCCACCCATGAGGTGGCGAATGGTGACTTGCACGCCTGCCGCGCTTGCAGCGGTGTGTTCCGGCTACACCGCAAGGGCGAGGATTGGGTGGTGGAGGAAACCGGCGACCACGCCGCCCTCGCCGACCTCAGGCCGGAACCGGACCGGGCGCCCATCGGGGAACTGATACGGGAACTGGCGGGGTAGGGGGCGGAGCTCAGTACACGGCGGTGATGGCCGAGCCCGCGAAGATCATTGCGAAGGCCGCGAGTCCCAGGGCGGCGGCGCGCCAGACGCGCCGAGGCGTCGCCAGGGGGCCGGCGGAGCGGGTGATCATCGCGCCCATGCCGATCCATCCGATCGCGGCAAAGCCAACAAGGCCGCAAAACCCGAGGAGCCATGGCACCCTTTGAATGATGGGGCCTTGGGGGAAGATGCCGAATGCGAAAACCAGCGCTTTGGGGTTGACCAGCGTCGTCGTGAAAACCCGACCAAAGGAAATGGGCGTATTCACCGCCGTGAACCCCGATCCGGACTCGCGCCAGAGTCCCAGGGCGCAAAGGGCGAGCCACAGGCTGGCCGCCAGCTTCAAGGCGAGCATCGCTCCGGGCTGCTGGGCGATGACGGGTCCGGACAGGGTATTGAGGACGGTGATGGAAACGAGATAGCCGCCGAGTTCGGCGGGCATCAGTCGTAGCGAGCCACGAACACCGACGGAAGCCCCCGAGGCGGCCAGCAGGGTGTTGGTGGGACCCGGCGCGGCGAGAACGGCCAGGGTGGCCAGCGCGAAAAAGATCGGCTCCATGGGGCGGCGTGTCTTCGGGCTGCTGGCTACGGAAGGATCGAACTATATGAGAAACACGCCTTCAGCAAGGGGCAAGCCGCCGCCCGTCCGGGCTCCAGCGTTCCATCCCCCCCGTGCGGACGTATTCTTCCAAAGCAGGAACCACTCGCCGTCGGAGGCACCGTCGAAGGGCGGATGAGGGGCGAAGGGCGGATGGTGCACCGGTTTGGCGAACAGCGGCGTGTTGCAGCGCGGGCACAAGGCCAGCGAACCATCGGCATAGAGAAAACGTTCCGCCGCGGTTCCGGCATCCATTCTCATCACCTATCTCTCCGTCATCCAGTCCATCACCCGCCGCAGGAAGGCCTCGCATTGGATCAGTTGTTCGATCTCGATATATTCGTCGGGCTTGTGGGCCTGGAGGATGTTGCCGGGGCCGCACACCACCGCCGGAATCTCCGCTCGCTGGAACAGGCCGGCCTCGGTGGTGAACGACACTTTGGCGCAGTCATTGCTGCCCGACAGGACCGAGGCCAGCCGCACCGCGTCATCGTCGGGAGTGAGACCCAAGCCCGGCGTGGTGTTCCACTCCTCGAACATCACGCCGGAAGCCTCTGACACTGCAAGCATTTCCGGTATCATATCCTGCGCCCAGCCACGAACCTCGGCCATCAACGTCTCGACGTCGTGGTCGGGCAGGTTACGAAATTCGAACTCGAAGGTGCAGTCCTTGGGAACGATGTTGAGCGCGGTGCCGCCGGTCATCATCCCGGTGTGGACGGTGGTGTAGGGCGGGTCGTAGCCGGGGTCGAAAGGGCCATGCTCGCGCAGGCGCCGTTGCATGGCGCGAAGCCGCGTCACCATCTCGGCGGCGATCTCGACGGCATTGACGCCGCGATGGTTGAGGGCGGAATGGCACTCGTGGCCATGCACCGCACAGCGAACACTTTTTTTACCCTTGTGGCCGATGATCGTTTTCATTTGCGTGGGTTCACCGACGATGCACAGGCGGGGGCGAACCGGGAGATGGACGAGATCGGCGATCAGGCGGCGCACGCCGACACAGCCGATTTCCTCATCATAGGAGAAGGCAAAGTGCACCGGAACGGCCAACCGGCGGGCGGCGAACTCGGGCGCCAGCGCCAGGCAGGCGGCGATGAAGCCTTTCATGTCGGCCGAGCCGCGGCCGTAGAGCCGGCCGTCGCGCTCGTTCAGGCGGAAGGGATCACTGCTCCAGTCCTGGCCGGTGACGGGAACGACATCGGTATGGCCGGACAGTACTATTCCGGGGCGGTCGTCGGGGCCGATCGTGGCGAAAAGGTTGGCCTTGCGTCGATCGTCGTCGTAGGTCAACCGTATTTGAGCACCCAGGGCGGCGAGATCGTCCGCCACGGCTTCGATGATTTGTAGATTTGATTTGCTGCTGGTAGAATCCATTCCAACCAGTTTTTCCAGAATGGCTTGGCTGGCTGGACGGTTATTGACGGGCTGCGTCGGCAAGGTGTGGCTCGCAGGTTGATGTTACCGGGACGGCGGCCGGGTTCTCACTGATGATAGGACGGCCGGCACAGGGGTGCCAGCCCGTGTCGGAATATTATGAAATTGACCACTACTTCGTTGGCGCAAATGCGTTATACCAGTAACGGGAATCGCGTCGGGATGCGCGTCGGGCGGGACAAATGGCAGTGAGCATCTGGCTTGACCCTTGCGGGGCCGGACGATGAGTGACGACAAAGCTTCGGCCGCGAGCAATGCCGCCGGGGACGCGCCGTTCAGCATCAGCGGCATGTCGACGCTGAAGGAGAACCTGTTCGACCTGGCGTTGTCGTCGGTGTTCCTGAACGTGCTCGGCCTGGCGTTGCCCATGTCGCTGCTGCAGGTCTATGACCGCATCCTGCCCAACAAGTCCACCGGCACCATGGTCCTGCTGATGGGCGGCGTGCTGGGCGCCATCTTCTTCGAATCCACCATCAATTTCTGCCGCTCCTACATCACCGGTTGGATCGGCGCCCGCTTCGAGCACAAGGCCGGCTGCACCGCCCTCGACAAACTGATGATGACGAGCATCGACTCGTTCGAGAAAGAGGGCTCGGGCGCCCATCTCGAACGCATGGGTTCGCTGGGCACGGTGCGCGACTTCTATGCCGGCCAGGCCATGCTGACGCTGATGGACCTGCCCTTTGCCGTGCTCTACCTCACCCTGGTGGCGCTGATGGGTGGCATGCTGGTGGTGGTGCCGATCATCCTGCTGGTGCTGTTCGGGGTCTCGGCCATGATGGTGGGGACCCGTCTGCGCGAGTCGCTGCAAAAGCGCATGGTCGCCGACGATCGCCGTTTCAACTTCCTCATCGAGGTGCTGGGCGGCATCCACAGCGTCAAGTCCTTCGCCATGGAAGCGCAGATGGTGCGGCGCTACGAGCGCCTGCAGGAAGGCTGCGCCGAGGGCAATTACGAGGTGACGCTGAAAAGCTCGACGGCGCTGGGAGTGTCGTCGTTCTTCTCGCAGGCCACCATGATCGCGGTGGCGGCGTTCGGCAGCATGATCGTCATCAACGGCGACATGACCACCGGCGGCCTGGCGGCCTGCTCCATGCTGGCTGGCCGCGCCATGAGCCCGCTTCAGAAGGCACTGTCGGTGTGGACGCGCTTCCAGACCTTCCTGCTGGCCCGCGAGCGGCTGACCAAGCTGTTCGACATGAAGGCCGAGGCGCCGAAATCCCTGCCGCGATTGACCACGGTGAAGGGCCGCCTGGAACTGCGCGATGTCAGCTTCCGCTATGGCGAGAAGCTGCCGTTCATCGTCAAGGAGAACTCCATCGACATTCGCGACGGCGAATGCATCGCCATTGCCGGCGGCAACGGCAGCGGCAAGACTACCCTGCTCACCGTGATGCAGGGGGCGTTGCGGCCCACCCAGGGCTCAGTGCTGGTGGACGGCGTCGACCTTACCGGCTACGAGCCGCAGAGCGTGCGCGACCGCATTGCCTATCTGCCGCAGTCGGGCGTGCTGTTCCAGGGCACCATCCTGCAGAACATCACCATGTTCCGCCCCGAGTTCGACGACGCCGCGGTCGAGACCGCGGCACTGTTGGGGCTGGATGAGGTGGTGGCCACCATGGCCATGGGCTTCGACACCTCGGTGGGCGACGGCGCCTATGACTCGCTGCCACGCGGCATCAAGCAGCGCATCGCCATCGCCCGTTCACTGGTCCACAATCCCCGCATCGTACTGTTCGACGAGGCCAACACGGCGGTGGATTCCGCCGGCGACAACTTTCTCCGGGTGTGGCTGGAGCGGGCCAAGGGCAAGCGCACCCTGGTGCTGGTGACGCCGCGTCCGTCGCTGTCCAAGATGGCCGATCGGATATTCGATCTCACCGACGGCCATCTGGTGCCCAGGGCGCCGCGCGAGGAACGTCCCCCGGTAGCGCCGCCCGCCGCCATGCTGCCACAAGGGGGGGCGGCATGAACCAGCTGGTGCCCTCCGCCGCCGTTCCGGCCGCCAAGGCCTCTGCCCATGCCATCGAGATGTATGAGCAGCAGATGGCGCAGGCGGCACTGGGCGGCTTCACCGCCGGTTCCGACCTTGCCGCCTGCCTGCTGCCGTTGCTGAAGGCGCTGGGGTGGAAGGGTGATCCCCGCCACGTCGCCGAGTCGCTGCCGCATTTCGCCAACGATCTCGACCTCACCGGCCTACGCAATGTCATGGCCAATCTGAACTACTCCAGCCGGCCGGAACGGGTGACGCTGGATAGTCTCGACCCCCGGTTGCTGCCGTGCCTGTTCCTGCCCGACAACAGTCAGGCCCTGGTGGTGCAGAAGCTGGAGGACGGCCACGCCACCGTGTTCGACAGCGGCGAAGGACGCAGCAATTCCGTGGCGGTGGCGGGGATGAAGGGCACCGCCTATTTCTTCTCGAAACTGTCGCCCGACGCCAACCCCAATCGCCAAGGCTGGTTCCGCAGTGTCATCGAGCGTTTCCGGCCGCTGTTCTGGCAGGCCTTCCTGGTGACGCTGCTGCTCAACTTGTTCTCGTTGTCGACGCCGCTGTTCGTCATGGCGGTCTATGACAAGGTGATCGCCACCGGATCACTGCCCATGCTGGTGGCGCTGTCCATCGGCGTCGCCATGGCCCTGGTGGCCGACACCGTGCTGCGCGAGGTGCGCGCCCGCATCCTCGCCTTCGTCGGCGCTCGGCTCGATAACATCATGGGTAACAACATCTTCCAACACATCCTGTCGCTGCCCCCGGGCTTCACCGAGCGCGCCACCATCGGCGCCCAAGTGGCCCGCATCAAGGATTTCGAGAGCGTGCGGGAGTTCTTCACCGGGCCGCTGGCAACGGTGTTCATGGAGCTGCCCTTCGCCATCTTCTACTTCGCCATCATCGGCATGCTGGGCGGCATCCTGGCGCTGGTGCCGGTGATCGCCACTCTGCTGTTCATCGTTCTGGGCTTCCTGGTGCTGCCGGTGGTGCGCAAGAACGTCGGCGTCGCGTCCCGTGCCGGTGCCCGCCGCCAGGAATTCCTGGTGGAGACGTTGGGAAAGATGCGTGCCGTCAAGTTGGGCGCGGGCGAGCACACCTGGGTCAACCGCTATCGCGAGATGTCGGCCCGCGCCGCCTATGGCGGCTTCAAGAACGGCGTCTTCGCCAGCCTGATCACGCTGGGCGCCAATATGCTGATCATGATCTCCGGCCTGGCCACCATCATGATCGGCGTTCTGGGCGTCATTGACGGCACCATGACCATCGGCGGCCTGATTGCCGCCATGATGCTGGTGTGGCGGGTGCTGTCGCCGTTGCAGACCGGCTTCACCCTGATCCAGCGCATCGAGCAGGTGCGCGGCTCGATCCGCCAGATCGACGGCCTGATGCAACTGAAGCCCGAGCGCGACCCCAAGGCGATGGTGCAGCCCCTGAAGAACGTCAAGGGCCGCGTCGTCTTCTCGCGGGTGTCGCTGCGCTATACCAACGATGCCGACCCCGCCTTGGTCGGTGTCTCGTTCGAGGTCGAGCCGGGCGAGGTGGTGGCGGTGACCGGGCGCAACGGTTCGGGCAAGTCCACCATCCTCAAGGTGCTGCTGGGTCTCTATGCGCCGCAGGCCGGCAGCGTCCGCATCGACGCCGCCGACATCCGCCAGATCGACCCGGTCGAGATGCGTCACGCCATGGCCTATGTGCCGCAGGTGTGCAACCTGTTCTTCGGCTCCATCGCCCAGAACCTGCGGCTGGCCAACCCCACCGCCACCAATGCCGACATCCGCTGGGCCTGCGAGCTTGCCGACGTCTGGGACCAGATCATGGCCTTGCCGCGCGGCATCGAAACCCGCGTCGGCGACGGCAGCACCGACCATCTGCCCACCAGCTTCGTGCAGCAGTTGTCGCTGGCCCGTGCCTACCTCAAGCGTGCCCCATTGATGCTGTTCGATGAGCCGGTCAACGGCCTCGACTTCGAGGGTGACCGCACCTTCATGCAGGCGGTGGAGACCTTCCGCGGCCAGTCGACCATCTTCATGGTCACCCACCGCCCCAGCCACCTGCGCATCGCCGACCGCATCCTCGTCTTCGACGGCGGTTACCTTCGCCTCGCCGGACCGGCCGACGAGGTGAGGGCCCGCATACCCCCGGATCTCATATGAGCAGCCAGAGCCTCGTTCCCACGCCCGATCCGAGCAATCTGCCCGTCGCCGCCCAGCCGGCCCGGCCGCCGGTCAAGATGTCCAGCCGCCAGACCCGCCACCTTGCCCAGGCGGTGGTGCTTGAGGAAAGCGGTACGGCGCCGCTGGTGCGCTTCACCATGTTCGTCACCAGCATGGCGACCATGGCCTTTGTGGTATGGTCCTCGCTCACCAACGTTCCCGAAGTGGCGACTTCGGAGGGCACGGTGGTTCCCACCGGAGCCGTGCAGCAGGTGCAGCACCTGGAGGGCGGCATCGTCCAGGAGATCCTTTATCGGGAAGGCGACACCGTCGAAAGTGGCGCCATCATCGTCAAGTTGAACCCGGCCCAGGCGCTGGCCGATCTTGAACAGTCCCGCGCCCGCGAGGCTACCCTGTTGATCAAGTCCGAGCGCCTGCGCGCCTTTTCCGAGGAGCGCCAGCCCGACTTCAGCTTCATCGGCCACGGCTACGAACGGCTGCTCGCCGACAACCTGTCCATCTTCACCTCGCAGATCCAATCGCGGGAGAGCGCGCGGGCGGTCATCCTATCCCAGATCGAACAGAAGCGCGCCGACCTCGCCTTGCTGGAGGGGCAGCAGAAGGGCCTCGCCGAGCAGGCCGACGCCCTGGGCGAGGAAATGAAGATGCGCGAGGAACTGATTGCCCGCGGTCTGATTTCCCGCGTCGTCTATCTCGACAACAAGCGCGAGCTGGCCCGGGTCAAGGGCGAGGTGGCGCGCATGGTCGGCCAGATCGTCACCGCCCGCGAGGCGTTGTCCGAGATGAGCAGCCGCCTACAGGACAGCAAGTCCACCCTGCAACGCCAGACCATGGATGAACTGGGCGTCACCATCGGTGAACTGGCCCAGGTGCAGGAAAGCCTGGGACGGCTGGAGGATCGGGTCCGGCGCCTCGACGTCATCTCGCCGGTGCGCGGCGTCATCAAGGGACTCTCGGTAAAGAATCCCGGCGCGGTGGTCCAGCCGGGCGGCATGGTCTGCGAGATGGTGCCGGTCAACACCGCCATGAAGATCGACGCCAAGGTGCAGACCCGCGATGTCGGCCACCTCAAGGTCGGCCAGCCGGTGAAGGTCAAGGTCACCACCTACGACTTCGCCCGCTATGGCGCCGCCAACGGCGTTCTCAGCCAGATTTCAGCCACCACCTTCCTTGACGAGAAGGGGCAGCCCTACTTCAAGGCCATCATCGACCTGGAGAACAACTACGTCGGCGACATTCCGGGCAAGTTCACCATCCATCCCGGCATGACGGTGAGCGCCGAGATCATCACCGGCGACAAGACGCTGCTCCAGTACATGCTGAAGCCCATCTTCACCTCGCTGCAGCAGTCGTTCCACGAGAGATAGGGGGAAGGCGGGCACGCCCCGCCAGCGTTTCGTCCTCCACCCTGATCCGATGGGCGAGCAAGGCGCCATTGGCCGCCGAGAAGGCGACGGCGATGTCCCAGGCCCCGAACACCAGCGGCACCACCGCGATCTCACCCGCCGCCACCAGATAGTTGGGGTGGCGGAGGAAGCGGTAGGGGCCGCGGCGGACCAGCGGCAGTGCTGCCCGGGTAATGATGCGGGTGGTCCAGAACCGTCCCAGGCTGGCCATCACCCACACCCTCGCCGCCAGCAGCAGGCCGAACAGTACCAGCGGTGCCGTCTCGACGGGCGCCTCGGTCGGGATGGCCAGCGCCATGCTGGTGATCCAGGCGACATGCAGCAGCACGAACAGCGGGTAGTGCGCCGCTCCCACCTCGACCGCTCCTGCCGCCAGCAGCCGGGCGGTGTTGCGTCGCGCCAGCCACAACTCGCCAAGACGTTCGACGATCACCAGGGCGAGGACAAGCAGACTCACGCCCGTTCCATCAGCATGAACCCCGCGGTGAATCCCGGCCCCAGCGCCCCCAGCAGGGTCCGGCGGGGCAGGGGGTGGGCCATCAGCCGCTCCAGCACGAACAGCAGCGTCGCCGCCGACATGTTGCCGTATTCGGCCAGCACCTCGCGCTCGATCACCAGCCGGCCGGGGGCGAGGCCCAGCGCCGCTTCCAGCGCCGCGACAACCTTGGTGCCGCCCGGGTGCAGGGCGAACCCGTCCATGTCGGCCAGACTCATGCCCTGCCGCCCCAGCCAGAGGTCGAGGGCATCGCGGTAGCGGTTCCGCACCAGGGTTGGAATATCCTGCGAGAACAGGACGCCGAAGCCATCGTCCTCGATGCGCCACCCCATGACGTCCAGCGTGTCCGGCCAGGTGTGCTCGCCCCAGGCGGTGAGGCGCGGCCCCTCGCCCCGGCAGGACAGGATCGCGGAGCCGGCACCGTCGCCGAACAGGGCGGTGGCGACAATGTTGCTTTTCGAGCTGTCGCCGACCCGGACGGTCAGGCCGCAGGGCTCGACCACCACCAGCAGCACCCGTGAGCCGGGCTCGGCTTTGGCCAGGGCGGCGGCGCGGGCCAGCCCCAGCAGGCCGCCGCCGCACCCCAGCCCGAACACCGGCAGGCGGATGACGTCGGGGCGCAGCCGTAGCCGTTGCATCAGCAGGGCGTCGAGGCTGGGGGTACAGACCCCCGAGGTGGTCACCGCCACCACCGCGTCAACCTGATCGGTTGACAGGCTAGCGCGGCGAATTGCCTCGATTGTCGCCGTGGCGGCCAGGTCGACGGCGTGTTCGACGAACAGCCGGGAGCGTTCTTCCCAGCCATGCGGCAGGGCGTACCAGTCGGCCGGCACGCAAGAGCGGCGGCGTTCGATACCGGCATTGGCGAAAATGGGCAACAGCCGTTCCGCCTCGGCGCCGAACCGCGCCCGTGCGAACGCGGTCACCGTCTGGCGGTCGAGCACGTGGGGCGGGGTGGCGGTGGCGAGCGACAGAAGGCGGGGCTGCATTCACCCCATGTGGCTACGCATCCCCTCATTGGGAAAGCCCGGCGGAAAGGGGTAGGGCGGAGGTTGGCGGTTGCGGCCGCGCTTTGGGTGGACCATCCTCTCGGCCATGGAAATGCCCCCCGCCAGTCCGCCCGAACACGACGGCCTCCACATGCGCCTCGCCGCCCGCCTGCGCGCCTATTTCTTCGCCGGCGTGCTGATCACCGCACCGATCTCCATCACCATCTATATCGCCTGGCAATTCATCGCCTTCGTCGATGACCGGGTATCGCCACTGATCCCTCCGACGCTCAACCCCCAGAATTGGGGGGTTCCCGGCTTCGGGTTGGTGGTGGTGGTGGCGGTGCTGACCCTGATCGGCGCCACCATGGCCGGATTCGCCGGCCGCCTGTTCATCCGCCTGTCCGAGGCGGTACTGGAACGCACCCCGGTCATCCGCGGCATCTATTCGGCGGTCAAGCAGGTGTTCGAGACGGTGCTGGCGCAGAAGGCCAATGCCTTCCGCGAAGTCGTGCTGGTGGAATATCCACGGCCCGGCATCTGGACGCTGGGCTTCATTACCGGTGCCACCAACGGCGAGGTCGGCGATTGTTTCGAAGAGGAAATGGTCAACGTCTTCGTTCCCACCACCCCCAATCCCACCTCGGGATTCCTGCTGTTCCTGCCGCGCCGCGAGGTTCGCGTCCTCGCCATGACGGTGGAGGAGGGGCTGAAGATGGTGGTATCCACCGGCATCATCACCCCCGCCGATCAGCGTCAGCCCGAACGCAGCGTCCTCACCGCCGCGTCGCGCTCGAACAGGTAGAGCAGCACCCGCAACGCTTCGCCGCGCGGGCTCTTCAGTTCGGGGTCACGCCGCAGCATCAGCTGGGCGTCGTCGCGTGCTGCCGCCAGCAACTCGCCATGCAGGGTGAGGTCGGCGAGGCGGAACTCGGGCAGGCCGCTCTGGCGGGTGCCCAGCACCTCGCCGCCGCCGCGCAGGCGGAGGTCCTCCTCGGCGATGCGGAAGCCGTCCTCGGTGGCGCGCATGGTCTCCAGCCGGGCCTTGGCGGTCTCGGTCAGCGGCTGGTCATAGAGCAGCAGGCAACTCGACGGCTTGTCGCCGCGTCCCACCCGGCCGCGTAACTGGTGCAGTTGGGCGAGGCCGAACCGCTCGGCGTGCTCGATGACCATGACGGTGGCCTCGGGAACGTCGACTCCGACCTCGATCACCGTGGTGGCCACTAGGATGTCGCGCGTGCCGGCGGCGAACTCCGCCATCACCGCGTCCTTGGCCGGGCCTTTCATGCGGCCGTGCACCAGTCCTACCCGTTCGCCGAACACCTCGCTCAGGTGGCGGTGGCGCTCCTCGGCGGCGGCGAGATCCGAGGTCTCCGACTCCTCCACCAGCGGGCACACCCAATAGACCCGGTTACCGGCCGCGACCGCGCGTCCCACCGCGCCCACCACGTCCTCCATGCGTCCCAGCGGCACGATGCGGGTGTCGATGGGGCGGCGGCCCGGCGGCTTTTCGTCGAGGCGCGAGGCGTCCATGTCGCCATAGGCGGTCAGCAGCAGGGTGCGCGGGATGGGCGTCGCCGTCATCACCAGCACGTCTACCGCCCCGCCCTTGGCCGCCAGCTCCAGGCGCTGGTGGACGCCGAAGCGGTGCTGCTCGTCGATCACCGCTAGGCCGAGGTCGCGGAATGCCACCTCCTCCTGAAACAGGGCGTGGGTGCCCACCACGAGATGAACCGAGCCATCCTCCAGCCCCTCCAGGATGGCGGCGCGAGCCTTGCCCTTGTCGCGCCCCGTCAGCAGCGCCACCCGAAGGCCGGCAGCCCCGGCCAGCGGCTGGATGGTCGCCATGTGCTGGCGGGCGAGGATTTCGGTGGGCGCCATCAGGGCTGCTTGCGCGCCGCATTCCACCGCGCTCAGCATGGCCAGCAGCGCCACCACCGTCTTGCCGCTGCCGACATCGCCCTGCAGCAGCCGCAGCATGCGCATGGGTTCCGCCATGTCGGCGTCGATCTCGGCCAGGGCGCGGCTCTGCGCTCCGGTCAGCGAGAAGGGCAGGGCGGCCATCACCTTGGCGCGCAAGGCCCCGTCGCCTCGCAGCACGCGGCCCTTCAGCCGCCGCATATGGGCCCGCACCATGGCCAGGGCGAGCTGGTTGGCCAGCAGTTCATCATAGGCCAGGCGGCGCCGGACCGGCCCGTCCTCCAGCACCTCGCGCTCGGCCTCGGGGTGGTGCAGGGTGTGCAGCGCTGTCCGCCAGCCCGGCCAGCCTTCCCGCGCCAGCCAGGCCGGGTCCTGCCATTCCGGCAGCTCGGGGGCGCGGTCGAGGGCGGCGCGCACCACCTTGGTCACCTGGCGGACGGTGAGGCCGGCGGTGAGCGGGTAGACCGGCTCCACCGCCATCACCGCATCCTTTTCCTCCACCGGTACCATGTGGTCGGGATGGGTGATCTGGATTTCGTTGTTGAAATGCTCGACGGTGCCGCTGACCACCCGCCACTCGCCCTCGGGCAGTTGCCTGCGCAGCCAGTCCTCGCGGCCGTGGAAGAACACCAGATGCAGGAAGCCGGTCTCGTCGACGCAGCGCACCCGGTAGGGCCGCTTGGGGCCGCTCGACGGCATATGCGCATCCACCTGCACCGTCAGTGTGGCCACCCGGCCGGCGGGAGCCTCGGCGATCTTCGGGCTGAAGCGGCGGTCGACCACACCCGAGGGGCGGTGCCACAGCAGGTCCACCACCATGGGACCGGCGAGGCGTTCCCACAGCGGCGCCAAGCGCGGTCCCACTCCGGGCAGCGCTGTGACGGGGACGAACAGGGGAAACAAGGCTTGCGGGCGCATGTGGACGAAAGCTGGTGGCTGACAGATGGGCGGAGACGTTCTATATCCTAGCCCATGAGCGACACCAGATTGAAGCGACTGCTGTTCCGTTCCCACTACATGGGGTCCAACGAGAACGACATCCTGTTCGGCGGCTTCGCCGAGCGGAGCCTCGCCATGCTCTCGCCCGAGCAGCTCGACCGCTTCGAGCGGCTGCTGGCCGAGAACGACACCGACCTGTTCAACTGGATCACCGGCAAGGAACCGGTGCCGGCGCAGTTCGACCACGACGTGATGGCCATGCTCAGGCATTTCGTCCAGCACGAAGCCGCAAGCCGTTGAAACTCCTTGATTCCGTCATGCCCGCGAAAGCGGGTATCCATCGGCCCGTCCGATCGAGCGCGACGATAGCGCTAGAGGCCGCCCCCGGCATGGCCCCCCGCTTTCGCGGGGGTGATGACGTTTTGGACTTATGACATGACCATCCTTCCGACATCCCCCTGCCTGCTGACCATCGGCGGCGTCCCGGAAGGTCGCGACGCCCTGCTGCTGGCCGAGCTGGCGGCCGAGGGCGAGATCCTGCACATCGCCCGTGACGACGGCCGCCTCGCCCGCATGGCCGAGGCGCTGGCCTTCTTCGCCCCGGGGATCGAGGTGCTGGAGTTCCCCGGCTGGGACTGCGTGCCCTATGACCGCGTCTCGCCCAATGTGGACGTGGTGGCCAAGCGCATCGACACCCTGGCCCGGCTGACGCAAGGGGCGGGGCAGGGGCCGCGCGTGGTGCTGACCACGGTCGCCGCCATGCTGCAGCGGGTGCCGCCGCGCGAGAGCCTGACCAAGGCCACCTTCGCGGCCCGGCTGGGAACCAAGGTGGCGCCCGAGGCTCTGGTCGCCTTCCTCCACCGCAGCGGCTATACCCGGTCCGACACCGTGATGGAGCCGGGCGAGTACGCCGTCAGGGGCGGCATCGTCGACCTGTTTCCGCCGGGCACGCCCGAGCCCTTGCGGCTCGACTTCTTCGGCGACGAGATCGACAGCATCCGCAGCTTCGACGCCATGAGCCAGCGCACCACCGGCAAGCTGGAGGGCTTTGCCCTGCAACCGGTCAGCGAGGTCCTGCTCGACGAGGCCGGGATCGCCCGTTTCCGCTCGCAATACCGCGAGATGTTCGGCGCGGTGCAAAGCCCCGACCCGCTCTACGAGAGCATCTCGGAGGGCATCAAGTTCACCGGCATGGAGCATTGGCTGCCGCTGTTCCACGACGGCCTCGACACCCTGTTCGCCTATCTCCCCGAGGCGGCGGTGGTGCTCGACCATCAGGTCGACGAGGCGGCCGAGGCGCGCTGGGCCTTGGTGCTGGAATACTACGATGCCCGCCGTACCATCACCGGCGCCGGCCTGGCCGAATCCGGCATGGTCTATCATCCGGTGCCGCCGCACAGCCTGTTCCTCGAACGGACCGAGTGGAGCCGCGCGCTGGCCGCCCGCCCGCTGGTGCAGATGTCGCCCTTCGCGGTGCCCGACGCCACCGATGCCGGCGCCCGCCGCGGCCGCGACTTCGCCGATGCCCGCACCATGCCCGGCGTCAACCTCTACGACGCCCTCAAGGACCATCTCGCAGCCGAAACGAAGGCCGGGCGGCGGGTGGTGGTGGCCGCCTGGACCGCCGGATCGCGCGACCGGCTGGCGCATCTGCTGAAGGAACACGGCGTCAAGGGCGTCGAAACCCCCGAGACCTGGGCCGAGGCCATGGCGCTGCCCAAGGGGCAGGTGCCGCTGGTGGTGCTGGGGCTCGATCATGGTTTCGTCACCGACACGCTGGCCCTGGTCACCGAGCAGGATGTGCTGGGCGACCGTCTCGCCCGTCCGGTGCGCAAGAAGAAGCGCGGCTCGCAGTTCCTTGCCGAGGCCTCCGCCCTGGCCGAGGGCGATCTGGTGGTACATGTGGAGCACGGCATCGGCCGCTATGACGGGCTGGTGGCGCTGGAGGTGGCCGGCGCGCCGCACGACTGCCTGCGGGTGGTCTATGACGGCAACGACAAGCTGTTCGTGCCGGTGGAGAACATCGACGTCCTGACCCGTTTCGGTTCCGAACAGGCCAGCGTCCAGCTTGACAAATTGGGCGGCGTCGCCTGGCAGTCGCGCAAGGCACGGCTCAAGAAGCGCATCCTCGACATGGCCGAGCAATTGATCGCCATCGCCGCCGAACGCCAGTTGCGCAAGGCCGACCTGCTGATCCCGGCCGAGGGCCTGTGGGATGAGTTCTGCGCCCGCTTCCCCTACGCCGAGACCGAAGACCAGCTCAAGGCCATCGACGATACCGTCGCCGATCTGGCCTCGGGTCGCCCCATGGACCGGCTGATCTGCGGCGATGTCGGCTTCGGCAAGACCGAGGTGGCGCTCCGCGCCGCCTTCGTCGCCGCCATGCAGGGCTTGCAGGTGGCGGTGGTGGTGCCGACGACGCTGCTGGCCCGCCAGCACTACCGCACCTTCACCGAGCGTTTCCGCGACCTGCCGCTGAACATCGAGCAGCTCTCCCGACTGGTGCCTGGCAAGAAGGCCACCGAGGTCAAGCAGGGAGTGGCCGACGGCGCGGTGGATATCGTGGTGGGAACCCACGCCGTGCTGGCCAAGGGCATGACGTTCAAGCGGCTGGGTCTGCTGATCGTCGACGAGGAACAGCATTTCGGCGTCGCCCACAAGGAACGCCTGAAGCAGCTCAAGTCCGACGTCCACGTCCTCACCCTGACCGCCACCCCCATCCCGCGCACCCTGCAACTGGCCCTGACCGGCGTGAAGGAGATGAGCGTCATCGCCACCCCGCCGGTGGATCGCCAGGCGGTGCGGACCTTCGTGCTGCCATTCGACCCGGTGGTGGTGCGCGAAGCCATCCTGCGCGAGCGCTATCGCGGCGGGCAGGTGTTTTATGTCTGCCCGCGGCTGGCCGATATCGACCGCGTCGCCGAGCGACTGGCCAAACTGGTGCCCGAGGTCAAGGCCGCCGTCGCCCATGGCCGCCTCACGCCCACCGAGCTGGAGGAGGTGATGACCGCCTTCGGCGACAAGCAGTACGACGTGCTGCTCTCCACCAACATCATCGAGTCCGGCCTCGACATGCCTTCGGTCAACACCCTGATCATCCACCGCGCCGACATGTTCGGGCTGGGGCAGCTTTACCAGCTGCGCGGCCGGGTCGGGCGCGGCAAGGTGAGGGGATACGCCTATTTCACCCTGCCCAGCGACCGGGTGCTGTCCAAGGCGGCGGAGAAGCGGCTGCAGGTGATGCAGGCGCTGGATTCGCTGGGCGCCGGCTTCCAGCTCGCCAGCCACGACCTCGACATCCGCGGCGCCGGCAACCTGCTGGGCGAGGAGCAATCGGGCCATATCCGCGAGGTCGGCATCGAGCTCTACCAGCAGATGATCGAGGAGGCGGTTGCCTCGGCGCGCGGCGGCCACGGCGGCGTTCCGGTAGAGGAATGGTCACCGCAGATCGCCCTGGGCACCCCGGTGCTGATCCCCGAGACCTTCGTGGCCGATCTGTCGGTACGCCTCGGCCTCTACCGCCGCATCGCCGCCCTCACCGACCGCGCCGAGATCGACGCTTTGGCCGCCGAACTGGTGGATCGCTTCGGCAAGCTGCCGCCCGAGGTGGAGAATCTGCTGGAAGTGGTCGCCATCAAGGCGCTCTGTAAACAGGCCGGCGTCGAAAAAGTCGATGCGGGACCGAAAGGAGCGGTGGTCACCTTCAGGAAGAACACCTTCTCGAACCCGGCAGGGCTGGTCCAGTTCATCAGTCGCCAGTTGGGCTCGTGCAAGTTGCGGCCCGACCATAAGCTGGTGTTCATGCGCGGCTGGGAGGACCCGAAGCACCGGGTCGACGGCATGCAGAAGCTGATGGGCAAGCTGGCCGAACTGGCAGCGGCCTAAGAACCATGTGTAGCGGCACACTCAGGACTCGAATGACACCATGAGATATCCCAAGCCCCCGACCGTCATCCCGCTGGACAATATCCTGCCCGACGAGCCCCTGCTGATGATGGGGGCAGGCCCGGTGCCGATTCCCCCCAAGGTGGCGCAGGCCAACTCCATCATCATCAACCACCTGGGTGACACCATGAACGCCGTGGTGGATCAGGTGAAGATCATGGCGCGCTATGTCTTCCAGACCAACTCCGACCATGTCATGGGCGTGGCCGGGCCGGCCTCGGCCGCCATGGAGATGGCCATGGCCAATCTGGTGGAGCCGGGCACCCGGGTGCTGTCGGTGTGCAACGGCCTGTTCAGCCGCCGCCTGGCCGAAATGGCGGGGCGAGTAGGCGGCGAGGTCGAGCGTCTCGACGTGCCCGAGCGCCAGTCCGCCAGCCCCGAGGCGGTGGAAGCGCGGCTGAAATCCGGCGGCTTCGATGTGCTGACCGTGGTCCAGGGCGAGACCTCCAACACGGTATGGAACCACGAGCTGGTGGAAATCTGCCGCTTGGGCAAGGCCTATGGCTGCATGGTGGTGGTGGACGCCGTTTGCACCCTGTCCACCATGCCCATGGAAATGGATGACTGGGCGGTGGACGCCGTCATCACCGGTGGACAGAAGGGCCTGTCCTCCATCCCGGGTGTCTCGTTGATCGCTTTTTCCGAGGAAGCGTGGCAACGCATCACCAAGCGCAACGCCCCCATGGCCCATTGGTGCCTTGATGCCCGGCTGGCCGACCAGTTCTGGAACAAGAAATCCTATCACTATACCGCACCGGTGTCGGGCATCCTGGCCCTGCACGAGGCGCTGCGCCTGATCCTCGACGAGACGCTGCCCCGGCGCTTCCGCCGTCACGCCCAGTGTTCCGAGGCACTGCAGGCCGGCATCGAGGGCATGGGACTGGACCTGCTGATCCCGGCGCCGGCACGGCTGAACTCGGTGGTGGGCATCACCGTTCCCGAGGGGCTCTCGCCCGATCAGATCCGCCACATCATGTCGCAAGTCCACAAGGTGGAGATCTCGGGCGCCTTCGGACTCAATATCCTGCGTATCGGCCAGATGGGCGAGCAGAGCCGCGCCCACAATCTGTTCCGCACCGTGCACGCCCTGGGTTCGGCCATGCGGGCCGCCGGCGGCAAGATCGACCTGCCTACCGGAATGGCCGCCATGGAAAGGGTGCTGGCCGGTGCCGCCACGCCGGTGGTGTGACGGCGGTCAGCTCAGCACCGCTTCCGTTTCGCTTTCCCGCACGATGTCGATCAATCGCAGCAGGATGTCTGGTTCCTGCGCCCCGGCGAGGGCGTAGCTGCCGTCGAGGATGACGCAGGGGACACCATTGACGCCCATACGGTGAGCCCGGGCGTTGTCGTTCATCACCGCATTGATGTCGGTGTCGGAATAGAGATAGCGGGCGGTGTCCTGCTCGGGCAGGCCCAGGCCGGCGGCGATATCCAGCAACACCTCGATATCGCCGATGTCCCGGCCTTGGCTGAAATAGGCGGCATAAAGCGCCTCCACCGCTTCCGGTTCCCGCCCCAGTGACCGGGCGAAGCGGATCAGGCGGTGAGAATTCAGCGAATTGGGCGTGCGCAGGATGCGATCGAACGAGAACTCGATGCCTTCCGCCTTGCCCGCCGCAGCGACCGCGCCGTGGATGCGCTGCACCCGTGCCTGCCCGCCGAATTTGCGGTCGAGATAGGCGCGCCGTTCGACGCCGTCCAGCGGGATGTCAGGGTTCAGCAGGAAGGGACGCCAGACGATGTCGACGCGGGCATTCGGCCGCGCCTTCAGCGCGCGCTCGAAGCGGCGCTTGCCGACATAGCACCAGGGGCAGACGGTGTCGAAGATGAACTCGATCCGCAAGCGTTTCCCCTTCCAGCCCGACTCTAGAGTGTGATGCCTTTAACAGGGTGCGGAAAAACTTTTCCCACCATCCTTCATCTCGTCACCCCCGCGAAGGCGGGGGTCCATGTTGGGGCAAGGACTGGCATTTGCCCCCATATGCTGTGCTGCCGGACGCATGGATTCCCGCCTTCGCGGGAATGACGAAAGGAAAGTTGAGTTTTTCCGCACCCTGTTAATTTGCATCACACTCTAATTCCTTATGTTTGCCCTCGCCGGGCGCAGGCATCCGCCCACGTCAGGTATGACGCACGCCGCTCTAGTCGAGATTCTGGTGGGCGCGGGCTACCAGCTTGGCCATGTCGTCACCGAGGCGGGCATCGGTACAGCCGACCTGCACCCACACCTTGACCGGTTGATAGACTTCGCGCACAGCGAAATCGGTGTAGGCGAGCACACCGGCGATACGGTGCATTACCACCTCGGCCTCGGCCAGGGGGGTGTCGGGCAGCGCCACGACGAACTTGTTCCTGTCGTAATGCGCAGTGACGTCCTCGGCTCGCAGCAGCCCACCGATCCACTGCGACAGTTGCAGCGTCAGGTGTTCGCCGGCATCGTCGCCGAATTGGCGGCGGACGCCGTCCAGATTGGGGACGTAGAAGAACACCACCGTCAGGTGCCGGTCATGGTTCAAGGCGATATCGAGGCGGTTCTGCAGATACTTGTCGAAGAAGGCGCGCGAATAGGACCCGGTGGCGGGATCGCGGGTGGCCGGGGTCAGGCTGTCGAACATGGCGCCGCGAATGCTCCAGCGCAGTTGCTGGCGCCGCACCAGGGTCAGCACCGCGGCGCGCAACTCCGCCGTATCGGTGGGGCGGAAGAACACCCGCGAGGCACCGCGCCGGTAGGCATCCACCGCGGAGACGCCGGAATCCACCACCAGAACCATGGGCAGGTTGAACAGGCGCGGGTTGTTGCGGACCTGCGAGCAGAAGTCGAGCATACCCTCGGCGTCCGGCCCAACGCACATCACTGCCGCATCGAACGGGCGCCGGGTCAACATCTCCTCGGCCTCGTAGAGGTTGCCGGGGGCCACCACTTCGGCCTCGGCACCCAACAGCGCCAGAATGCCGTCGTTGTCGGAGCCGATCAGCAGGATTGAGGGGCGCTCACCCTGCGATGGTTTCACCCGGTCGCGCGCGTGGACACCGAACTGGCGGGCGACGATGGCGCGCTGACGCAGTTCGGAGTGCATGGTCGCAAGCCGCACCAGCGGGCGCAGGCGGGCGAATAGTTCGGCATCGTCGATGTCCCAGCCGATGACCCCGTCGAGCCCGGCGTCGAGGGCACGGACTGTGCTGGTGGCCTGGTCATCCCTTGCCAGAATGACTACGGGAATATCGGCGGTGCTGGGATCGGCCTTCAGGGCCTGGCCCAGGGTGATGGGATCACCACCCGGCTCGCCGATCAGCACCAGATCCGGCCGGTCGGCCTCGGCCTGGGCCAAGCCCTGGTGGGCGGCGGTCGAAACGCTGGTGTGATAGCCGTTGCGCTCCAGCCGTTCCGCCAACGCATCGGCCTCCGAACGATCACCATGGACGACGATGACGTTAGCCAGCCGGATCATTCTTGTTACCCCCAAATGGTGTCGCTCGAAAGTGTTACCATAATACGGAACTGGCCGCCCCCATAAGGGGAGATTCGGGGGGGCCGCGATTCAGGCAGGGGCGAGGTCGGGGGGGCTCTATTTGTCTCCGGCTGGCTCGCAAGCGAGTGGCTGGAACAGGGCACGGTCGGCCAGGGCGCACACCGAGATGGTGATGTGCTCGGAATAGAGCTGCTTGCTGACAAGCTGGGCATGAGCATCCATTATTCTCATGACAGTCCAGATTTTCCGGCTGCCCCCGGTCTTGACAAAGCAATCACCGACCTGGATGAGCGGTGCTTTTCTCCTGAACATTTGCTTTTTCCCTTGATCAGGCCGGTCCGGCGACCGGGCCATACAGAGTCATGTCGGTAAGGGCGGAAACGGAGATGATCCGTGTTTCGCGGCGCTGGCCGTCGTTTTCGATCTGGGCATGAGGAATGCCGATGGCCGTTGTCCACAGGCGCGTCACCTTCCACGCCCGCCCGAGAGGATCGTCCGCCTTCACGAATCGTTCGCCGAGCCGCACGGATGGAGTCCTGCGCTTGAACATCATCATTTTCGCCTCCCTGTCCCTGGGGCTGGTCGCACCGCTCGACAAGGCAATTGTCGCCGTTGCGGCGCGTCCTGGGGTGTGAGGATTTTGGGGTGGTGGCGGAGGAGGGGAGCGAGGGCGTCTCGATCTCTCATTAATAATCAATGAGATACCGGGATCCTTATTGGATTCCGGGACCTCACGGGATTGCATCCGGGAGGGGGGAGTGCGATGCGGTGGCGGGCTTTGACGCCAACCGGGTGGCGGGCAGCAGGACGATCGCGGTGGCCCCCATGTTGGGGGCGGTATCGATGTGGAAGGTGCCGCCATGCAGGCGCGTCAGTTCGACCACCAGTCCCAGCCCCAGGCCGGTCCCTTCCTTGTGGGCGATCTGTGCGGATCGTTCGTAGGGTCTGAGCAGTCGCGGCACGTCCTCGGGGCGCATGCCGATGCCGTTGTCGGAAACCGACAGTTCGAGGCTGCCGTCACCGGTGAGACGACCGTTCACCCGGATGCGGCCCTGATCGGGGGTGAACTTGATGGCGTTGCCGATCAGGTTGAACAGGATCTGGCGGATGCGGACCCCGTCGATCAGCACCTCGGGTATCAGCGGATCGACATGGACGTCGATGCTCTGCCCTTTCTGCTCGGCAAGCGGCATCACCTCGTCCACCACCGATCCGATGACGGGTGATATGGCGAGGTACTCCTCGTTCAACTCCATCTTGCCGGAATCGATCTTGGCCAAGTCGAGCAAATCGTCGATCAGCGCCTTGAGGTGCAGCCCGGCCTCGTTGATTCGTTCCACGTAAGGCTGGTGCCGCGTCGTCATCGGCCCGAAGACCCCTGTCGTCAGCGCCTCGGAGTAGCCGAGGATGCCGTTGAGCGGCGTGCGCAACTCGTGGCTCATATGGGCGAGAAGATTCGACTTGGCCTGATTGGAGGCCTGGGCGGCCTCCTTCATGGCAATCTGCTTGATCAGCACATCCTCTGTCCGTCGCAGCTCGTCGAGGGCACGCTTCAGGGCCCGCAGCGGCAGGGAATGAATGCTGACATAGACGGCGCCGCCCAAGAGGAGGCCCAACGCGGCGAACAGCACCGTCTTTGTCAGGACACCTCCCAGGCTTGCGGTAATCGCCACATGGCCGACGATATCCACTCCGTCACGGATCGGCGTTTCCGCGGTAATCGACGGCGCGCCGATCCGGGGGCCCTGGGTCAGCACGAGCTTGCCGTTCCGGCCATAAACGCGGTGTTCGACCGGTTCCATGGATCCGGTAGCGTTTGTCAGGAATTCCCCGATACGGTGATGCGTATATATCCATTCCTCGCCTTGGACATAGGCATAGACGGACAAGCGCTCCGCGGCGAGCCGCGCCTGATAGTTCCGGAAGCGCACCTCGTCCTGATAGGCCATGACGCCGAAACCGGCCGGCACCAAAATGGCCGTCGCGATGCCGATGGCGAACGCCAATTGCCGGATCAGCTTTTCCAGCCGTCGGAATTCATTGTCCGCTGGTGTCATGCAGCACCTCGGATGGAATGGCACCGAGCAAGCGGAGCGCTTGCCGCCCCTCGTCCGAACGGGTGAAGGCAATGAAACGGGCCGCCGCCGGTGACGGGGCCGCAGGCAGCAGCAGGCAGACCCCGAAGGTGAACGGATAGGATCCGTCCTTGATGGTGGCGATGCTCGGCGGGATGCCGTCCAGGGTCAGGATATGGAGCTTGGGCCTTTCCGCCATCATCTGCAGCAATGACGCCGAGGTGAGCGAGCCGGCAATGCTTTCCGCCAGGGCGATGTTTTCCTGGTCCGTCGTCCCGACCGGGATGCCACGGCGGGTGGCGAGCTTGGCCATTGCCTCGGACATCCCCGGCACTTCGCGGCGCAAAAGGGCCATTTCCATGCTGACTTGCGACCGATTGATGATCTTCAGCGGCAGGCCATCGGACCACACCGGGGCCGGATCGTCGAAAATGGCGGGGAGATGATCGCGCTTGAGCCCTTCCGGTTGAGGATGGGAGCTGATGAACACCAAGGCGGTCTTCATGCAACTCGCTTCGTGGATGCCGCGCTGCCGTTCGAGTGGGGTGAGGGGACGGGCTGCGATGGCGACCTCGATGGCGCCGTCGGCAAGCGCATCGATTCCGCCATTGGATCCCAGGCTGGGCAGCACCCGAAGCGAAACCCCCGGCTCCCGCTTCACGAACATGCCGCCGAGGATGCTCATCGCCTTCAAGCCCATGCCGGTACCGCCGAACCGGATCACCTCGTCGGCACGGGCGAAATCAATAGCGGCAAAGGACACTAGGCCGGTAATAGCCAGCACCGCACGCCATTGTTTCATTGGTCCCAATCCATTAACGTTCATTCCTGCCGATTTGATGGTATCCCTAATGGCTGTGCCAGTGGAATGACGAAATGCGTATCCGAAAGATGGAGGGTGCCGTCGTTCTTGCGCTCTTTTGCCGTCGGCACGGGCAAAAGTATATGTCCGCACCGGTAACAGGAGGCTGAGAGCGCGGATGGCTTATCATCTCTGGGTTGCATTGAGTCCGCACGGCTATGGCCACGCCGCCATGACCGCGCCGGTGGTGGCGGAACTGCGGCGGCGGCGACCGGGGCTCGCCCTCACCATTCAGACGGCCCTGCCGCGTGATTTCCTGGCAACCCGCTACGGCAGCGACTTCACCCATGTGACCGACATCCCCGATTTCGGCCTGCGCATGACCTCGGCCACCGGCGTCGACCTCGACGCCACCGCCGCCGAGTACGGCCGCCTGCACGCCGACTGGCCGGCGGTGGTCGAGCGTGAAACGGAACGGTTGGTCGCCGCCGCACCGGATCTGGTGCTGGCCAACGTGCCCTATGTCACCATCGCCGCGGCGGCGCGGGCGGGCATTCCGGTGGCGGGCTACAGTTCGCTGGAGTGGAGCGGCATCTACGCCCACTACCTGGGCGACCGCCCCGAGTCCGCCACCATCGCCGCCCAGATGCTGGAGGCCTATAACGCGGGCGACGTGTTCCTGCAGGTCACCCCCGCCATGCCGATGCCACGTCTCGCTAAATTGAAGCGTATCGGCCCGGTGGCGCGGCGCGGCGACGATCGGCGGAGCGAATTGCGCCGGCGTTTCGGGACGGGCAGGGTGGGGCTGGTGGCCTTTGGCGGCATCGACCATGCGCTCGACTGGTCGCGCTGGCCGCGTCTCGACGGCTGGACCTGGCTGACCACGCTGGAACGCCCGGATCGCGGCGACGTGCTGGGCTGGGAAGCGGCGGGAATGGGCTTTGCCGACCTTATCGCTTCGGTCGAGGTGGTGGTGACCAAGCCGGGCTACGGCACCTTCACCGAGGCCGCCCTGGCGGAAACGCCGGTTCTCTACATCCCCAGGCCGGATTGGCCGGAATCGCCGCATCTCGACCGCTGGCTGGAGGGGCATACCCGAGCCCTGGCCGTTCCGCTCGACGCTCTGTTCGGCGACCGGCTGGAAACTCAACTGCGCACGTTGTTTTCGCTGCCGGGCCGGCCGCTTGCCTCGCCTTCCGGCATCGATGAGGCGGTCGAAACGCTCGAATCCATGTTGGATGGCAACCGCGTTCACTGCGGATGCAGTTGACGGCCGGCGGATTTGTCACGTGGAGGCATCGAAAATTGCCGTGAGATGCCCATCTCAGGGGTACGGCCACGTCGGTGACCGTGTCGGGCGGCTTCCGTCATTCTCCTCTCCGGAGGTGTGCCCCATCCTAAACGGGGCGGATTCCCTATGGAATCCGCCCCGCTTCTTTCAAAGAGGAGGCTTCCATGAGTTGCAGCCTGATCTACGTCACCGCCGGATCACGCGACGAGGCCCTCAAGGTCGGGCGCGGCTTGGTGGCAGCCCGGTTGGCCGCCTGCGCCAACGTGCTGGACGGGGCGACCTCGATCTATTGGTGGCAGGGCACCCTGCAGCAGGAAGGAGAGGCCGTGCTGGTGGCCAAGACCCGCACCGAGTTGGTGCCGGCGGTCATCGCCAAGGTGCGTGAACTGCACAGCTACAGCTGCCCCTGCGTGGTGGCGCTGCCCATCACCGACGGCAATCCTGCCTTCCTGGAGTGGATCACGGCGGAGACGACCTGATCACGGCAGCCATACCGTCGCAGTGGCCTGGGCGGCGATGCCCTCGCGGCGGCCGGTGAAGCCCAAGCCCTCGGTGGTGGTGGCCTTGATGCTGACCCGGTTCTGCGAAATTCCGAGGATTTCTGCCACCCGGGCCGCCATGGCGCCGCGATGGGGGCCGACCTTGGGGCGCTCGCAGATGATGGTGAGGTCGAGATGGACCACCCGACCGCCCAAGGCGCTCAGCAGCCCGGCGGCGTGGGCCAGGAACAGGTGTGAGGCGGCGCCCTTCCAACGGTCGTCCGTGGGCGGGAAGTGGTGTCCGATATCCCCGGCGGCGATGGCGCCCAGCACGGCGTCGGTGGCCGCGTGCAGCGCCACGTCGGCATCGGAATGCCCGTCCAGCGCCGCGTCGTGCGGCACCGGCACGCCGCATAGCCATAGCCCCGTTCCCGGCACGAAACGATGGACGTCGAAACCGCTGCCGGTGCGGGTCTCGCCCGGGCCGCCGAATGCCCGCCGGGCGCGGTCGAGATCGGCCAGGGTGGTGATCTTGAAGTTGTCCTCCGAGCCGGTCACCAGCGCCACCGCCAGCCCGGCGCGCTCGGCCACCGAGGCATCGTCGGTCAGTTCGCAGCCGGCGGCGGCGCGGTGGGCTTCGAGAATGTCGCCATAGCGGAAGCCTTGCGGCGTCTGGGCACGGTAGAGGTTGACCCGCTCGACGGTGGCTGCCACCAGCCCATGGCGGCCGTGTTTCAGGGTGTCGGCGACGGCGATGGCGGGAATGGCGCCGGGATGCTGTTCCAGGGCGCCGATCACCCGGCCGATGGTGCCGGCATCGACGAACGGGCGGGCGCCGTCATGGATCAGCACGGCGTCGGGAGCCAGGTCGGCCAGGCTCTCCAGCCCGAGCCGCACGCTGTCCTGCCGGCTGGCGCCGCCGTCCACCGGCTCCAGCAGCCCCAGCCCGGCGGCGGCAAGATCGTAGAAGGGGCGATCATCGGGATGAATGACGCAACGAACCGCGTCGATGCCGGGATTGGTGGCCAAGACGGCCAGGGTGTGGCGCAGCACCGGCCGCCCTCCCAGGTCGAGATACTGCTTGGGCATTTCGCCGCCGAGCCGCCGCCCGCGCCCCGCCGCCACCACCAACGCCACGCACTTGACCATATCGCTCCCCTCGGGTTGACCCTTCCGCCCCTGCCGCAGGCGGGGAAGGGAGGTCCTGCCTGATAGGCTACGGGGCCACCGACCATTTGCCAAGAGACTGGTCTTTGCCGCGCCGCAAAGGATGGTATAGTCCGGCCCATGTCCATCGTGCTCAACATCTCCGCCCTGGCGGCCCTGGTGGCGGCGGCTTTCGTGCCCATGCGGCAGGGAGCCTCGCGTGATGGCGCCTTCTGGGCTGTGGTCGTCCTGGCAGTGGTTGGACCGGCCGCCTGGGCCGCCTCCATGATGGTGGGGCAGGCCTGGCAGACCAGCCTGTCGCTGGCCCTGCTGGTCAGCATCGCCGCCAGCGCTGCCCTCTTCGCCGTGGTGGCTGCGGTTTCGCCCCAGGCCTGGCGGCTGGCGCCGCTGCTGATGCCCTATCTGGCCGGGCTTGGCGTGGTTGCGTCGCTGTCGCAGGGGCTGGAGCGGGCGGCCAAGCCGCTGGCCGGCGGCGCCCCGGCCGCCTGGCTTGACCTGCACATCGTTATCGGCGTGCTGACCTATGCCCTGCTGACCCTGGCGGCGGTGGCCTCGTTGGGGGCCTTCCTGCAGGAGCGGGCACTGAAGCGGAAATCGCCCACCCAGCTGACCCGGATGCTGCCCAGCGTCGCCGATGGCGAGCGCCTCGGCGGTGCCCTGTTGCTGGCCTCCGAGGTGGTGCTGGGCCTGGGGCTCGCCACCGGCATGGGCACGCTTCATTTCGAGACCGGCGCCTTGTGGAAGCTTGACCACAAGACGCTGCTGTCGTTGCTGGCCTTCCTGTTGATCGGCCTGCTGCTGATCGGCCATCGGGTGTGCGGCGTGCGCGGTCGTGCCGCCGCCCGGGTTGTGCTGGTGGCCTATCTACTGCTGACGCTGGCCTATCCCGGAGTGAAGTTCGTCACCCAGGTGTTGTCACCCGGTCAGTAGCCCTGATTGCCTCCTCTTCGAGCAGATTCGCCGTTGCCTTGGGCGGTGATCTGCATAATAAATGCGCATATGCTGCACACACTCCGTAATCCCGTCCGGATCGGTCCGCTCACCCTGGATGACCCCGTCATTCTCGCCCCCATGTCCGGGGTGACCGATATGCCGTTCCGCCGTCTGGTCAAGAGCATGGGCGCCGGGCTGGTGGTGTCCGAGATGATCGCCAGCGCCGCCATGGTGCGCAAGAACCGCCAGACCATGCGCATGGCGGCCGCCGCCCCCGAAGAGGGGCCGATGGCGGTACAGCTGGCCGGCTGCGAGCCCCAGGTGATGGCCGATGCCGCCCGGCTCAACCAGGATCTGGGCGCCGCCATCGTCGACATCAACATGGGGTGCCCGGTGAAGAAGGTGGCGCTGAAGGGCGAGGCCGGCTCGGCCTTGATGCGCAACGAGAATCTTGCCGGCCGGCTGATGGAGGCCACCGTCAGGGCCGTCCAGGTGCCGGTGACGCTGAAGATGCGCATGGGCTGGGACCACAACAGCCTCAATGCCCCCAGTCTGGCGCGCGTCGCCGAGCAGAGCGGCATCCGCATGGTGACGGTGCACGGCCGCACCCGCCAGCAGTTCTACTCCGGCACCGCCGACTGGAGCTTCGTACGCCAGGTCAAGGAGGCGGTGTCCATCCCGGTGATCGTCAATGGCGACATCGAGAGCATCGACGACGCCGTGCGCGCCCTTGAGGAGTCGGGCGCCGATGGGGTGATGATCGGCCGCGCCTGCTATGGCCGGCCATGGCTGCCGGGGCAGGTCGCCCATTACCTGCGGACCGGCGAACGGCTGCCCGAGCCCGGGCTTGAGCAGCGCCTCGCCATCCTGCTGGCCCATTACGAGGCCATGCTGGTCCATTATGGAGCTGATGGCGGCATGCGCATGGCCCGCAAGCATGTCGCGTGGTATTCCAAGGGCTTGGCCGGCTCGGCCGAGTTCCGCGCCGAGGTCAATCGCCTGACCGATCCCGAGGCGGTGCGCCGTGCCATCGTCGCCTTCTGGACCCCCTTGCTGGATCGGGCCGCGGCATGATCGGCACGACCTCCACCCTGCCGCTCCGCCGTGGCACGGTCACGCCGCCCCCCGACGCCGCGGTGGTGCTGGGCGCCCTGGCCGCGGCGGTGGTGGCGGTGGACGAGAGCGGTCTCATCCGGTTCGCCAACGGTGCCGCCGAGCAGCTGTTCAGCTCCAGTGCCGCCTATCTGTGCGGTCAGCCGATCACCGAGTTTCTGCCCCCCGACTGCCCGATCCTGTCGCTGATCGCCCAGGCCCGCGACAACTCCCTGTCGGTGGCGGAGCACGGCGTGGCGTTGGACACCCCGCGCACCGGCCACCGCATCGTCACGGTCCAGGTGGCGCACATCAGCGAGATGCCCGGCTGCGTCGTCGTCTCGTTGGTGGAACAATCCATGGCGCTGAAGATCGGCGCCCAGCTCAACAGCCGCAACGCCGCCCGCTCGGTCACCGCCATGGCCGCCATCCTGGCGCATGAGATCAAGAACCCGCTGTCGGGCATTCGTGGCGCGGCGCAACTCCTGGAGCAGAACGCCTGCGAGGACGACCGCATCCTCACCCGCCTGATCTGCGACGAAGCCGACCGTATCGTCGCCCTGGTGGACCGCATGGATGTGTTCACCGACAAGCCCGGCGTCGAGCGAGGCGCGGTCAATATCCATCGCGTGCTGGAGCATGTGCGGCGAATCGCCCAGGCCGGCTTCGGCCGCAATGTCCGCATCGTCGAGGCCTACGATCCCTCGCTGCCCTCGGTGCTGGGCGACCGCGACCAACTGGTGCAGGTGTTCCTCAATCTGGTGAAGAATGCCGCCGAGGCGGTGCCGCCCGATGGTGGCGAGATCGTCATCGCCACCGCCTATCAGCACGGCATCCGCCTGGCGGTGCCGGGCAGCGACTCGCGCCGGCATCTGCCGCTGATGGTGACCATCCAGGATAACGGTCCGGGAATTCCCGACGATATCAGGCCGCACCTGTTCGATGCCTTCGTCACCACCAAGACTTCGGGCACCGGGCTGGGCCTGGCGCTGGTGGCCAAGATCATCGGTGACCATGGCGGTATCGTCGAATTCGACAGCCAGCCCAGGAAGACGGTGTTCCGGGTATTGTTGCCCATGGTTCAGAACGGGGATGATTCATGACGGCGATGACACCCTCCACCATTCTGGTGGCCGATGACGACCGGGGCATCCGCACCGTCCTCACCCAGGCGCTGGGCCGCGCCGGCTATGAAGTGCGCACCACCGGCAACGCCGCCACCCTGTGGCGCTGGGTATCGGACGGCGAGGGCGATCTGGTGATCACCGACGTGGTGATGCCCGACGAGAGCGGCCTCGACCTGCTGCCGCGCATCAAGAAGATCCGCCCCGAATTGCGCATCATCGTGATGAGCGCCCAGAACACCCTGCTGACGGCGGTCAAGGCGACCCAGCGCGGCGCCTTCGAGTACCTGCCGAAGCCCTTCGACCTCAAGGAGCTGGTCAGCGTCGTCCAGCGCGCCCTGACGGCGCCGCGTAGCGTGCCCGAGGCGGCCGGCGGTGCCGACGACGAGGAGAAGCTGCCGCTGATCGGCCGCTCGCCGGCCATGCAGGAGATCTACCGCACCCTGGCCCGCCTGATGGGCACCGACCTCACCGTCATGGTCAATGGCGAGTCGGGGACGGGCAAGGAATTGGTGGCCCGCGCCCTGCACGACTACGGCAAGCGGCGCAACGGCCCCTTCGTCGCCATCAACATGGCGGCCATCCCGCGCGAGCTGATCGAGTCCGAGCTGTTCGGCCATGAGCGCGGCGCCTTCACCGGTGCCACCCAGCGCGCCGCCGGCCGCTTCGAGCAGGCCGAGGGGGGCACCCTGTTCCTCGACGAGATCGGCGACATGCCGCCCGAGGCGCAGACCCGCCTGCTGCGCGTGCTGCAAGAGGGTGAGTACACCACCGTCGGAGGTCGCACGCCCATCCGCGCCAATGTGCGTATCGTGGCCGCGACCCATCGCGACCTGACCCAGTTGATCCGCCAGGGCATGTTCCGCGAGGACCTGTTCTACCGCCTCAACGTCGTGCCCATGCGACTGCCGCCGTTGCGCGAGCGGGTCGAGGACATCCCCGAGCTGGTGCGCCACTTCCTGGGACTCGCCGCCGCCGAAGGGCTGCCGGCCAAAACCATCGACGCCCAGGCCATGGACCGTCTCAAGCGCCACCGGTGGCCGGGCAACGTGCGCGAACTGGAGAATCTGGTTCGTCGGCTGGCGGCGCTCTATTCCCAGGAGGTCATCGGCATCGAGGTGGTCGAGACCGAGCTGGCCGGAGGGGCGCCGCCGGCCGATATGGGCGCTGTGGTGGAAGGCGAGGGGCTGTCGGTCACCGTCGAACGCCACCTGCGGGAGTATTTCAGCAACCATGCCGACAGCCTGCCGCCGCCCGGCGTCTACGACCGCGTACTGCGCGAGGTGGAGAAGCCGCTGATCTCGCTGGCACTTGAGGTCACACGCGGCAACCAGATCAAGGCCGCCCAGGTGTTGGGCCTCAACCGCAACACCCTGCGCAAGAAGATCAAGGACCTCGACATTTCTGTCTCGCGTGGATTGAAATAGCCATGGAGCGCGGAGACTGAATGGCCGTCGAGCGCCGCCGGATCGCAGTCAGGCTGAAGCTGTGGGCGCGCCGGGTCGAGCTGTCGCGGCGGCTGGCCTATGCGCTGACGCTGGCCGTCATTCCCTCGGTCATCGCCACCGTGATGGCCATGACCGTTTCGGTGCCCAACGGCCCCGATCCCCGCGCCGTGATGTCGTTGCTGCTGCTCGACTGCGTCCTGCTGCTGCTGCTGGGCGTGGTGGTGGGCGTGCGGGTGGTCGACATCATCCGCGCCCATCGCCGCGGTTCCTCGGGCTCGCGGCTGCACCTGCGCTTCATGGTGCTGTTCGCCCTGGTGGCGGTGACGCCGGCCATCCTGATGTCGGTGGGCTCGACGGTGTTCTTCCGCTACGGCATCGAGAGCTGGTTCTCCGACCGGGTGCGCACCGCGCTGGAAGCCTCGCTGGAGGTGGCGCACGCCTACCTTGAGGAGCACAAGCAGATCATCGGCGGCGATGCCCTGGCCATGGCCAACGACATCAACCGCGAGGGGCCGCTGCTGATGCGCTCGGCCACCCAGTTCAACTCGTTCATCGCCACCCAGGCCGCCATCCGCGGCCTCACCGAGGCCATCGTGTTCGACCGGCAGGGGCGCATCCTGGCCCGGTCGGGGCTGGTCTTCTCCATTGAAACCAGCGTGACGCAGATTCCCATCTGGGCCTTCGACCGGGTGCGGGCCGGCGAGGTGGCGGTGCTCACCGGAACCGAGGACGACCGTGTCCGCGCCCTGGTGCAGTTGCAGGGCGTCTTCGGCGAGGCCTATCTCTATGTCGGTCGCCTGGTGGACGCCAAGGTGCTGGGCCACATGGAACAGACCTCCGCCGCGGTGGCCGAGTACGAACGCCTGGAAGGCCGCCGCTCCGGGCTGGAGACCGCATTCTCGCTGGTGTTCGCCGTGGTGGCGTTGCTGGTGCTGCTGGCGGCGGTGTGGGTCGGCCTGACCATGGCGACGCGGCTCGCCAACCCTATCGCACGGCTGATCGATGGCGCCGAGCGGGTGCGCAGCGGTAATTTCGAGGATCGCGTCCAGGAGGCCGCGGACCCCGAGGTGGGAGCGCTGACCCGTGCCTTCAATCGCATGACGGAACAGCTCTCCGACCAGCGGCGCGAGTTGGTGGAGGCCAATCGCGAGCTGGATGAACGTCGCCGCTTCACCGAGACGGTGCTGTCCGGCGTCTCGGCCGGCGTCATCGGCCTCGACCGCCACGGCAACATCCACCTGCCCAACCGCTCCGCCATGGAATTGCTGGGCATGTCGGCCGAGGGCATGACTGGGCGTCCATTGGCCGAGGCAGTCCCCGAACTCGGCGATGCCGTCGAGGAATGCCGCCGCCGTCCCGACAAGCTGGTGCAGCACGAGGTGCGCCTGGCCCCGCCCGGCGGTCGTGCCCGCAGCCTGCTGGTGCGCGTCGCCGCCGAAAGCCTGGCGGGGGAGATCATCGGCTATGTCGTCACTTTCGACGATATCACCGAACTGGTCTCCGCCCAGCGCAAGGCCGCCTGGGCCGACGTGGCGCGCCGCATCGCCCATGAGATCAAGAACCCGCTGACGCCGATCCAGCTTTCCGCCGAACGGCTAAAACGTAAGTATCTCAAGGAGATACAGAGCGATCCCAAGACATACGTCGATCTGATCGAGACCATTGTGCGTCAGGTCGGTGATATCGGCCGCATGGTGGACGAGTTCTCGTCCTTCGCCCGCATGCCGGCGCCGCAGATGAAGCCCGAGGATCTTGCGGATCTGTGCCGCCAAGCCTTGTTCTTGCAGCGCAACGGTTATCCCGAAGTGATGTTCGAGGGCTCGCTGCCGGAGGGCAAGGTGCCGATCACCTGCGATGGCCGCCTCATCGGTCAGGCATTGACCAATCTGCTGAAGAATGCGGTGGAGGCCATCCAGGGCCGTGACGGCGCGGACCGGCCGCCCGGCCGCGTCGGGCTTGTCTTGCGTTCCGAAGGCAGCGGCATCGTCGTCGAGGTCGAGGACAACGGCAAGGGCCTGCCGACCGACAACCGCGAGCGGCTGACCGAACCCTATGTCACGACCCGGAGCAAGGGCACCGGATTAGGCCTTGCCATCGTCAAGAAAATCATGGAAGACCATGGCGGTGATCTTTACTTGGAGGACGCGCCCGGAGGCGGTGCCCGTGTCGGCCTGATCTTCCGCGAGGCCGAGCCATCCCCTCCCCCCGAACAGATGGCAACCCATGGCGCATGACATCCTGATCGTCGATGACGAGGCCGATATTCGTGCCCTCATCGCTGGAATTCTCGAAGACGACGGCTTCACCACCCGGCAGGCGGCCAACGCCGACGCGGCGCTGGAGGCCATTGGCGTCCGCCGGCCCAGCCTGGTGATCCAGGACATCTGGTTGCAGGGCTCGCGGCTCGACGGCCTGGAGATCCTGGCGGCGATCAAGCGCGAGACGCCGGAAGTGCCGGTGGTGATGATTTCCGGCCACGGCAACATCGAGACCGCCGTCCAGGCCATCAAGGTCGGCGCCTACGACTTCATCGAGAAGCCGTTCAAGGCCGACCGGCTGATGCTGGTGGTCGACCGCGCCATCGAGGCCGCCCGCCTGCGTCGCGAAAACGAGGAACTGCGCCTGCGCGCCGGCGCCGCCGACGAGATCGTCGGCAACTCCCCGCTGATCCTGCAGGTGCGGCAGGGGATCGACAAGGTAGCGCCGACCAATTCCCGGGTACTGATCGCCGGCCCGGCCGGCTCGGGCAAGGAGGTGGCCGCCCGGCTCATCCATGCCCGCTCACGCCGCGCCGACGGTCCCTTCGTGGTGCTGAACTGCGCCGCCATGCATCCCGACCGCATGGAGGTCGAGCTGTTCGGCACCGAGCACGGCGCCGACGGCCACGACAGCCCGCGCAAGATCGGCACCTTCGAGCAGGCCCACGGCGGCACCCTGCTGCTCGACGAAGTGGCCGACATGCCGATGGAGACCCAGGGCAAGATCGTCCGCGTGTTGCAGGACCAGACTTTCGAACGGGTGGGCGGCGTCAAGCGGGTCGAGGTCGACGTCCGCGTCATCGCCAGTTCCAACCGTGACCTCCAGGCGGAAATGGCCGCCGGTCGGTTGCGCGAGGATCTCTATTACCGGCTGAACGTGGTGCCCATCAAGGTGCCGTCATTGCGCGAGCGCAAGGAAGACATCCCGCTGCTTGCCCGCCATTTCATGGAAAACGCTGCCCGGGGCGCCGGAGTGCAGCCGCGGCCGCTGGGCGAGGACGCCCTGGTCGCCCTGCAGGCCTATGACTGGCCCGGCAACGTGCGCCAGCTCAAGAATGCCATGGACTGGGTATTGATCATGGCGCCGGGCGACAGCCGCGAACCGGTGCGGGCCGACATGCTGCCGGCCGAGATCGGCGCCATCACCCCGGCGGTGCTGCGCTGGGACAAGTCGAGCGAGATCATGACCCTGCCGCTGCGCGAGGCGCGCGAGCTGTTCGAGCGGGAATACCTGCTGGCCCAGGTCAACCGGTTCGCCGGCAACATTTCCCGCACCGCCACCTTCGTCGGCATGGAACGCTCGGCCCTGCACCGCAAGCTCAAGCTGCTGGGCGTCAATACCGACGAAAAGGACAAGGGGCGGTGATGCGTCCGCGATACTTGGCCAAGCGCGCGGAGGCGCGCGCCCGGCGACTGAGGGACAACAAAGAATGAAAGTCATCGTCTGCGGCGCCGGGCAGGTCGGCTTCAATATCGCCCACTATCTGGCGGGCGAGAACAATGACGTCACCGTCATCGACCAGCGCCCCGAGCTGATCCGCAAGATCAGCGACACGCTCGATGTTCAGGCCATCCTCGGCTACGCCTCGCATCCCTCGGTGCTGGAGCAGGCCGGAGCCGCCGACGCCGACATGATCATCGCGGTGACCCACGCCGACGAGGTCAACATGGTGGCCTGCCAGGTGGCGCACTCGCTGTTCAACGTGCCGACCAAGATCGCCCGGGTGCGCAGCCAGAGCTATCTGCAGCCGATCTGGTCCAACCTGTTCAGCCGCGACCATCTGCCCATCGACGTCATCATCAGCCCCGAGATCGAGGTGGCGCGCGCCATTACCCGCCGGCTACAGGTGCCGGGAGCCATCGACGTCATCCCGCTGGCCGGCGACAAGGTGCGGCTGATCGGGGTGCGCTGCGACGAGCACTGCCCGCTGATCAATACGCCGCTGCGCCAGCTGACGGTGCTGTTCCCCGACCTCAACATCGTCATCATCGGCGTGGTGCGCGAAGGCAAGGCCATCATCCCCTCGGCCGAGGATCAGATGGTGGAGGGCGACGAGGTCTATTTCGTGGTCGACAGCGACCATGTCGAGCGGGCGCTGTCCGCCTTTGGCCGCGAGGATCAGGAGGCCCGCCGCATCGTCATTTTCGGCGGCGGCAATATCGGCCTGTTCCTGGCGCAGCAGATCGAGGCCGAGCTGCCCGGCACCAACATCAAGATCATCGAGGCCGACAAGGACCGTGCCGAGTTCGTCGCCAAGACCCTGCACCGCACCGTGGTGCTGCACGGCGACGCCCTTGATCCCGAGATTCTGCACGAGGCCTCGGTCAGTGCCGCCGAGACGGTGGTGGCGGTGACCAACGACGACGAGACCAACATCCTGGCCGCCCTGCTGGCCAAGCGCTATGGCAGCCGCCGGGCGGTAACGCTGATCAACAAGACCACCTACAACGCCCTGATGGGACCCTTGGGCATCGATGTGGTGGTGAGCCCGCGCGCCATCACGGTGTCCAACATCCTCCAGCATGTCCGGCGCGGCCGCATCCACGCCGTCCACTCGCTGCACGAGGGCTTCGGCGAGCTGATCGAGGCCGACGCCCTGGAGACCTCCAGCCTCGTCGGCAAGCCGCTGCGCGAGGTCAAGCTGCCGGCCGGGGTGCTGCTGGGGGCGGTGGTGCGCGAAGGCCAGGTCATCAGCCCGCGCGGCAGCACCGTGGTCCAGGCCGGCGACCGCGTCATCCTGTTCGCCGCTGCCGAGGCGGTCAAGAAGGTGGAAAAGATGTTCTCGGTGCGGCTGGAGTATTTCTAGGGTGACCCGCATCGTCTATGTCGATGGCCAGTACCTCCATCATTCGCTGGCGGGCCTCCATGTCGAGGATCGCGGCACCCAGTTCGCCGATGCCGTCTACGAGGTGGTGGCCATCCGCAGCGGCCGGCCCTGCCATCTCGATCAGCACCTCGACCGCCTGGGCCGCTCGCTGGCGGCGCTGAGCATCGGCTGGCCGGTACCGCGCCGGGTGCTGCCGCACATCGTCGCCGAGGTGGTCCGCCGCAATCGTTTGGGGGACGGCGTCGCCTATCTCCAGGTCTCGCGCGGTGCCGCCCATCGCAACCATGCCTTTCCGGCCGACACCCCGCCGTCGCTGGTGGTCAGCGCCTGGCGCCAGCCGGGCCCCTCGGCCGTCCAGGTGGGGCAGGGGGTCGCGGTCGTTACGGCCCCGGACCAGCGTTGGAAACGTCCCGACATCAAGACCGTCTGCCTGCTGGCCAACGTGCTGGCCCGTCAGGCGGCCAAGGAGGCTGGCGCCTACGAGGTCTGGCTGGTGGACGAGGCGCGCGGCGTCGTCACCGAAGGCTCAGCCTCCAACGCCTATCTGGTCGATGGGCGGGGCAGGGTGGTGACCCATCCCGACGACGGCCATGTGCTCGCCGGCATCACTCGCTGCAACATCCTCAAACTCGCCGCCGAGGCAGGCATCGCGGTAGAGGAGCGCCCCTTCACCGTGGCAGAGGCCATGGCTGCACGGGAAGCTTTCATTTCCGGAACGACCGCCACGGTCCTTCCGGTCACCCGCATCGACGGCCGCCCGGTGGGCTCGGGGCAGCCCGGCCCGGTGACGTTGCGCCTACGTGCCCTTTATCAGGATCTGCGCCCCTCGTGACCCCCATCGCTCGCCCCCGCGCCCTGGTCTTCGACTGGGACAACACCCTGGTGGATTCCTGGGAGTGCATCCAGGAGTCCTACAACCTGATGTTCCGCCATTTCGCCATGCCGGAATGGAGCATGGCCGAGACCCAGGCCAATGTGGCGGCCAGCATGCGCGACACCTTTCCGGCCATGTTCGGAGACCGCTGGGAAGAGGCGCGCGACGTGTTCTCCGCCGGCTTCGAGGCCATCCACCTCGCGCATCTCAAGCCGCTGCCCGGTGCCGGTGAGATGCTGGCGACGCTGAAACAGGCGGGGCTCGCCCTCGCCGTGGTCAGCAACAAGCGCGGCAAATTCCTGCGCACCGAGGCCGAGGCGTTAGGCTGGACCGGCCTGTTCGACGGCCTGGTGGGAGCCAACGACGCCGAGGCCGACAAACCCGACGCGGCTCCTGTCCACATGGCCCTGGCCAGCTCGGGGGTCGTGCCGGGGGCCGAGGTGTGGTTCGTCGGCGACACCCCCATCGACATGCACTGCGCCATCAATGCCGGATGCGTCCCAATCCTGCTGCGCGCCCTGCCGCCGCAGCCCGGTGAATTCGACGCCCATCCGCCGGTTCGCCACCTTCTCGACTGTGGCGATTTGGCTGGGCTTGTCCTGGAACTATCGGTTCCCATATCCCCCATTTGATGGTAACGAGGGTTCCGGAAGGGGAATACCCTTCCTAACAAACTCAACGCGCCAAACCAGGCTAATAAGAACGGATTCAACCCATGTCCGCGGAAAAATCGCAAAACGTGCAGGATGTCTTTCTCAATTACATCCGCAAGAACAAGACCCCCGTGACCGTATTTCTGGTGAATGGTGTCAAGCTGCAGGGTATCGTTACCTGGTTCGATAATTTCTCGGTGCTGCTGCGCCGCGACGGACATACCCAACTGGTCTACAAACACGCCATTTCGACGGTGATGCCGTCGACCCCGGTCCAGCTGTTCGAGCCCCCCATCAAGGAAGGCGGCGAAGAGTAACGTGGCCAGCGAACCGGTCGGCACGCAAGGGTCGTCCCGCCAACGCGCCATGGTGCTTCATCCGGCGATGAAGGCCGCCGAGGGCGGCCTGCGCCTGCCCGAGGCGCGCCTGGCCGAGGCCATCGGCCTAGCCCGGGCCATCGACCTCGACATCGTGCTGTCCGAAGTGGTGCCGGTGTCGCGGCCGCGTCCCGCCACCCTGATGGGTATGGGCGCCGTCGAGCGGCTGGCCATCGAGGTGGAGAGCCACGACATCGGCGTCGCGGTGGTGGACGGCCATCTGTCCCCGGTGCAGCAGCGCAACCTGGAACGGGAATGGAAGTGCAAGGTCATCGACCGCACCGGCCTGATCCTGGAAATTTTCGGCGAGCGGGCCCGCACCCGTGAAGGCTCGCTGCAGGTGGAACTGGCGGCGCTGAGCTACCAGCGCTCACGGCTGGTGCGGTCGTGGACCCATCTGGAGCGCCAGCGCGGCGGCTTCGGCTTCCTGGGCGGCCCCGGCGAGACCCAGATCGAGGCCGACCGCCGCATGATCGGCGAGCGCATCGTCAAGCTCAAGCGCGAGCTGGACGAGGTCAAGCGCACCCGCGAACTGCATCGCAAGGCACGCCGCCGCGTGCCCTATCCGGTGGTGGCCCTGGTGGGCTATACCAACGCCGGCAAGTCCACCTTGTTCAACCGGGTGACGCGGTCCGAGGTGCTGGCCAAGGACATGCTGTTCGCCACGCTCGACCCCACCATGCGGTCGCTGACCCTGCCGTCCGGGCGCACCGTGATCCTGTCCGACACGGTGGGCTTCGTCTCCGACCTGCCGCACGAGTTGGTGGCGGCCTTCCGCGCCACCCTCGAAGAGGTGTTGGGGGCCGACGTGGTGATCCATGTCCGCGACGTCTCCCACCCGGATTCCGAGGCCCAGGCCGAAGACGTCGAGGCGGTGCTGGGCGAGCTGGGTATGGCAGAGGCCGTGCACAAGGGTTTGGTCGAGGCGCTCAACAAGGTTGATTTGATGCCCGAGGTCAAACGCGACATCCTGCTCAATCAGGCCCGCCGTCGGCCCGATTGCCTGCCGGTGTCGTCGGTGACCGGCGAAGGGCTCGACGCCCTGCTGGCCTGCATCGACCGCCGCCTTGCCACCGGGCGCGAGACGGTGGACCTGTCGCTGCCGCTGAGCGACGGCGCCGGCATCTCGTGGCTCTATCAGCACGGCGAGGTGATGGCGCGGCGCGACAGCGACGAGACCGCCTTCCTGCGCGTCCGCCTCGACCCCGCCGATGCCAAGCGGTTCCAGCAGCGGCAGGCGGAGGGGAGGGACCCCGCGTGATCCCCGATCTCGACACCGTCGCCGCCATCATCCGCGAGGCGGCCGAGACCGAGGTACTGCCACGTTTCCGCCACCTCGCCGCGGCGCAGATTCGCGAGAAGAAGCCCGGGCAAATCGTCACCGAGGCCGATGTCGAGGCGGAGCGTGTTCTGGCACGACGCCTCACCGAATTGTTCCCCGCCGCCGTGGTGGGTGAGGAATCGGTCGACGCCGATCCCACCTTGTTGCGGGCGCTGGAGCATCCCGGGCCGGTCTGGGTGATCGATCCGGTGGACGGCACCGCCAATTTTGCCCAGGGCCATGCCCGCTTCGCCATGATCATCGCCCTGGTGGTGGACGGCCGCACGGTGGCGGGCTGGATTCACGACCCCGTTCCCGACCGCACCGTCATGGCGGCGCTGGGGCAGGGGGCCTGGCTGGGCGAGACCCGCCTGTCGGTGCTGACCGAGGTGCCGCTGGCCGAGATGAACGGCTCGGTCAAGCGCAAGGGGCCGGTAGCGGCTCGGGTCGCCACGGTGGGACGCAAGGGCAGCGCCGCCCACGACTATCTCGATCTGGTGACCGGACAACTCCACTTCGCCCACTTCAACCGGCTGATGCCATGGGACCATGCCGCCGGTGTCCTGATCCACGCCGAGGCCGGCGGCTGGGCCTGCCTGACCGACGGCCGTCCCTATCGCCCGGTGGCCGAGTCCGGCTCCCTGCTGCTGGCCCCCGGTCCGGCGAGCTGGCGCGAACTCAGCCTGCTGGTGGAGTAGGGGGCGTCACGCCGTCAGACGTCTCGAAGGATGGCCATGATGTCGCGTATGAGCGATGTTTCACGCCGTACCGCCGCGCCCGTGAAACAATATATCCTGTTGAATTTACAACAATAATTACCGCGTCGGCAGGGACTTGGCGGACTTTATTCCTGAAGAAAAGCAGCAAACGTTCTAGCCTCCCGCTCTACCCCTCGCGGTGGATGGCCCAACCGGCCGGAGCCTGGCAGGTGGGGAGCATTTCGATACGGCTGATATTGACGTGGGCCGGCTGTGACGCAGCCCAGAGCACTGATTCTGCAATATCTTCTGCCGTCAGCGGTTGGGTGCCGCGATAGACCTTGTCGGCCTTGTCGGTGTCACCGTGAAAGCGCACCAGCGAAAATTCGCTGCCGCCGCACAAGCCGGGCTCGATGCAGGTGACGCGCACCCGCGTCTTGACCAGATCGGCCAGCAGGTTGGCGGAGAACTGTGCCACCGCCGCCTTGGTGGCGCCGTACAGGTTGCCGCCGGGATAGGGCATCGAGCCGGCGGTCGAGCCCATGTTGATGATGTGGCCGCGATTGCGCTCGACCATGCCCGGCAGCACGGCGTGGGTCACATACATCAGCCCCTTGAGGTTGGTGTCGACCATGTCTTCCCAGTCGTCGAGGCTGGCGGCATGGGCCGGCTCGATCCCCAGCGCCAGACCGGCATTGTTGACCAGCAGGTCGAGGTCACGGACGGCCGCCGGCAGGGTGGCGATGGCCGCCTCCACCGCCCGGCGGTCGCGGACGTCCAGCATCACCGGGTGGAGGTTGGCCCCCAGCTCGGTCCGCAGGGCATCGAGCCGATCACGCCGCCGGCCGCAGGCGACGACGCGGGCGCCTTCCGCCGCAAAACGGCGGGCGATGGCGGCACCGAAACCGGCGGTGGCACCGGTGACCAGGACGACGCGGTTGCTCCAGACTCCACTCATTGTTTGGCACTCTTGGGTTCGGGTAGCGGCCGCGACGGATCGGGATCGCGGACGAAAAGGAAGCGCGGCACCGGCGAAAAGGTGTTCTCGATCTTCCAGATGTAGACGTTGTAGCGGCCGAACGGGCGCACCTCGGCCGCATTGTGTTCGAGGATGTTGGCGTCGGTGGTCAGGCGGAACTCGCCCTGGATGCTGACGTTCATCTGCGACATGCGTTGGGCATCGCTCGGTTTGGGCGAACTGGCGGCGACGACGATGGCACCGTTCTCATGCGATTTCAGGCTGAGGAGGCGGGCGTCGCGGCGGATCAGCGCCACCAGTTGCACCTTGCCGAGCCGCCCCTCGCGCTCGTAGCGGACGCCGAAGCGGCCCTTGCCCTTGGGGACGATCTCCTTGAAAGCGACGTCGCGTACCAGATCGCGGCGGATGTTCTCCAGACGCTCGGCCTCGTCATCCGGCTTGATGTTGCCGCGGGCGTATTCGTGCAGGGTGGGGACGTGCAGCAGGTCGCCGTCGAAAGACAATGAATAGTCACCGAAGCGCGATAGGCGAAGCTCGGCCTTGAACTTGTCGGGGATGTAGCAGGACGACAGCAGAAAGACGAGGCCCAGCACCCCGAGGCGACCCAACCAGTTCATCCCGCTCCCCCTCAACTACCCCGTTCCGCCTGCTTGGCGGCGTTCCATAGGGCCTCCATCTCGTCCAGCGAGGCGGTCGCGGGCGAACGCCCGGCGGCGGCGAGGCCGGCCTCGATATGGCGGAAGCGGCGATCGAACTTGCCATTGGCCCGTTTCAGCGCCCGTTCCGGATCGATATTGAGCTTGCGGGCGAGGTTGACGCAAGCGAAGAGAACGTCGCCCATTTCGTCCTCCAGCCGGTCTTGCGGTGCCTCCATCGCCATCTCGACGCCGATCTCGGCGATCTCTTCCTCGATCTTGGCCAGCACGTCGGCGGCGGCGGCCCAGTCGAAGCCGACCCGGGCGGCACGCTTCTGCAACTTCACGGCCCGCGTCATCGGCGGCAGGGTGCGGGCGACGCCGTCGAGCACGCTTTCCTGCCGCTTGGCCTCCCGCTCGGCCGCCTTGGTTTCTTCCCAGGCCTCGACCTGCTGCGCGGTGTTGCGGATGGCGGCGTCGGCGAAGACATGCGGGTGGCGACGCTCCATCTTGTCGGCGATGGCCTGGGCGATGGCGTCGAAATCAAAGCCGCCCTGCTCGTGCGACATCTGGGCGTAGAACACCACCTGGAACAGCAGGTCGCCCAACTCGTCCTTCAGCGCCGCCATGTCGCCGTGCTCGATGGCCTCGGCGACTTCATAAGCTTCCTCAATGGTGTAGGGCGCGATGGTGGCGAAGGTCTGCTCGCGGTCCCAGGGGCAGCCGGCCTGGGGATCGCGCAGACGGGCCATCACCTCCAGCAGGCGGTCGATGGGCCGCATCAGCCGCACCACCGGCGCCAGGCGTCGCGGTAGGCCTGCTCCAGCCCACCGCAGAAGCCTGCGGCGTCACACAGCGGCGAGGCGGCCATGCGCGGCCGCAGATCGCGGCGCAGGGCGGCCCGGCGCGACGGGGCGGCGGCGAGGGCTGCGGCCATATCCACATAGGCCTCGCGGGTCTCGGCGATCAGCTCCGGCACCCCCACGGCGGTGAGCAGGCTGGCGCCGACGCGGGCGGCGTGACGGTCGCCGCGCAGTGCCACCAGCGGCACGCCCATCCACAACGCCTCGCAGGTGGTGGTGGTGCCGTTGTAGGGGAAGGGGTCGAGTGCGACGTCGATGCGGTTGTAGAGCCCGAGATGCCCGCTACGGTCGGCCACCCAGCCCAGCAGATCCAGTCGTGCCGAGTCAATGCCATGGGCGGCGAAGGCGCCGGCGATGCGGTCGCGGATGGCCGCATCGTCGAGCTGCTGGCTCTTCAGCATCAGCCGCGAGCCGGGCACCCGCGCCAGGATGGTGGCCCAGGTGGCGAGGGTGGACGGCGTCACCTTCTGGAGTTTGTTGAACGAGCCGAACACCACCGTCCCGTCCTCCGGCCGCGCCATCGGATCGGGAGCGGGTGAGGGGGGCTGGTAGCACAGGAAGCAGCCGGGTAGCCGCAGCAGTCCCTCCGACGCCAGATCGTCGCCGGCACCGGTCGGGTCGGTGATGGCGTCGACCATGCGCCAGTCCATGGCCGCCAGTCCGGTGGAATTGGGATAGCCGATCCAGCTCATCTGCACCGGCGACGGCCGGCGGGCGAACAGCGGCAGGCGGTTGCTGCCGGTATGGCCGGCCAGATCCACCAGGATGTCGATGCCGTCGGCGCGGATCATCGCCTCGGCGGCGTCGTCGTCCAGGGTTGAGATGTCGCGCCAGTGGTGCGCGACCGCCTTTAGCCGGCGGGTGGCGTTGTCCTCGCCGGGACGGCAGGCATAGGCGAAGACCTCCACCGTCGCCGAGTCGTGGGCGGCCAGCACCGGCTCGATGAAATAACTCACCGAATGAGCCCGGAAATCAGGCGAGACGTAGCCGATCTTCAAGCGACGTCCGGCGTCCGGGGAATTGTCATGGGGCAGGGCGGGCAGGGCGGCGTATCGAGCCCCCCAGGCGCCGTGCTCGACGGCGATTTCGGCGGGCGTCTTGGTATCTGAATAATTCAAATAGAACAAGAAATTGGACCACGCTTCGTGACTTGTCGGATCAAGTTCGACGGCGCGACGGTAACAGGCCTCGGCCTCGCTCAGGCGGGTCTGGGCTTCGAGGATGGTGCCCAGCGTATAGGTGGCTTCGAGGAAGTCGGGGCGCAGGGCCAGGGCCTGCCGGGCATGGGCTTCCGCCTCGCTGACCCGCGTGGCGGCAACCACATTGGCCAGATTGCACAGCGCTTCGGGATACTCGGCGCGCAGCGCCAGGGCACGGGACAGCGGCGCCTCGGCCGCTTTGGTATCGCCGGCTCCCTTCAGGGCGCAACCGAGGTTGTAGTGGGCCTCGGCGGAGTTGGGCCCCAGCCGGACGGCCTCGCGGAAATGTGTCACCGCCTCGTCGTGCCTGTGCAGCGCCGCCGCGACCAAACCCAGCCCATAGGCGCCCTGCGGCAGGGTGGGTGCCATGCGGGCCAGCGCCGCGAACTGCTCGCGCGCCCGGTCGTGGGCACCGCCGTCCATCAGCATGACGCCGAGGTTCTGGCGTGGCTTGGGCAAATTGGGGGCAAAACGAACCGCTTTCTCGGCGGCGGCCACGGCGTCGCCGCGACGTCCGGTCTGCCACAGCAGCAGCGACAGGTAATGCCAAGCGCCGGCATGGAGCGGCTTACGGGCAAGAATGCCGCGATAGCCGTCCTCGGCCACCGGCAGATTGCCGGCCTGGTGCGCCGTGACGAAACGCTGAAGGGCGGGGTCTTCGAGATTACCCATGGAATGATCCATGAGCAATTGTCGCATAATGCATATTATGGATACAAACCAATGTCAAATCCGTTCCATCCTACAGAATTGAAATCGCTGGACTTTCTCCGACGGCGTCAGATGATCCTCGGTGAGAGCGTCGAGCAAACGGAAATTCGGCAAGAACTGAGCCGCTAGGCTGTCGGCATCGTAGCGGCATACCGGCAGGCCACTGCAACGCTCCGGGCCGTCGACCGCGAAGGTGCCGACGATAGCCTGCCCGCCGACCGGAACCGCGCTCGCCATGGTCGCGGCATAGACGGCGCGGTCGGCGGCATCGGTGAGGAAATGGAACACGGCGCGGTCGTGCCAGGTGTCGTAGCGTGACGGCGGCTTCCACCCTGTGATATCGGCCACCAGCCACTGCACGGCCGCGGCACGGGCGCCCAGGCGGTCTCGGGTCTTGGCCAGGGCGGCTTCGGCGATGTCGAGCACGGCGAGGCTCGTGAAGCCGAGATCGAGCAGCGTATCCACCAATCGCGAGGCGCCGCCGCCCACGTCGATGATCCGTGCGCCCCGGCCGAGCCCGGCGGCCTCGATCAGGCGAACCGAGGTCTCCGGCCGGCCCTGGAACCAGCTGACCTCGGTCTCGGCCTTGGTTTGGTAAACCCCCTGCCAGTGGGTTTGCCGTCCGGTCATTGCGTCACCTCGATGATCATTCCGTCATGAGCCGGCTCGATATGGGCAGGCAGCCTGGCCTTCAAGGCATCGTAATCCAGCCGCGTGCTCATATGGGTGAGAACGGTGCGGCGCGGTCGCAGGCGGTCGACCCATTGCAGCACCTTGTCCACGTCGGCATGGGTGGGATGGGCGTAGTCGGTCAGGCAGCCGACGATCCAGGTGTCGATGCCGGCCAGGGTCTCGAACGCCGCCTCGTCCAGATTCACCACATCGGTGGAATAGGCCAGCGGCCCGAAGCGCAGGCCCAGCGTGCTTCCGTAGCCATGGTCCTGCGTGAACGGCGTCACACAGACATCACCGACGGCGAACGGTCCCGTCACCTCATGCGGCAGCAGCATGGGCTTGTAGATGGTCTGGCCCTCCGCCACCTCGCCCAGCACGTAGGGAAAGCGCTGGGAGATGGCCTCCAGCACGTCGGCGGCGGCATGCAGCGCCAGCGGCCCGCCCATGGCGCGGTTGACCTCGCGCAGGTCGTCGATGCCATGGACGTGGTCGGCGTGACTATGGGTATAGATCACGGCGTCCAGGTGGCGCACGCCGGCATCGAGCAGTTGCTCGCGCAGGTCGGGCGAGGTGTCCACCAGCAGCCGCATGCCGCAGCTGTCCACCAGGATGGAGGGCCGGCGGCGGCGGTTCTTCGGGTTGAGGGGATTGCAGGCACCCCAGCCTGAACTGATGGACGGCACCCCGGTGGCGCCACCACAGCCCAGGATGGTCGCCGTGATCATGGCCGGACCTTGGCGAACAGGCGCAGGAAATTGTCGGTGGTGGCATTTTCCATAACCGCCATGGGCACCCCCCGGGCCTCCGCCACCACGGCGGCGGTGCGCCCGACATAAGCCGGCTCGTTGCGCTTGCCGCGGAATGGGATTGGCGCCAGGAACGGCGCGTCGGTTTCCACCAGCAGACGGTCCAGCGGCACCGCCGAGATGGTCTCGCGCAAGGGAGCCGCCGTCTTGAAGGTTACGATACCGGATGCGGAGATGTAAAGCCCTAATCCAATAACCTTTTCAGCTAGTTGATGGCCAGAGCTAAAGCAATGCACCAAGCCGCTGAAGGCCCCCTTCCCCATCTCCTCGGCCAGGATGCCACCGGTATCGTCGTCGGCGTCGCGGGTATGGACGATCACCGGCAGGCCGGTGCGCCGCGCCGCCTCGATATGGACCCGGAACGACTCACGCTGCCGGTCGCGCGGGCTCTTGTCGTAATAATAGTCGAGGCCGGTCTCGCCGAATCCCACCACCTTGGGATGGGCCGACAGCGCGATCAGCCGCTCCACATCGGCGGCGGGCTCGGTGCCCGCCTCGTGCGGATGGATGCCCACCGTGCACCACACGTTGGGGAAGCGTTCCGCCAGGGCGATCACCTGCGCCGCGCGGGTGAGATGGGTGCAGATGGTCAGCATCAGCCCGACACCAGCCGCACCGGCGCGCGCCACCACGCCGTCGAGATCGTCGGCGAAATCGGGGAAATCCAAGTGGCAGTGGCTATCCACCAGCATGGCTAGACGGCCCCCTCCTCCACCAGTCGCGGGAAGACGCCCTGCGGCGTCGGCAACGGTGTTCCCGGCTTCAGCGCGAAGTGCGAGCCGATATGGCGGAAGTCGCGCTGGTCCTCGGGCACCGCCAACTGATCGAGCAGCCGGGCCGAACTGGTGGGCATGAACGGCTGGGTCAGCATGGCGAGATGGCGCACCGTTTCGGCCAGCACCCACAGCACGGTGGCCATGCGCTCGGGATTGGTTTTCTTCAGCGCCCACGGCGCTTGGCGGTCGACATAGCCGTTGGCGGCCCGGATCACCACCCACAGCGCCTCCAGCGCCTCGTGGAACAGCTGGCGGTCCATGGCGTCGCGCTGCTTGCCGATCAGCGCGGCGGCGGCGTCGAGCAACTCGCGGTCCTCGGCGGTGAACTCGCCGTGCTGCGGCACCTGGGCGCCGCAATTCTTGCCGACCATGGACAGCACACGCTGGGCCAGATTGCCGTAGTCGTTGGCCAGCTCGCTGTTCATGCGATTGATCATGGCGCGATGGCTGAAGTCGCCGTCATTGCCGAACGGCACCTCGCGCAGCAGGAAATAGCGCACCTGATCGAGGCCGTAACGTTCGATCAGCGACAGGGGGTCGATGACGTTGCCGATCGACTTGGAGATCTTCTGGCCCTCGTTGGTCCACCAGCCATGGGCGAAGACCCGCTTGGGTGGCTCCAGCCCGGCGGCCATCAGGAAGGCCGGCCAATAGACCGAGTGGAAGCGCACGATGTCCTTGCCCACCATATGCAGGTCGGCCGGCCAGTATTTCGCATACTCGCCGGTGGTGTCGGGGTAGCCCACCGCTGTGATGTAGTTGGTCAGGGCGTCGAGCCAGACATACATGACGTGGCTCTCGTCGCCCGGCACCGGGATGCCCCACGAGAAGCTGGTGCGCGACACCGAGAGGTCGTTGAGGCCGCCCTTGACGAAGCTCATCACCTCGTTGCGGCGTGACTGCGGCCCGATACTGTCGGGTTCGCGGTCGTAATAAGCCAACAGGCGCTCGCCCCAGGCCGACAGCCGGAAGAAATAGCTCGGCTCCTTGACCCATTCCACCGGCGCCCCGGTAGGAGCCAGCTTCTGCCCATCGGGGCCGGCTTTCAGTTCATCCTCGTTGTAGAAGGCCTCGTCGCGGACCGAGTACCAGCCCTCGTAATGGCCGAGATAGATCTCGCCACGCTTGAGCAACTCGTTCCACAGCGCCTGGCAGGCGGCAATGTGGCGCGGCTCGGTGGTGCGGATGAAGTCGTCGTTGGAGCAGCCGAGGACCTTGGTCAGTTCGCGGAAGTTGGCGGAGTTGGCGTCGGCCAGTGCCTGCGGCGACAGTCCGGCCACCTCGGCCGACTTCTCGACCTTCTGGCCGTGCTCGTCGGTGCCGGTGAGGAACTTGACGTCGAATCCGTCGAGACGCTTGAACCGAGCCAATACGTCGCAGGCCAGCGTAGTGTAGGCGTGGCCGATATGGGGCTTGTCGTTGACGTAATAGATCGGCGTCGTGACGTAGAAGGGTTTCGCCCCGCTCATCGAGTGCTCCTTATTGTTCTTTTGCCCCTCGCCGGGCGCTCGCATCCGCTCGCTTGGCCGCCGCCGCAATGGCGGCAGGAAAAGTCGGGTATCAACCGCGTTGCGCCGGTCAAGGCCGCGCCAGCCGCTCCACCGCGAGAAAAGCGCTCAACACCGCCTGTTTACGGTCGAGATTGACCGCGTCGGTACGGGTGAACAGGGTGGTGATCTTTTCCCATACCTCAAGCCATTGTTCAAGGCTGGCAGCCGCCAGGAGACGCCCCATCAGGGCGCCCTCCCCCGGCACCACCTCCGTCATACCGGCGCCCTGGCGTCCGCCGGCCCGCACCAGCCGGGCCAGCCACCAGGTCAGAAGTTCGGTGACGGTGCGAAACGAGGCCTCGTTCTCGGCACGCGACACCCGGTCGCCGAAGCCGTGCAGCGCCGGCACGTCCAGATGCGGCAGCTTCTCCAGCAGGCCCAGCAGGTCGCGGTAGAGGTCGAGCCCCCCCTCCTCCGCCAGCGCCAGCGCCTTGCCGATGCTGCCTTCGGCCAGGCGGGCCAGGGTGGTCAGATCGGCATCGGTCAGTTCTGGGCGATGCGTCGCCAGCAGGCGGATGACGGCCTCCTCCGCCAGCGGCTTGAGTGTCAGGCGGCGGCAGCGCGAACGGATGGTGGGCAACAAGCGACCTGGGCTATGGGAAACCAGCAGCATCAAGGCATTGCGTGGCGGTTCTTCAAGCACCTTGAGAACGGCGTTGGCGGCGTTGCGGTTCATTTCGTCGGCGGAATCGATGATGACGACCCGCCAGCCGCCCTCGGCCGGGGTCAGCGCCATGAAGCCGCCGATGCCACGCACGTCGTCGATGACGATCTCGGTCTTCAGCTTGGTCTTCTTGTCATCGGACCAGCCGCGCTCCACCACCTTGAGGTCGGCGTGGCCCTGCGAGGCAACACGGCGGAACACCGGGTGATCGCGGCGCAGCGCCAGGGACTCGGGCCCCCCTCCGAACAGCCCCGCCCCTTCCCCGCCGCCCGAGAGGGCGAAGCGGGCAAAACGATAGGCCAGCGTCGCCTTGCCGATCCCCTTCGGCCCCGAGATCAGCCAGGAATGCGCCATGCGGCCGGAATTCCACGTCTCCAGCAGAGTCCGCTCGGCAGCCTCATGGCCGAAAAGCTCGTCGACCTCGCGGGGATGGGGGGTGTCGGTCATGGCAGGAGATTAGCCGAGCATTCGCCGTCTGTCACCCGGGCGGGTGGGAGGCCCACGCTCCAGGGTGGCGAGGAATGCGAGCATCCCGCGCGCTTCTCCTAAAGCCACACATCGACCTTGTCCACGATCAGAATGGTTGGGGTTCAGATGGAAAGGCTCTTGCGTAATGTGCTCGTAGCGGTTCGCCGAGATGGGGATAGCGGGCCACCAGAGCACTCACCGCTTGCCGTAGGGTATGATGAACCGAAGCGGTGGCGTCGAGAGGTACATAGCGACCGCCAAGCTTGGTTCGAGCGTCATAGATTTCATGCGCGCGGGTCAGGGTGCCCACTTCCTCGAAAGTGGATTTTTCCGGCCTGTTTTCTTGAATCCGAAGCAAGCCGACGCTTACCGGACACATCAGTATAAACGTGAGGTCCGGTTCCAATATTTCGCCGGCAAAATTACGATACATCACTTCAGCTTCGGCGGGTCCTTCGGCCTGGAACGCCAAGGTGGAATCCACGTAACGATCACAGATAACGATCCGCCCTTCCTCAAGACACGGGCGGATCAATGTTTCGATATGGTGCAATCGATCTTTGTGGAAAAATTCGATCTCGGTCTTGCGAGGCAACCTTCCTTCGACAGCGGACTGACGTAGCCGCCGCCCCCACTCCGATTCAGCGGTAGGCTCTTTGGTGATTACAGGCCCATAGTCAGCCAACAATTGCTGCAACTGCCCGGACAAGGTGGTCTTGCCCGAGCCGTCGATGCCATCTATGGCGATGAAGATACCTCTTGTGTCTCCCATGTGCGGGATACTGCCCGAAACCAAGATTGTGGCAAACCAAAAATCGGTTCATCGCAGATTAGCGGGGAAACTGACGCAAATTGGCACCTTACCTCCCCTGCCGAAGGCGGGGGAGGTAAGGTGGAGGCCCAAGCGAAGCGCGGGAGTGGTGCCAC
>CAJANL010000193.1 GCA_903941105.1 uncultured Rhodospirillaceae bacterium
CCCAGATCGAGAACCACACCTCGTCGCCCTTTTCGTTGTACTCGGCGTGGACGACGCGCTTGACCGCCTTGGTTTCCGGCAGCTCAGCCATCTTGGCGACGTTGATGGTCACCGGGCCCTTGTCGAGGTTCTTGATGTCGTAGACGGTCACCGACTCAGCGGCTTCCTTCTCGGGCATCAACGGAGCATCGGCCCACAGGTTGGTGGACTTCGGATGGGTCTTGACGAACAGCGAGCCCGAACCGTGCATCTTCAGCTCGGCGACGACCTTCCAAGCCTGTTCCTTGTGCTTGGCCGGATCGGTGCCGATCAGGGTGATGACGTCCGCGCCCAGGTGCGAAGTCGCCCAGACCGGGCCGAACTTGGGATGGACGAAGTTGGCGCCGCGGCCCGGATGGGGCTTCGACTTGGTATCGACCAGGGCGGCGAGCTTGCCTTCCTTGGTGTCGACGACGGCTACCTTGTTGGAGGCGTTGGCGGCCACCAGGAAGTAGCGCTTCGACGCGTCCCAGCCACCGTCGTGGAGGAACTTGGCCGACTCGATGGTGGTCTCCTTGAGGTTCTTGATGTCGGAGTAGTCCACCAGCTTGATCAGACCGGTTTCCTTGACGTTGATCACCCACTCGGGCTTGATCATCGAGGAAACGATCGAGGCGACGCGCGGCTCGGGATGATATTCGCCATCCACGGAGATGCTGCGGGTCGAGACGATCTTCTTCGGCTCAAGGGTATAGCCGTCCATGATGACGTACTGCGGCGGCCAGTAGGAACCGGCAACCGCGTACTTGTCCTCATAGCCCTTGAACTTCGAGGTGTCGACCGAGCGCGCGTCCAGGCCGATCTTGATGGTCGCCACGACGGCGGGCATTTCCATCCACAGATCGATCATGTCGAGCTTGCCATCGCGGCCGATGACGTAGATGTAGCGGCCGGACGCCGACAGACGCGAGATGTGAACCGCGTAGCCGGTCTTGATGATGGTCCAGATCTTCTTGGTGTCGCCGTCGATGAGGGCAACCTCGCCGGAGTCACGCAGGGTGACCGAGAAGACGTTCTTGAGGTTGATCTTGTTCATCTGCTTCTTGGGGCGCTGATCCGTGGGGACCGTGACCTTCCAAGACGCCTTCATCTCCTTGATGCCCCACTCCGGAGGAGTGTCCGGGGTCATCTGGATGTAGGTGGCCATGTTCTTGATTTCATCCTTGGTCAGGATGTCATCGAAGTTGACCATGCCGCCGTCGGTGCCGTTCGCCAGGATCTTCTCCAGGCGGGACTGGCCGAGCTTCGCGGTATTGGCGGGTTCGAGATTCTTACCCGTGGCGCCCTTGCGGAGCACACCATGGCAACCGGCGCAACGCTCGAAATAAATCTTCGCGGTCGCTTCCTTGGCTTCCTTGGCCAGGGTCGGGGCCGCTTCCTGCGCGAAAGCCGCACCACCCATGACCAGCGGCAGTGCCGAAAGCACTACTGCAGTCCGAACTCCCTTCCACATACGGAGATCCTCCCAATACTTTTGATCAAGCGCCGACGCCCCGATGGCCCCTAAAGCTGAGGCGGGCCGGCATAAGGTGAATGCATGATGGGCAAGGGGCCAAGCTCCTGATGTGACTATTGTCAAATAAGCGGCGGGAAAACGGTGCACGCGACCGTTTGCCGCATTGCAATTTCCTTAATGCCTGGGCCCATCGGCCTCGCTCACAAAGGCGCGGCGCAGCAGGCCCACGTCGGCGATGTGGATGTTGGTACCGTTGGTCTGGACCCCCAGCACCCGCAGGCGGGCGAGGACGCGAGACAGGCTTTCACGCCGAATCCCTACCCGACTGGCTAGGACCTCCTTGTTGAAGGGGAGGCAGACCATGGCCTCGCCCTCGGTGGCCATCGTCTGCGACAGGAGAAACTCGGCCACCCGCTGCCAGGGCGACAGTTCCTTGAGGTCGGAAATTTCGCCGGCCAGCCGGCGGCTCCAGCGGATCAGGGCCGCCAGCATGCGGTAGGCCAGGTCGTGGTCGGAATTCAGCGTGTGCAGGAAGGCGCGGCGGCCGACCCGGATCACGGTGGCGTCCTCGATGACCTCGGCGTGCAGCGGAAATTTGCCGACACTGAGCATGGCCGCCTCGGCGAACGAGGTTCCGGGGCCGAAGATCTCGACGATGCTCTCGCGGCCGTCCTGGGCCAGGGCGAACAGCTTGACCGCCCCTTCGAGCACGATGAAGAAGCAGTCGGCGACGTCGCCGGCGCTGAACAGCACCGAGCTGCGGCCGCGGCTGATGGTGGTGGCGTCGGCCAGCAGCCGGCACAGGACATCGCTTGGGATGCCTTCGAAGATAGGCAGCGAGGCCACTGCCTCCTGGATGGTGACCGACCCGCGGAACACCCGGTTCGGCGTCGACAGGGTGCGGTCGCAATCGATCTTGGGGCCCTCGCAGGTGGTGCGGCAGGGGCAGGGCAGCGCGGTCATGCGGTCATTCCCCCTATTTCAATTCAGGCCGGTATCGCCGCGCATTCGCCAAAGCTGCGCAGGATGGCGACGTCGGTGATTACCACCTTGTCGGTGCGATTGGCGGTCACCCCCTTGTCGCGCAGTTTGGCGAAGGCGCGCGACAGGGTCGCCGGGTCCATGCCGAGGTGATCGGCCAGATGCCGCTTTTCACAGGGCAGGCGGACCACGATGCGCCCGGTGGCGTCTCCGGCCAGCGAGACCAGATAGCTGGCCAGGCGCTCGGCGGTGGACTGCATCTTCAGTTCGGTGATCTCGCGCACCTGCTCGCGCAGATAGGCCGCCATGGCCGAGATCATGGCGATGGTGACGTCGAAGTGGCCTTCCAGATAGGCCCGCAGTGCCTCGCCGTCGATCGCCACGGCGCTCACCTGCGTCACCGCGCGGGCTGTATTGGCGTGGGCGCAGTTGGTCAGCACCGCCTCGATGCCGACAATCTCGCCGGGGCCCAGGCGGATGATGCCGCAGGGGGCTGGAATCAAGGCCGCTTCACCCGACAGAAGCAGGTAAAACCGGTCGGGTGCATCCCCCTCGCGATGGATTATCGCATCCTCGTCGAGGCCGATCGTCTCCGACGCCCCCAGCAATTCGCAAAGGTCGGCTGGGGGAACCATCGCGAACAGCGGGCTCCGTCTCAATGCGACCAGGGCCTCGGAACCCATTTCCCTCTCCCGATGCCTCGACGAAAGCCTCAGCCCCGTCCGTCTGGTAGTATCCTGACCGAGGAAGGGGCGGGGGCCTTGACTTTGGTTAAGGGGCTCCGTGCCAAGCTTTCTTGGCCTCTCTTGATCAAGATCACGCAAGCTGGACGCCCCCCCTCATAGAGTGCCGGCCGTTCGTCGGAGCGCCGCCCGGGGGGGACGGGTGCTTTCGGCCAGATATCTAACGTCAAACTGGTCCTTGTGGCGCTGTGCTAACGATGGGCCAAAGACAAAGAGCCTGGAGGGTTGCGGGTAGCGCCATGGCCAAGAATCCGATCGTGAGCAAACTGTTGCGGATGAAAATTCTCGGAGCGACGCTGGCAGGCGCCGCCGTCATTTTCGTCGCGGGTATCGTCTTTTGGGGCGCCTTCAACACGGCGATGGAAGCCACCAACACCATGACGTTCTGTATCTCGTGCCACGAGATGCGGGACAACGTCTTCCAGGAATACAAGAAGACGATCCACTACACCAACCGCAGCGGCGTGCAGGCCACCTGCTCGGACTGCCATGTGCCCCGCGACTGGGTGCATAAGACCATCCGCAAGATTCAGGCGTCGGGCGAACTTCTTCACAAGGCGCTGGGCAGCGTCGACACCCCCGAGAAGTTCGATGCCAAGCGTCTCGTCCTGGCCAAGCGCGTGTGGGCGACCATGAAGGGCTCCGACTCCCGGGAGTGCCGCAACTGCCACGCCTTCGATCAGATGAATCCGGACATGCAGAAGCAGCGTGCCCGCAAGCAGCATGAAAACGCGAAGCAGGACGGCAATACCTGCATCGACTGCCACAAGGGCATCGCCCACAAGCCGGTGCATCAGCTGGTGCCGGAAGAGGAGATGAAGGAGCTGGAGAAGCCCGTGCCGGCCGCCAAGACGGTGCAGGCTCCGGCGCCCGCTCCCGCGGCCAAGCAGGCCGCGCCGAGCGCAGCCCCCGTCGCGGCCTCGTCCGCGGCGACCTCCGGCCCGCTGACCAGCGCGTCGGTGGATTGGAGCAAGGTGTCCGAGGCCAAGACCGTCCTGTTCTATCCCGGCCAGACCGGCATCGAATGGGTGCTCACCGGCACCGAACACGGCGGCGCCCGCGCCTACAAGAAGGGCGACAACTGCGCCGGCTGCCACAAGGAAGAGACCTCCGACATGGGCACCAAGATGGTCACCGGCACCAAGGCCGAGACCAAGCCCATTCCCGGCAAGCGTCCGGCCATTCCGCTGCAGATCAAGGCGGCCTACGACGCCAGCAACCTCTACATGCGCTTCGAGTTCCCGGCCGGTGCGGCCGGTGCCGGCCCCCGCATGGATGGTCAGAACGAGATCAAGCTGGCCATGATGATCGACCAGGGCAAGGTGGACGGTGCCGCTCGCAACGGCTGCTGGGCAACCTGTCACATGGACGCCCGCGACATGCCCAACGCTCCGGCGGGCAAGACGGTGACCAAGTACGTGGCAGAAAGCCGCACCCAGCTCGACACCACCAAGCGCGACAACTGGGACAAGCTGAAGCCGCAGGCGGAAATCGACGCGCTGCTGGCCGGTGGCACCTTCATGGACCTGACCCGGTTCATGTCCTCGGGGGCCTCGGAGCAGGGCTATGTGCTGGCCGAGCGGGTGCTCAACCCGGCCAAGGACGTCGCCTATACCGGCAAGAAGGAAGGCGACAAGTGGGTCGTCACCATGGTCCGTCGCCTCAAGGGCAGCCAGCCCGGCGAGGTGATGCTTGAACCCGGTAAGGCTTACGCCGTAGGCTTCGCCATTCACGACGACTACACCAACGGCCGCTTCCATCACGTTTCGGTGGACATGCAGCTGGGGTTGGGCGCCGAGGGCGATATCAAGGCGAGCAAGCTCTAGGGAGGGAGACCGGGATGAACAGCGTCAGACGGACCATACTGGCTGCGACGGCGATAGCTCTCGTCGCCGGGCCGGCATTGGCCAAGGGACCGGCCATCAAGTCCATCAACTGGGACTCGGTGCCGGCGGCCAAGGTGACGCTGTTCTATCCCGGTCAGACTTCCATGGAGTGGATTCTTACCGGAACCGACCATGGTGGCGTGCGGGCGTTCAAGAAGGGCGACCGCTGCTTCGAGTGCCACTCGGAGGAGGCCGCCGACATGGGCGCCAAGATGGTGTCGGGCAAGAAGGCGGAGGCTGCGCCCATCCCGGGCAAGCGTCCCGCCTTTCCGTTCTCCGTCAAGGCGGCCTACGACGCCGATAATCTCTACATGCGCTTCGAATTCCCCGCCGCCCCGCGCGGCGCATCGCCCAAGCAGGATGCCGAGAACGAGATGAAGCTGGCCATGATGATCGATCAGGGTAAGGTCGACATGGCGGCGCGCGCCGGCTGCTGGGTGACCTGTCACTCCGATGCCCGCGACATGCCTACCGCTCCGGCGGGAAAGCAGGTGACCAAATACGTGCCGGAAAGCCGCACCCAGTTCGACATCGCCAAGCGCGACAACTGGGACAAGCTGAAGCCGGCGGCCGAACTGGATGCCTTGCTCAAGAGCGGCACCACCCTCGATCTGGTGCGGTTCAAGAGCTCGGGCGCCGCCGAGCAGGGTTATGTGCTGGCCGAGCGGGTGCTGAAGCCGGCCACCGACGTCACCTTCGCCGGCGAGAAGAAGGGTGATACCTGGGTGGTCACCATGGCCCGCAAGCTGAAGGCTTCCGCTCCCGGCGAGGTGACGCTGGAAGCCGGCAAGGCCTATACGGTAGGCTTCGCCGTGCACGACGACTTCGCTACCGGCCGCTTCCATCACGTGTCGCTCGACATGCGTCTGGGGCTCGGTACCGACGGTGAGATCAAGGCGGTGAAGCAGTAGCCGGGGACCGCGCATGAGCGCCGATACAAAAGGGACTGTCCACCTTGTCGGGGCCGGTCCCGGTGATCCGGATTTTCTGACACTTAAGGCATTGCGGCTGCTTGAATCCGCCGATGTGGTGGTCTACGACCGGCTGGTGGGCAAGGGGATACTCGCCCTGATCCCGGCCGGTACGACGCGCATCTGCGTCGGCAAGGAAAGCGGCCGCCATCTGCTGCCCCAGGACGAGATCAACGACCTGCTGGTCAGCCTGGCCAGGCCGGGCCGCAGGGTGGTTCGCCTCAAGGGCGGCGATCCCTTCGTGTTCGGCCGCGGCGGTGAGGAGGCCTTGCATCTTGTCCGCCACGGCATCGCCATCGAGGTGGTGCCGGGGGTGACGGCGGCCTCGGGCTGCTCGGCCGCCGCTGGCATTCCGCTGACCCATCGCGGCCTCGCCACCGGCGTCCGCCTGGTTACCGGCCACAGCCGCGACGATACCGAACTGGAATTGGACTGGAACAGTCTGGCCGATCCCGACTGCACCCTGGTCATCTATATGGGGCTGTCCACCATCGGCCGCGTCGCCGAGCGGTTGATGGAGGCCGGTTTGCCGCCCGAAACTCCTGCCGCCGCCATCGAGAACGGCACGACCGCCGCCCAGCGTACCTGCGTCTCGACCCTGGCGTCCCTATCGGTCGACGTGGTGGCGTGGAACCTCAAGCCGCCGACCCTGCTGATGATCGGGCGGGTGGTGTCGCTGGCCGCCGAGTTGGGCCGCGAGCCGGCGGAGGCAGTGGCGGAAATCGCCAATGGCTAGGGTGTGGGGCTATTGGGCCGTCTTTTTCCTTTTCACCGCTCCCGCTTTGGCCGATCCGAGCCCGGCGCGGCAGGCGGAACTGAGGGACATGGTCAGCCAGGACTGCGGCTCCTGCCACGGCATGACGCGCAAAGGGGGGCTCGGCTCGCCGCTGCTGGCCGAGGAGCTTGCCAAGTTCAGTCTAGAGGCTATCGTCGAGACCATCCTGGAGGGCCGCCCCGGCACTCCCATGCCGCCGTGGAAGACCATGCTCAGCCGTGACGACGCCGAGTGGATCGCCCGCTACCTGATGGGAGAAGCCCAGTGAAGCGCATTATTCTGGCCGCCGCCCTGCTGCTGGGCGCCTGTTCCGGCCCGCAGCGCGGTACCGGCGATCTCGGCGTGGTCATCGAGCGGGCCGACGGCCGCGTCATGATCGTCGAAAGCACCACCTCGACCAGACTGGCCAGCATCGACGGTCTCGGCGATCTGTCGCATGCCGCCCTGGTGTTCAGCCGTGACCAGCGCTTCGCCTATGTTTTTGGACGCGACGGCGGGCTGACCAAGGTGGATATCCTGGAGGCCCGCATCGCCAAGCGGGTGATGCAGTCGGGCAACTCCATCGGCGGCGCCATCTCGCAGGACGGCGCGCTGGTGGCGGTGGCCAACTACACCCCCGGCGGCATCAAGGTGTTCGACTCCGCCAGTCTCGATCTGGTGGCCGACATTCCGGCGCCGTCCAAGGTGGTGGGCATCGCCGACCTGCCCGGCCGGCGCTTCGTCTACAGCCTCTATGACACAGGCGAGATCTGGATCGCCGACCTGACCGACGCCAAGGCGCCCAAGCTCACCAAGTTCACCGGCATCGGCAAACTGCCCTACGACGCCCTGGTCACCGGTGATGGCCGCTGGTATCTGGCCGGGCTGTTCGGCGAGGACGGCATCGCGCTGCTCGACCTGTGGAATCCCGAGCGCGGCGTGCGGCGTATCCTCGACAAGTACGGCAAGGGCGCCGAGCCGCTGCCGGTCTTCAAGATGCCGCATCTGCGCGGCTGGGCGGCGGCCGGCGACGAGATCTACCTTCCCGCCATCGGCCGCCACGAGGTGCTGGTGGTGGACCGCAACACCTGGGCCGAGAAGGCGCGCATTCCGGTGGCCGGCCAGCCGGTGTTCGCCATGGCGCGGCCGGACGGCCGTCAGGTGTGGGTGAACTTCGCGGTGCCCGACTACAGCAAGGTGCAGGTGATCGACGTGCCCTCCAAGCGCATCATCAAGACCCTGGAGCCGGGCAAGGCCATCCTGCACATGGAGTTCACCCCCAAGGGCGAGCGGGTGTGGCTGTCGGCGCGCGACTCCGACCAAGTGGTGGTTTACGATACCGAGACGCTGGAGAAGGTGGCGGCGCTGCCAGCGGTGAAGCCGTCGGGCATCTTCTTCACTTCCCGCGCCTACCGCATGGGCCTCTAGCCGCCATGGACCGCCTTGACCAGCGCCTGTTGAACGAGTTCCAGCGCGACTTCCCGCTGGTGCCGCACCCCTATGCGGCGCTGGCCGAGCGTTTGGGGTGCGACGAGACGACCGTGATGCTGAGGCTCGCTGCATTGCGGGAGAAGGGGGTGGTCAGCCGCATCGGCGCGGTGTTCCGTCCTCACGCCGTCGGCGCCAGCACGCTGGCCGCCATGGCGGTGCCGCCCGAGGATCTGGAACGTGTCGCTGCCCTGGTCAGCGCGCGGCCCGAGGTCAACCACAACTATCAGCGTGATCACCGCCTCAATCTGTGGTTCGTGGTCTGTGCCGACGGCCGTGACGCGGTGGCGGCGGTGCTCGATGACTTCGAGCGGGCCACCGGCATCGTGGTGCTCGACCTGCCGCTGGTGGAGGACTTCCACATCGACCTGGGGTTCGATCTGGACTTTTCCGAGATGGGAGCGCGGGCGTCCCGCCCGCATTTCCTGGCGGGTGGGACGCC
>CAJANL010000194.1 GCA_903941105.1 uncultured Rhodospirillaceae bacterium
ATTCCACGAATGTCATCCCCTGGTCTGCTCCGATGCTTTTCAACATCGGATGATGGCGGCCATCACCAGGGTAGGGGGGTCAATTTTCGACGCCGATCTCCCCGGTTAGGGGGTCAAAATTGCACGCCGGTTTCCAGTCGGCCATGGTGATCGAGTGGGCGGTGCCCGTTTTGACCGCAAGGTGACGGCTGCCGCCCAAACTTCTTGTCCCTCCTGCCGCACCTCGGCATTCTGGTTCCCCTGAGACCGGGACCCAAAAGCGCCGGGACCGCCCGAGGGAACAGAGCTGGTGACGGCGGTAACCCGAAGGTGGAGGCGGGAACCCCGGCGATCCCGGAAAGAGCTCGCCAAAACGCAAAACGCGGTAAATTGCGAAAAGGCTATTTGCCGATTGGCGGTGCCTGCGCCAGCAGGGTGCGGGTCTGCTCCGTATCCGCCGAGCCGCCGAATTCGAAATCAAACGCGGTAGCGAACTTGCCTGCCAACAGGGTCACCACCGAAATGATGCAGCCACCGACGGCGGTGTTGCCGTCCACATGACCGAACACCGTGAAGCCGATGCCGCCGCTCGAACTGTTCGGCGTCGATCAGGCTCCGAGCCAGTTCCATGGAGGGGATGGGTTTGGACTCCGGAGCCGCAGAGGCAATTCCGCCCAGGGCAAGAAAGAGCTGGCCCCGGAAATTTGGACAGCGTGTTAAGCTATCGCCCATTGCGAGCAAGGACATTGAGCAATGGGTAAAGTGACGAGGAAGCGCTACAGCGCGGATTTCAAGGCGAAGGTCGCGCTGGAGGCGATCAAGGGCGATCTGACGCTGGCGGAACTGGCTGCCAAGCATGGCATCCACCAGACGATGATCGCGACCTGGAAGCGCCAGGCCATCGAGGGGATGGCGGCGACGTTCTCGGGCAAGGCTGAGGCCGCCTCGGCCGCCAGCGAGGCCGATCTGGCCAGATTGCATGCCAAGATCGGTCAGTTGGTGGTGGAGCGGGATTTTTTGGCGAAGGCCTCCGGTCGATGAGCGTCGAGCGGAGGCGGGAACGGATCGAGCCGAACCATCCCGATCTGTTCATCGGCCAGCAATGCCGCCTGCTGTCGCTCAGCCGGTCAGCGTTCTATTACACGCCGGTCGGGGAGAGCCCATTCAATCTGGCGCTGATGCGGCTGATCGACGCGGCATTCCTGGAATGCCCGTTCTATGGGGCACGGCAGATGACGCGTCATCTGCGCCGCCAGGGCCATGCGGTCGGGCGCAAGCGGGTGGGGCGGCTGATGGCGGTGATGGGGCTGTCGCCCATCTACCAGAAGCCCCGGACCAGCGATCCCCATCCCCAGCACCCGATTTATCCCTATCTGCTGAAGGACATGGTCATCACCCGGCCCAATCAGGTCTGGTGCGCCGACATCACCTATATCCCGATGCGCAAGGGCTTCCTGTATCTGGTGGCGGTGATGGACTGGGCGACGCGCAAGGTGCTGTCCTGGCGGCTGTCCAACACCATGGAGGCCGACTTCTGCATCGAGGCCTTGCAAGACGCTCTCGCTCGCTTCGGAAAGCCGGAGATATTCAACACCGACCAGGGCAGCCAATTCACCAGCCCGCGCTTCACGAGCGTGCTGAAGGATGCGGGCGTGCGCATCAGCATGGACGGCAAGGGCCGCTGGATGGACAACGTCTTCATCGAGCGGCTGTGGCGGTCCTTGAAGTACGAATGTGTCTATCTGCACGCCTTCGAGACCGGCTCCGAACTCCGGGATGGGCTGGCCCGTTGGATCGACTTTTACAACACCAGCAGACCGCATTCATCTCTGGCTGGACGAACGCCCGACGAGGCGTATCATCAAATCGCGCCGACACCCTCTCCGGGGCATGCCCCGGAGAGGGTGTCGATCATCCCGATGGCGGCGTAGAATGAACCGGGCGATAGCTTAACCAAGCCGCCATTCTGTCCAACAGGACGGGGCCAGCTCTATTCGTCTGTTCCTTCAACGACTTATCCAGTCGCTATTGCTAAACTATTGCTAAAACTAATCGATACGCCTTTGGCTGTTTCGCGGCCTTCGGCCACGCCCAATGGCCTTTCAGCCGATTTCACCGATAGTGGCTCGCTTGTGGCTCGCCACTCGGAAGAAGGACAGGCGATCTGCCCAATCGGAATGAACGACAATGTGATCGACGATGCGGCTGCGTCACTTCGTGGACTTGCCGCCCAATCGGACGAGCCATTGGGGGGGAAGAAAGAGCCACTTGGAGGTGCTGTGGATTTCGCCACGTGGACGAAGGCCAATCGGTCAGTAGGTCAGGTGAAGGCCAATTCCAGCAAGGCCACTATATCGCTTTGGGTCGATGGCAGTTCGCGCAGCTATGTGCGCGGCCAATTGGAAATAGGGAAGGAGAAATACCGCCTGAATTTTCGCAGTCCACGCTGCTTGGAGGAATTGATCTATGTGGAACGCGGCCAGGACGGCGAAGCACGCCAGTGGTACGAGGCCATCAGCAGCCAGGTCATTCCCAACTTGCAGGCCAAAGCGGACGTGGCCAGCGGCAGATTGCCCAGCAAGCACGTCGCCAGCGCCATCCACGAATTCCACGACAGCAAATGTGAAGGGCGCGGCATGACCGAAGGCATTGCGTTCTTGGGCTACAACGGCGAACTGCCCTCGTATTGCGTGGTGCAGGTCAATGGCAGGAACTGGCGACTGGAACTACAGGCCACCCGCAGCACGAACGCAAGAGCGCCGCAGTTCAAGGCAACCGCCGAGCGGTCATGCGAAGCAGCGTAGCGATGATGGCCTGATGCACGGCCTCCTCGATCAGCACGACTTTGTTGTCCAAGCCGATCTCGCAATAGCCCCTCGGCAAATAGGTC
>CAJANL010000195.1 GCA_903941105.1 uncultured Rhodospirillaceae bacterium
CTGCCGGGCGATGCCGGACTGGCTATCGCCGCCGGCTATCCACCGGAGGATCAGCTGGACGACCGTTCGGCGGCGGCGGCCGACTGGACCTGGGCCCACGGCAAACTGGCCGGGCGCGGCTCGGCGACGCTGCCCACGTCGCTGTGGCTGTTCCTGCCGCTCAAGACGGCGCGGGGGCCATTCGGGGTGCTGGGCGTCCAGATGAGCGAGGACGCCGACATGCCCAGCCCCGAGCAGATGCGCCTGCTGGAGACCCTGGCCGATCAGGCGGCGGTGGCCATCGAGCGTACCACCCTGGTGGCCGATATCGAGACCGCCCGCGTCGCCACCGAGCGCGAGCGCCTGCGCTCCGCCCTGCTGTCGTCGCTGTCCCACGATCTCAGGACGCCGCTGGTGTCCATCATGGGGGCGGCGTCATCCATCATCAGCTATGACGAGGCCTTGGATGCCGCCTCGCGCCGCGACCTCGCCCAGACCATCCAGGACGAAGCCGAGCGACTTAACCGCTTCGTCCAGAACCTGCTGGACATGACCAAGCTGGGCTCGGGGGCCTTGAAGCCACGCGTCGATTGGGTCGAGCTTAACGACGTGGTCGCCGCCGCCGTCAAGCGCGCCGAACGGCTGGCACGCAACCACAGCATCCGGGTGGAGATCCATCCCGGCATGCCGTTGCTGTGCCTCGACGCGGTGCTGATGGAGCAGGTGTTCTTCAATCTGCTCGACAACGCCTGCAAATATGCGCCTCCTGGCACGCCGATCAAGGTGTGGGCCATGCGGACGCACGATCATATCAGCGTCGAGGTGGCGGATCAGGGGCCGGGAATCCCGCCGGAGGATCGCGAGAAGGTGTTCGATATGTTCTACCGGGTGAACCAGGCCGACAGTCAGCCAGCCGGCACCGGCCTCGGGCTGGCCATCTGCCGCGGCATCGTCGAGGCTCATGGCGGCACCATCACGGCCGAACCCGGTCTGCATGGCGCCGGCACCTGCATCATCCTCCATCTGCCGCTGCCGCCCGATCTCGGCCCCGAAGCCAAGGGAACTGCCTGATGCCGCGCATTCTGGTCATCGACGACGAGCCGCAGATCCGCAAGTTCATGCGCATCTCGCTCACCGCCAACGGCTACGAGGTGATCGAGGCCGAGAATGCCGCCCAGGGCATCGAGGCGGCACGCACTCGGCAACCGGATATGGTGATCCTCGACCTCGGCCTGCCCGATCTCGACGGGCAAGAGGTCATCAGCGCCGTGCGCGAGGGCTCCGACGTCCCCATCATCGTGCTGTCGGTACGGGCGCAGGAGATGGACAAGGTGGAAGCGCTCGACCGTGGCGCCAACGACTATGTGGTCAAGCCGTTCGGTGTCTCCGAGCTGATGGCCCGCGTGCGGGCGGTGATGCGCCAGCGGGGTCCCAAGGAGACCGAGGGGGTGGTGGAGGCAGGCGGCATCCGTATCGACCTCACCCGCCGTGTGGTCAGCCGGGGGGCCGAGGAGCTGCACCTGTCGAAGAAGGAATGGGAGCTGCTGGAGTTGTTCGCCCGTAGTCCCGACCACGTGCTGACCCACAAGCACATCCTGAAGGCGGTGTGGGGGCCGGCCCACACCGATGACACCGCCTACCTGCGCGTCTACGTCAACCAGCTCCGCCAGAAGCTGGAGGCCGACCCGTCGCAGCCGGTTCTGATCGTCACCGAGCCGGGGGTGGGATACCGGCTCAAGGGGCGGGAATAGTCACAACCTCACCTGCGTCCCCAACTCCACCACCCGGTTGGCAGGGATGCGGAAGAAGTCGGTGGCGCGCGACGACCAGCGGCTCATGGTCGCGAACAGCCCGCCCTGCCAGGCCGGCAGCAGCGACCCCTCGGGCAGGCGTGCCAGGGTTTCGTGGCCGACGAAGAACGAGGTCGTCATCAGGTCGAATTCCAGGCCGAATGCCTTGGCCAGCCGGAGTGCCTTGGGGATATCGGGCTCCTGGAAGAAACCGTAGCGGATGGTGAGGCGATAGAATCCATCCGCCAGCCCCTCGACCACCATCCGGTCCCGGCCCGGGATGCGCGGCACGCTCTCGGTCAACACCCTCAGGAAGACCACTCGCTCGTGCAGCGCCTTGTTGTGCTTGAGGTTGTGCAGCAGGGCCACCGGCACGGTGTCGGGGCTGCCGGTCATGAAGATGGCGGTGCCGGGAACGCGCACGGCGCTGCCGACGCCCCGCTGCAGGAAGAGGTCGATCGGCATCGAGTCCGCTTCCAACCGGGTGGCCAGGGCGGCGCGGCCACGTCGCCAGGTGGTCATCACGGCGAAGGCCAGCACGCCGATCACCAGCGGCACCCAGCCGCCCTCGGGAACCTTCAGCAGGTTGGCGCCGAGGAAACCCAGGTCGATCACCATCATGCCGGTGCCAAGGGCGAGGCACAGCGCCGGATGCCAATTCCATTGCCGGTGCGCGACCACCAGGGCCAGCACGGTGGTGATGGCCATGGTGCCGGTGACGGCGATGCCATAGGCCGCCGCCAGGTTGGACGAGTTGCGGAAGCCGGCCACCAGTGCGATCACCGCGAACAGCAACGCCCAATTGGCGAAGGGCAGGTAGATCTGGCCCTCCTCCTGGTCCGAGGTGTGGTCGATGGCAAGCCGTGGCAGAAAGCCCAACTGGATCGCCTGCCGGGTCAGCGAGAACACTCCCGAAATCACCGCCTGGCTTGCAATCACCGTGGCCGCGGTGGCCAACAGGATCATCGGCAACAGGGCCCAGCCCGGTACCAGCAGGTAGAACGGATTCTCCAACGCCTCGGGATTAGCCAGGATCAGCGCCGCCTGGCCAAAGTAATTCAGCATCAGTCCCGGCAGCGCCAGCCCGAACCAGGCCAGAGTGATGGGCTTGCGGCCGAAATGCCCCATGTCGGCGTAAAGGGCTTCGCCACCGGTCACCGCCAGCACCACCGAGCCCATCACGATGAAGGCGCGAAAGGCGTTCTCGGTCAGGAAGCGGACGGCCCACAGTGGATTGATCGCCGCCAGGATGGCGGGATGGGCGGCGATCTCCATGGCGCCGAACGTGCCGATTGCGAGGAACCACACCACCATCACCGGCCCGAACAGGGTCCCCACCTTGGCGGTTCCGTGCTTCTGGATTGCGAACAGGCCAATCAACAGGGCCAGGGTGATCGGCAGCACGAAGCGCTCCAGCTCGACCGCCACCACCTTCAGCCCCTCGACCGCCGACAGCACCGAGATGGCCGGGGTGATGATGCCATCGCCGTAGAACAGCGCCGCGCCGGCCAAGCCGAGCGCCACCAGCACGGCGCCGCCTCGACCGCTCTGACCGGCCAGGGCCAGCAGCGCCATGATGCCGCCCTCGCCGCGATTGTCGGCGCGCATGACGAAGGAGACGTATTTCAACGTCACCACCAGGATCAGTGCCCAGCAGATCAAGGACGCGATGCCCAGCACATTGCCGGGAGTCACCGGCAGGCCGCCATGGGCGGCGAAGCACTCCTTCAGCGCATAGAGCGGGCTGGTGCCGATGTCGCCATAGACCACTCCCGCGGCGCCGAGGGCAAGCAGAGCCAGGCGCCCGGTACTGGAGGGGGAGGCTTCGACCATGGGGGCGGCATCCAGGGAATTTCGAGACGCTGCTCTGATAATCGGAAGGGCCGTAAAGGCGCCATATGGATTGCGGCCCTCCGATCTTTATGATTCCTTGATATTCCGCTTTTGTTCTGGACGTTGATATGGGTTCGGGAAAGGTAAAGATCCCATAAGGAAATCTTTGCAACCTCTCGTCTCGAACCTTGACGGCCATCGGCGGGACAATGCCTTCGCAAGCCGGGGTTCGGCGGAGCGGAGGGTGCGATGTCATATGAAGACCTGTTTGGGTTGCTGATCGGCATCGGCGCGTTGGTGGCAATGTTCGGCTACTTGGCCGACGTCTATCTTTACCAGAATCGCTTCCATACAAAGGCCAAGAATGGGAAATTCATGACGCGAAGAAGCATTCGGTCATCTTGTGGTAGTGATTCATTTGTATAGGACTCAGCATAATGTGCTATATGATTGCGCCCGCGCGTTCGATCCAGCAGGACATGGATTCCCATGAGCCTCGTCGGCGGGAGCGCCCACTAGGGGACGATATGATCGCACGTCGTCCTTTTGCGATCGTCATGGTGCTGGACGCCGCCAGCCGGAAGCAGGCTGCGCGGTGCGCCGGGATGGATCGGCAAACATTCCGCGACTGGGGGGGCGCGACGGCGTCGTCGAATGCCGCGCTCGGCATATCCGCGGAATCTGCAAAGGGGCGCGTTGGGAGGGGCTATACCCCGCAGCACGACATCTTCTTCTGGGGACAGATCGATCTTCACAGCGGGCCGGTGGGCGCCCATAGCGTCCATCGCATCAAAACTCAGTTCATTGAATTATAGTGCGAATCACTGACCCAGAACGCTAAAGCGTGATGCCCCTAATGTGCATCACGCTTTAACCGTTATGATTTCTCCCTCGCCGCGCGGGTCCTCAGGCCCCTTGGCCGCGGCGGCAATGGCCGCAGAATACTGGGGCCGCCGGATACCGGCGAACAGCCCTCAGCAGGTCAGATAGACCGTTCGCCATGTGTCATACCGGTGGACGGCGGCCACGGAACAGGCCGACCACGACCGAGACGACGAACAGCACCAGGAAAATGAAGAACAGGATCTGCGCCACGCTGCCGGCGGTGCTGGCGATGCCGCCGAACCCGAATACGGCGGCGACGATGGCGATGATCAGGAAGACGGCGGCCCAGTAGAGCATTCCTCCCTCCTATCCCAAGGATACACCCCTGGCCATATGGCCTCCGCGCCGTGCAAGTGCACGGGCGCGGAGGGAGTAGGAACCGGGAAGGGCTAGACCGCCCGTACCTTCACATAGGCTCCGGGCGCATCCTCGATGGTCTTGAGCTTGCCGGTGCCGGGCTGGCGGGCCGGAACCTGCTTGCCGGCGAATTTCTCGACCCACTTCTGCCAGTCGGTCCACCACGACCCTTCCTCCTGCTTGGCCGCGGCCAGCCAGGTCTCGGGGTTCTTGGGCTTCTTGGGGTTGACCCAATAGCAGTACTTGTTGGCGGCCGGTGGGTTGACCACGCCGGCGATGTGGCCCGAGGCCGACAGCACGAACTTCACCGGCCCGGACACCAGCTGGGTCAGCGGATAGGTGCTGAGCCACGGCGCGATATGGTCCTCGCGGGTCGACAGCATGTAGATAGGGGTCTTGACGAGGGACAGGTCGATGGCCACGCCGTCCAGCTCGATGCCTCCCGGCTGGATCAGCTTGTTCTCCTGGTACATCTTGCGCAGATAGAAGCTGTGCATGGCCGCCGGCATGCGGGTGGAGTCCGAGTTCCAGTACAGCAGGTCGAACGGGAAGGGGTCCTTGCCCAGCAGGTAATTGTTGACCACGAACGACCAGATCAGGTCGTTGGCACGCAGCATGTTGAAGGTGGTCGCCATGTCGCGGCCGTCAAGGTAGCCGTGCAGCGACATCTTGTCTTCGAGGCCCGACAACTGCTCCTCGTCGATGAAGACGCCCAATTCGCCCGGCTCGCGGAAGTCGGTCATGGTGGTCAGCAGGGTGGTCGAGGAAATCCGGTCGTCGCCCTTGGCCGCCATGTAGGCCAGGGTGGAGACCAGCAGGGTGCCGCCCAGGCAGTAGCCGACGGCATTGACGTTCTTCATCCCGGTGGCCTTCTCGATGGCGTCGAGTGCCGCCAGCGGACCTTCCTTCATGTAGTCGCCAAAGCCCTTGAAGGCCAATTCCGTGTCGGGGTTGACCCACGAGATGACGAACACGGTGTGGCCCTGGTCCACCGCCCACTTGATGAAGGAGTTCTTCGGACGCAGGTCGAGAATGTAAAACTTGTTGATCCACGGTGGCACGATCAGCAGCGGCTTCTCCACCACCTGTTCGGTAGTGGGAGTGTACTGCAGCAGCTGCATCAGGCTGTTCTGGAACACCACCTTGCCGGGGGTCACGGCGATATTCTCACCCACCTTGAAGGCGTCGTAGTCGGTCATCTTGATGGCGAGGTTGCCCTTGCCGCGCTCAAGATCCTCAAGCAGGTTGCTGAGGCCCTTCAGCAGGTTCTCGCCGCCCGACTCGACGGTGGCGCGCAGCACCTCGGGGTTGGTCATCACGAAGTTGGAGGGCGCCATGGCATCGACGAACTGGCGCGTGTAGAAATCCACCTTCTTGGCGGTGTGGTCGTCGAGCCCTTCGACATTGCGCACCACGCCCTGCACCCAGCGGGCCGACAGCAGGTAGGACTGCTTGATGTAGTCGAAGATCTCATTCTCCTCCCACATTTCGTCCTTGAAGCGGCGGTCGCCGTTGTCGGGCTTGGCGATGGGGTCGGTGGTCTCGCCCAGCAGGCGGCGGGCCGTGTTCTGCCACAGCGTCATGTAATCCTGCCAGAGGCTGAGATTGGCCTCCATCATCTTGGCGGGATCGCTCATCATCTTGGCGGTCATCTCAAGGAAGGCGTTGCCGATGTTGAGCGGGTCGAGCGACCCGAACTTCGGATCGGCAGCCTGTCGCGCCAGGAAATCGGACACCACGCGTTGGCTGCGCTCCGCGATGTTGGTCATCGCCTTGGACAACTCGGTCGGATCGATCATCTTCATATCGGTGCCCATCTCTTCAGCCATATGCAGTCCCTCTTTCTGGTACGGACAGAAACCTTATCCCCGACCTGCGGGCAAGACATAAAGTAACGTATAGGTGACGCGGGCCGCGGGGCCGACGTCCCCCCTTTGCAGTCCCGCCATAGCTCTATATACTTTCTGCCAGCGTCCTGTTAAACGTGAACTTGCCGCAAAACTCGGCCGGATCACAACAAATTCTCACAGGTAGGGGCAAGGTATCGTCCATGTCCGGTTGCATCGGGGCATTCCGTAGTTGGAAATTGGGTGGGGCGCTGGCCGTTGGCCGCAGCCTTTTCGTGGCAGCTCTGCTGGCCGGGTGTTCCTCCGTGCCCGACGCCATCAATCCGGTTGAGTGGTATAAGGGGGCCACCGACATGGTGACGGGGCGCGATCGTCCCGAGGTCGCCTCGCCGCGTCCGGCGCGGGGAGAATTCCCCGACGTGACTCAGGCTCCGGACAGCGAGCGCAGGGCGGTGCCCAAGGGGCTGATGGCAGACCGCGGCAACGCCAAATATGCCGAGCCCGTCCGCCGCGAGCCCACTCCGACCAAGCCGTTGGCTCGCCGCGCTCCGCCGGCCCAGCCGCAGGTCGCGGCCGCGCCGCAGCCGGCGCCCGCCACAGCCACGGTGCCGCCACCGGTTGCCGTGACGACGCAGGCGTTGCCCGCTGCCGCAGCGGGCCAGGTCGCCCAGGCCGAGCCGGCCAAGCCGCAGGGCAAGGGCTCGCATGTTCCTTCGCTCGACAACCGCATGCCGACCGCGCGTGATGCCGGCCCGGCGGCGCCGCCGTCGGCCGTCCAGGGTGGTCCGCCGCCGCGCGCCGACATCGCCGAAGCCGTGCCGCTGCCGGCACGGCGCGGCGGCGTGCAGGATTTCTTCCAGAAGCGTCTCGCCGAGTCGCGTCCCGCTGCGCCGGTTTCGCCCGACGCGGTGGCCATGCCCTCTGATGGCGGCCGGCGTCTGGCCCTGGCCGGCAACGATGCGGCGCCGGTGCTGATCCCGCCGCGCGGCGTGAGCAAGGCTTTGGCCGCTCGCGGCGTGATGCCGCCGCCGGTGCCCAGTTCCACTTTCCAGGTGGCTTCGGTCGAATTCGCCGGTGGAGCGCGGTTGACCGCCCGCGATGCGCAAGCGGTCAAGGAGGTGGCGCGGCTGTATCGCCAGACCGGCGGCACCATCCGCATCGTCGGCCGTGCCCCGTCGGCGATCGGCTCGCCTGATCCGGTGGCGCAGATGATGTCCGGCATGGATGCCTCGCTGGCCCGCGCCAACGCGGTCGCCAAGGCACTGACCAAGGCGGGCGTGCCGGCTTCGAAGCTCTATGTCGGGGCTGATCCGGCGCCGCTGCACCTGGCCGATGCCAGCGACGGCGCCCAGGTATTCCTCGACTACTAGCTTCGGGCGCTACCCAAAAAGATAGATTCTTAACGTCCTGCGCGCTAAACATGGCGACCCGCCTCGCGGGCGCCCGCGGGCGGCCACCCCCTTGTTCTCCAACCTCGGCAGTGGATCATGGAACAGGAATTCCACAGGATCAAACGGCTCCCTCCCTACGTGTTCGCGGAAGTGAACGCCATGAAGGCGCGGGCCCGAGCCGCCGGTGACGACATCATCGACTTCGGGATGGGCAATCCCGACCAGCCGACACCGCCCCACATCGTCGAAAAGCTGGTGGAGGCGGCGCGCAACCCGCGTGCCCACCGCTATTCCATGTCGCGCGGCATTCCCGGCCTGCGCAAGGCGCTGTCGGGCTACTACCAGCGCCGCTTCCACGTCGATATCGACCCCGAGTCCGAGTGCATCGTCACCCTGGGCTCCAAGGAGGGCTTGGCCAACCTGGCCAACGCCATCACCAGTCCCGGTGATATCGTGCTGGTGCCCAATCCCAGCTACCCGATCCACCCCTATGGCTTCATCATCGCCGGCGGTTCCTGCCGCTTCGTGCCGGTGACGCCGGACAAGGAATTCCTGGCGGCCCTGGATCGCGCGGTGCGCCACTCGGTGCCCAAGCCCATCGCCTTGGTGCTGAACTACCCCAGCAACCCGACAGCGCTGCTGGCCGACCTCGATTTCTATGGCCAGGTGGTGGATTTCTGCCGGCACCACAACATCTGGGTGCTGTCCGACCTGGCCTATTCCGAGATCTATTTCGACGTCACGCCGCCGCCCTCGATCCTGGAGATCCCCGGCGCCAAGGATATCGCGGTCGAGTTCACCTCCATGAGCAAGACCTACAACATGCCGGGCTGGCGCATCGGCTTCGCCGCTGGCAACAAGAAGCTGATCGGCGCCCTGGGCCGCATCAAGAGCTATCTCGACTACGGCGCCTTCACCCCCATCCAGGTGGCGGCGGCGGCGGCGTTGAACGGGCCGCAGGACTGCGTCGACGACATTCGCGCCATGTACAAGGACCGCCGTGACGTCCTCATCGAGGGGCTGCATGCCGCAGGGTGGAACGTGCCGACCCCGTCGGCGACCATGTTCGCCTGGGCGCCCATTCCGCCCGCCTTTGCCCATATGGGATCGCTGGAGTTCTCCAAGCTGCTGATGGCCGAGGCGCAGGTGGCGGTGGCGCCGGGCATCGGCTTCGGCGAGTACGGCGACAGCCATGTCCGCATCGGTCTGGTGGAAAACCGGCACCGCACCCGTCAGGCGGTGCGCAACATCAAGACATTCCTCGGCAACTACGACAAGGTGCTTGAGGAGTCCGAAAAAAAACGCAAGGTGGCGCTGTGAACACTCAGCCTTTGAAGATTGCCATCGCCGGCCTGGGAACGGTCGGCGGTGGTACCGTCCATCTGTTGCACGACCAGGCAGCCCTGTTGGCCCAGCGCGCCGGCCGGCCGTTGACCATGGTGGGCGTCGCCGCGTTGGAGAAGCCCGTCGATCTGCCGCTCGGCGGCGTGCCCTTCTTCACCGACGCCCGCGTCATGGCCCGGGACGCCGACTACGACGTGCTGGTGGAACTGATCGGCGGCGCGGGCGGCATCGCCCTCGACATCGTCAAGACGGCGCTTGGTCGCGGCCGTTCGGTGGTCACCGCCAACAAGGCGATGATCGCCCATCACGGTGGCGAACTGGCCCGGCTGGCCGAGGCCAACAATGCCGTCATCGGCTTCGAGGCCTCGGTGGGCGGCGGCATTCCCATCATCAAGAGCCTGCGGGAAGGCCTGGCGGGCAACCGCGTCACCCAGGTGATGGGCATCCTCAACGGCACCTGCAACTACATCCTCACCACCATGCGCGAGCAGGGGCGGGACTTTTCCGACGTGCTGGCCGAGGCGCAGGCCCTGGGCTATGCCGAGGCCGATCCCAGCTTCGACATCGACGGCATCGACACCGCCCACAAGCTCGCCATCCTGGCCAGCCTCGCCTTCGCCATGCCGTTGGATATCGCCGCCGTAGCGGCCGAGGGCATCCGTCATGTCTCGGCGCTGGATATCCGCTATGCCGACGAGCTCGGCTATCGCATCAAGCTGCTGGGCGTCGCCCGCCTCACCGACGATGGGGTCGAGAGCCGCGTCTATCCGGCCATGGTGCCGCTGAGCTTCCCGCTGGCCCATGTCGGCGGCGTGTTCAACGCCGTGGTCACCGAGGGCGATTTCGTCGGCCGCACCGTGCTGGAGGGCCGGGGCGCCGGTGCCCGGCCGACCGCTTCGGCGGTGGTCTCCGACCTGATGGACCTGGCCCGTGGCCGCGCGACACCGACCTTCGGTGTGCCGGTGGCGCAGTTGGCGGCCCGCCCGGCGGCGCCGTCCGGCGCCCATCATTCGGCCTACTACATCCGCCTGATGGTGCGCGACGAGCCCGGCGTATTCGCCGATATCGCCGCCGCCCTGCGCGACGAGCGGGTGTCCATGGAACAGATCATCCAGCGGGGCCGTGCTCCCAACGAGATCGTGCCGGTGGTGATGACGGTGCACGAGACCGACGAGGCTTCCATGCTGCGTGCCGTGGCCCGCATCGCGGCCCTGGCGGCGGTGGCCGAGCCGCCGCGGATCATCCGCATCGAGACGCTGTGAACCAACCGGCGGTGGGGGCCGCCGTCCATCGGGATAAGGGGGGAGGAGCGGCCATGCCCACACGAAATCCGGCGCCGACGCCGGCCATTCTCGACCGCAATCTTGCCCTGGAATGCGCCCGTGTCACCGAGGCCTCGGCCCTGGCGGCGGCGCGACTGATGGGGCGTGGCGACGAAAAGGCCGCCGACGAGGCCGCCGGCGCCGCCATGCGCGATGCCCTCAACACCCTGCTGATGAACGGTGTGGTGGTCAACGGCGAGGGGGATGATGACGAACAGCCGCTGCACAGCGGCGAGCGTATCGGCAAGGGTGAGGGGCCGCGCGTCGATATCGTGCTGGCCGCGCTGGAAGGCCGCACCATCTGCGCCAAGGGCGGCCACAATGCTCTGTCGGTGGTGGCGCTGACCGAGGAAGGCTCGTTCCTGCGGGTCCCCAACGGCGTCTACATGCACAAGATCGCCGCCGGCCCCGGTTTGGCGCCCGACGTCATCGACCTCGACCTCTCGGCCGAGGACAATCTGGCGCGGATCGCCGCGGCGCGGTGCGTGGCGATCACCGACCTGACCGTCTGCGTCCTCGACCGTCCCCGCCATCAGGACCTCATCGGCCGGCTCTATGACATCGGGGCGCGGGTGGTGCTGATCGATGACGGCGACATCTCCGGTGCCCTGGCCGCCGGCCTGCCCGAGACCGGCATCGACCTCTATATGGGCATGGGCGGTGCCGCCCAGGGTGTGCTGGCGGCGGCTGGCCTCAAGTGCCTGGGGGGGCAGATGCAGTGCCGGCTGATGCCGCGCAACGACGACCAGCGGGCGCGCTGCCGCGCCGCCGGTATCGAAGACTTCGCCCGCAAATACGACATCGACGATATGGTCCGGGGCGAGGTGATGTTCGCCGCCACCGGCGTCACCGACGGCCATGTGGTCGACGGTGTCCGGTTGTTCCCCGGCGAGCGCGGCATCAGCCATTCGCTGGTGATGCGCTCGACCACCGGCACCATCCGCTACCTCACCGTCCATCACGATTTCAAGCGCAGCCGTCTGGCGCTATGAGCGCGGGCTCCGCGGCCTTTCTCGGCGTCGAGCGGTCGCTCACCGGGCGCCGCTGGCTGGCACGGGCGGGCGATGACCGGGTGGCGCTGACCCTGTCGCAGCGCCTCGGCCTGCCCGAGGTGGTGGGGCGGGTGCTGGCGGCGCGCGGTGTCGGCATCGACGCCGCCGAAGCCTTCCTCAATCCCACCCTGCGGGACTTTCTGCCCGACCCCAGCCATCTGCTCGACATGGACAAGGCGGCGGCGCGCGTCGCCCGCGCCGTGACGGACGGCGAAACCATCGGGGTGTTCGGCGACTACGATGTGGACGGCGCCACCTCGTCGGCCCTGCTGGCCAATGTGCTGCGGGGGGCAGGGGCCACGGTGCGGGTCTACATCCCAGACCGTGTCCTCGAAGGCTATGGCCCCAACGCGGCGGCGCTGCTGCGGCTGCAGGCCGAGGGCGTTTCACTGGTGATCACCGTCGATTGCGGCGCCACCGCCTTCGCACCGCTGGAGGCCGCCGCCGAGGCCGGGCTGGACGTGGTGGTGATCGACCATCATGTGGGCGAGGCGGCCTTGCCCAAGGCCTTCGCCGTGGTCAACCCCAACCGGTTCGACGAGACCAGCGCCCACGGCCACCTGGCCGCCGTCGGCGTCGCCTTCCTGCTGGCGGTGGCAGTCAACCGGCTGCTCAAGGCCGCCGGCCGCGCCGTTCCCGACCTGATGCAATGGCTCGACCTGGTGGCGCTGGGCACCGTGTGCGATGTGGTGCCGCTGACCGGCGTCAACCGCGCCCTGGTGGCGCAGGGGCTCAAGGTCATGGCGCGGCGGGGCAATGCCGGGCTGGCGGCGCTGGCCGACGTGGCCGGCATCAAGGAGCGCCCCGACGCCTACCATCTCGGCTATGTGCTGGGGCCGCGGGTCAATGCCGGCGGCCGGGTCGGCGAGGCCGGGCTGGGAACCAGCCTGCTGTCCACCGGCGATACCGTCCAGGCCGTCGAGATGGCGCGGCGCCTCGACGACTACAACAAGGATCGCCAGCAGATCGAGGCCGCCGTCCTGCTGGAGGCCATCGAGCAGGTCGAGGGCCGCCCCGACGATGGCCTGCCGCTGCTGCTGGCGGCCGGCGAGGGCTGGCACCCCGGCGTGATCGGCATCGTCGCCGGACGGCTCAAGGAACGCTATGGCCGCCCCGCCTGCGTGGTGGCGCTGGAGGGCGGCGAGGGCAAGGGCTCCGGTCGTTCCGTGGCCGGAATGGACCTGGGCGCAGCCGTCATCGCCGCCCGTCAGGCCGGGATTCTCAAGGCCGGCGGCGGCCACGCCATGGCCGCCGGCTTCACCGTGTCGCGCGAACGGCTCGACGAGTTCAGGAGCTTCCTCACCGACCGCCTGCAAGCGCAGTTGACGGGGGAGCTGGTGCCGGTGCTGGAGCTTGACGGGGCGCTCGACTGCGCCGGGGTCTCGGTGGCGCTGGTGGAGACCCTGAAACAGCTCGGCCCCTTCGGCGCCGGCAATGCCGAGCCGCGCTTCGCCGTGGCGGCGGCGCGAGTGGTCAAGGCCGACGTGGTGGGCAGCGGTCATGTCCGCTGCATCCTGGCCGGTGCCGGTGGCCAGCGTCTCAAGGCCATCGCCTTCCGCGCCGCCGATGACGCCTTGGGCCACGCCCTGCTGACCGCGCAAGGGACCACCTTCCATCTTGCCGGCGCCTTGCGGGTCGATAGCTGGCAGGGCAACACCACGGTGCAGTTGGTCATCGAAGACGGCGCCGCGACGCGCTAACAGGGTGCGGAAAAGCTCTTCCCGCCGCCCTTCATCTCGTCACCCCCGCGAAGGCGGGTCCATGTTGGGGCAAGGACTGGCATTTTCCCCCATATGCTGTGCTGCCGGACGCATGGATTCCCGCCTTGGCGGGAATGACGAAAGAAAAGTTGAATTTTTCCGCACCCTGTTAGCCTTTATGAATTCGCCCTCGCCGGGGCGGGCACCGTCGTGCCCTGGGCCGCTCGCTCAATGCTCGCAAGAGTACCGCGTTTCATATTTCAGGCGCGACGCGCTAGACCGAAATCCAACCCTGTCGGATCGGTCTGATTTTATGCTCGTCCATTTTCCGCCATCTCAATCCGCCAGCTTTTCCTGCCAACGATCGAGCATCTCCGCCAGAGCCTTCTTCCGGATGGGCTTCGGCAGATAATCATCCATGCCGGCGGCCAGACAGCGCTCGCGGTCGCCCTCCATGGCGTTGGCGGTCAGGGCGATCACCGGAATCCGAGCCTTGGCGCCCTGGAGAGAGCGGATCAGGCTGGTGGCCTGCATGCCGTCCATGTCGGGCAACTGCACATCCATCAGCACCACGTCGTAGTCGTTGCGACACACCATGGCGACCCCGTCGGCGGCATCGCCGGCCACGTCCACCGTATGACCGAAAGCCTTCAGCATGCCCATGGCCACCTGCTGGTTGATCTCGTTGTCTTCCACCAGCAGCACGTTCAGGCCCGAGCCGGCAGGGTGGCTCGGCGCCGGGGCAAGGGCGGTGCGGCTCGGCGCTGTGCCGGCCAGGGCGCGCACCAGTTCGCCATAACGGAACGGCTTGGCCATCGGCTGGCAATTGATCTGACGCTCGGTCGCGTCCTTCAGCGCGGCGTCGCCGCGGGCGATGAGCAGGACGCGGCGCAGGTCGGCCAGGGCATTGTCGGATGCCGTCATCGCCAGCAGGTCGGCGCCGGTGACGAATTCCATGCGATGGTCGATGACCGCGCCGAAAAAGGGGCTTCCTTCGACGGCGGCGGACCGCAAGCGTTCGATACCGGTGACGGCGGAGGCGGCGGTCTCCACCCTTGCCCCGGCGCGCTCCAGTTCGTCGGCAATGGCGGTGGCCTCGCGTGGGTTGTCGTCCACCACCAGGACGCGTCGCCCGTCCAGATGGCGCGCCGTCGGGGTGGCGTAGCCGAGATGCCCCAGCGGCAAAGAAATCCGAAAGATGCTGCCCTGGCCCAGTTGGCTGGTGAATCCGATCTCGCCGCCCATCATCTCCACCAGACGGCGCGAGATGGCCAGCCCCAGCCCGGTGCCACCGAACCGCCGCGAAGTCGACGAGTCCGCCTGGGTGAACATCTCGAACAGGCGTCCCTGGGCCTCGGTGGCGATGCCGATGCCGGTATCCTCCACCGCGACGCCCAACCGGTCGCCCTCCATGGTCACCGCGATCGCGACGCTGCCCTGCTCGGTGAACTTGACGGCGTTGGACAGAAGGTTGAGCAGCACCTGGCGCACCCGTACCGGGTCGCCCTCGAAGATTCCGTCGGCCTCGGGGGTGATGGTGTAGACCATGTCCACGTCGCGGTCCCCGAGGCGCGAACCGGCGATGTCGACGATGCCCTCCACCAGATCGCGCAGCACGAATGGTACCGTGTCAAGCTCGAAGCGGCCGGCCTCCATCTTGGAGTAGTCGAGGATGTCGTCGATGATGGTGAGCAGCGCCTCCGCCGAGGTGCGGATGGTGTCGCCGTAGCGCCGCTGCTCGTCGGACATGTCGGTGTCGAGCAGCAGATCGGTCATGCCGACGATGCCGTTCATGGGTGTCCGGATTTCGTGGCTCATGGTGGCGAGGAATTCCGACTTCACCCGGGTCGCCACTTCGGCCTCATCCTTGGCCCGACGCAATTCCGCCTCGGCCAGGTGGCGATCGGTGATATCGGTGAAGCCCACCAGCAGCACCGGCCGGCCGCGGAATTCGATACGTCGGGCCGACAGCATGGCGGCGAACCCGCAGCCATCGAGACCGCGCACTCCCACTTCAAGGTTGTGGACCATGCCGGCTTCGCCGGCCTGACGCACCCGCTCGGCGTCGTCGGGGTTGAGGAAGCTGGCGAGCGAGAGGCCGTCCAGATCGGTGGACAGCCCCAGCACCCGGTCGCGCATCAGCTGATTGGCCAGCACGATGGAGCCGTCGTCATCCAGCATGGTCACCATCACCGGCATGGATTCGACCACCACGCTCAAGCGCTCTTCGCTCTCGCGGGTGATTATCTCGGCGGCCCGGGCCGCCTGCAGCACCAGGATCTCCTGGGCATGACGGCGGAACACCTCCAGGGCGCGGGCCATGGCCCCCAGTTCGTCGGTGCGGTCCTGCGCCGGTATCACCGCCACGGCATCGCCGGCGGCCAGCCGCAGCATGGTGCGGCCGAGGTCCTCGATGGGATGGGTAATCCGGCGCAAACTCAGCACGATGGCCAGGGCCAGCGTCCCGAACATGGCCAGCAACACCAGTGTGCCCTGAATGGCACCCTGGACGATCCCGTGCTCGGCCGCCGCTCGCGACAGCCCGATGCGCAGCCGCCCCAGCTCGAGTGACTCACCTTGTGCATGATGAATCAGCCCGCGAACCACCACCAGATCGCCGGCGGTGCGGGCGCCGTGAAACCCCGCCACTTCCGTGCCGGTGGCGTCCTCTACCGACACCCAGGCGACGTCCGGGTCCTCGGCCAGCGCCGAAACCTGGGCCGCCACCAGTTCGTAATCGTAGTCGTACATGGGGCGCACCAGCACCCGGGCGCTCAGAGCGACGGTCCGCTCGCCGCGTGCCATCAACTGGGCCACCTGCTCGTCGCTCAACGCCGACAGCCGCACGGCACCGAATGCCAGCAGAATCAGAAACAGGCCCGACAGCAGCGACAGCAGGACCCGGCTACCCAGTGGCAACAGGCGGCTGCCGGCCGGATCGGGAGTACGACCAGCGGAATGGCTCACGTCATGGCCTCAGGAGGGTTCATTACGGGACGCGTTCATGTAACTATAGCACGATAGTATGCCAGGGCGGGAGACAGCCATGACGATGAAGACATTCCTTGCCGGCGTGGTGGCCATGCTCATAGCGGGGAGCGCGGCGGCGCAGGAGAAGTCGGTGGCGATCGCCGCAGATCCGTGGTGCCCGCACACCTGCAGCGCCAAGGACGTCAGGCCGGGCTACATGATCGAAGTGGCGCGCCAGGCCTTCACCGACCGGGGCTGGCGGGTCACCTACAAGACCGCGGCGTGGTCGCGGGTGATGCACGACGTCAAGGCTGGCAAGATCGATGGGGCGGTGGGCGCCCTGCGGGGCGAATCCGCAGGGATGACCCTCCACGCAGAGCCGTTGGGCCGCCAGTCCAACGTCTTCGTCGTTCGCGCCGACGATCCCTGGACCCTGCAGGGGCTCGTCTCGGTGAAGGGGCGCGTGGTAGGCAGCATCAAGGACTACAGCTATTCCGAAGAGATCGACGACTGGCTGGCCGGCGGGCACACCCAGGTGCAGGCCCTGGGCGGCGAGAACGCGCTCGGCCGCAACCTCCAGAAGCTGCTGTCCGGCCGCGTCGACGTGGTGGTCGAGGACGAGGCGGTGCTCCTGCACACCATCAAGGCGGGCGGACTGGCCGACAAGGTACGGGTGGCTGGACGGATGCCCGGCGGCGACTTGTTCATCGCCTTCACGTCGGCGGAGCACCGTGGCGCCCGGATGGCCGAGGTGCTGGACCAGGGTATCCGCGACATGCGCAGCTCCGGCCAGCTACGCCGGATCCTCGATGGCTACGGGCTGAAGGACTGGAAGGAGTGACGTCGGTCTACCTGGCCGGCCCGGGGCTGTTCGCCCCCGATGCGGCCGGTCGGTATGCCGAAATGAAGCGCATCTGCGCCCGCTACGGGCTGGAGGGCGCGTCACCGCTGGACGACGTGGCCATGGACGCCGCCATCATCCGCCAGCTCAACATGGCCAAGATCCGTTCGGTCAGGGCCGTGCTCGCCGATGTCAGCCCGTTCCGTGGCCCCAACGCCGACGACGGCACCGCCTGGGAAATGGGCTATGCCGAGGCCCTGGGCAAGATCGTGGTGCCCTACACCACCGATCGCCGCCCCTATCTCGAACGGGCCGTCTGGTTCCTCGGTGCCGCGCGCCACCTGGAAGGCGCCCCCTGGGAGGATATGAGCGGCCAGGCGGTGGAGGATTTCGGCCTCACCTGCAACCTGATGCTGGCCGCCGGCCCCCATCCGGTCCAACCCGACTTCGAGTCGGCGGTCAAGCTGGCGGCGCGGCACATCAAGATCGGCAAATAGCTAATCCCGGAAATTGACGTATTGCAGCGGTTGATCCACGTCCAGCTTCTTCAGCAGGGCGATGGCGTCCTGCAGGTCGTCGCGCTTCTTACCGGTGATGCGCAGTTCATCGCCCTGGATGGCGGCCTGGACCTTCATCTTGCTGTCCTTGATGTCCTTGACCAGCCGCTTGGCCAAGTCCTTGTCGATGCCCTGCTTGACGATGACCAGTTGGCGAACCGAGTCGCCGCTGGCCTTTTCCACCGTCTTGTAGTCCAGCGCCTTGGGGTCGACGCTGCGCCGGGTGAAGTGCACCTTGAGCAACTCGTGCATTTGCTTGAGCTTGGCGTCGTCGTCGGCCAGCACGGTGATGGTGGTGTCCTTGCGCTCCACCGAACATTTGGCGCCCTTGAAATCGAAGCGTTGCGCGATCTCGCGGGTGATGCCCGCCAGTGCGTTGTCGACTTCGGCCATTTCGGTCTTGGAGACGATATCGAACGATGGCATCGGGCGGTGCTTCCAGGCGGTTGCGGGGTACCGGCATTTTGCCCAAGACCCGACGGTTTGGCTACCCGTCCCGTGTCCTCGACCTGCGATATGTGGTGCTCCGGAATCCGGAAAGCATCAAGATTGTGTTCCTTTAGCGCGGCAAGCAGTAGTCGATGACGATTCCAACAACACTTGATTCTATGCTTGCGGCCTTTCCCTCGCGCCGGACTTTCCTTGAAGATCGGGCCGGACTGTGCAAGACTCCGCCGCGAGGGTTATAAATGAAACTTGAAATTCGTTTTCTCGGCTGTGCCGTCATCGCTTTGCTTTTGGCCGGGTGTGCCACGCCTGCCGACCTTGCGCCTGTGGAAGGCGAACTCTCTCGCCACGCGGAAACCCTGCCGTCCGACATCCTGTCACGCCCGCTGACCGTTGACGATGCCATCGGGCTGGCCATCACCTATAACCTCGATGCCCGGGTCAAGGCGCTGGAGGAAGTGATCGCCGCCGGCAAGGCCGACCTGTCCATGTTCGCGCTGCTGCCGGAAATGGCCGCCAAGGCCGGCTGGTCGCGGCGCGGACCGGCGAGCCAGACCACCTCCAAGGATCTCAGCACCGGCGTCACCAGCACCAGCTACAGCCAGAGCGAGGATGCCGCCCGCCACACCGCCGACCTCACCCTGTCGTGGAATCTGGTGGATTTCGGCATCGCCCTGTTGCGTGCCGAGCAGGAGGACAGCCGGGTCCGCCTCGCCATCGAGAAGCGGCGCCGCGCCACCCACCTGCTGGTGCAGGACGTCCAGGCGGCCTATTGGAAGGCGGTCATCAACGAGTTCGCCGAGCGCAAGTACAAGTCACTCGAACTGAAGCTGGTCCGCTCGGTGCGCGACGCCGAGACCGCCGAGCGCACCCGGGTGGGCGACCCCATGCAGATGCTGGCGCACCAGCGCGCCATCGTCGACACCATGCGCCAGATTGCCGAATTGCAGCGCCAGACCTCGACCGCCCGCGCCGACCTGGCCGGTCTGATGGGGGTGGCCTCGGTGACGGCGTTCCAGTTGGCCTCGGTGGACGAAGCCTCGTCGCTGACGGTGGAGGACCCCACCGCCTCGGTGGAAAGCCTGGAAGCGGTGGCGCTGGCCAACCGGCCCGAGCTGAAAAGCGAGGCGGCGCAGTTCAGTATCGATGCCAAGGATGTCCATACCGAGATGCTGAAGTCCATTCCCGGCATCGGACCGTTCTTCGGCGGCCATTTCGATTCCAACTCGTACATGCGCTACAACACCTGGGCCGATGCCGGGGTCAAGGTGGCGTGGAATCTGGTCGACCTGCTCAGCGCCCCTAAGCGGATCAATCAGGCCCACCTCGCCGCCGAGGTCACCCGCGCCCGGCGGGTGGCGGTGGCCATGGCGGTGCTGACCCAGGTCCATGTGGCCGACACCCAGTACCGCCACGCCCTCAAGGAATACCGCCTGACCGAGCAGATGGCGGCCATCGACCGGCGCATCACCGGGCTGGCTTCCAAGTCGAAGCAGGCGGGCCAGGGCAGCGCCATGGAGGAGATCAAGGCCGAGGCGTCGAGTATGCTGTCGACGTTGCGGCGCCTCATCATCTATTCCGACCTGCAATCGGCCATGGCGCGCCTTCAGGTGGCGCTCGGAACCGATCCTGCGCCGCCGCCCGAACCCATGGTCGATGAAAATGTCGAAGAAGAAGACCGGGCCGGCTGAGGGCCGCGAGGCGGAGGCGGCCGCGGTGTCGGCGGCCCTGCGCGCCATGGGCCATTCGGTGGCGGCCAGCGCCTTGGTGGATTCCCTGCGGATGGCTGACACCGAGCGCAGCCGCTCGCCCTGGGTCGACGCCCTGGCCCGCTACGGCTTCGCCGCCCATGTCGAGGACGACGTCTACGCCGGCCGCCTGCCCGCCGACATGTTCCCCTGCGTCCATCTCGGCCCCGGCGAGCCCAAGCTGCTGCCCAAGCCGCCACGCGGCGGCGGTCCCGCCACCCTGCTGTTCATGCGTCCCCGGCTCGATCAGGAGGCGACGACGCTGCCGACCTCGTGGCCGGCGCTGCTGTCGGCCTGGCGGCCCACGGTGGTGCGGGCCAGTCTGGCCGGGATGCTCGCCAACGTGCTGGCCCTGGCGGCGCCGATCTTTTCCGCCCAGGTCTACGACCGCGTGCTGCCGCACGGTCTGCTCGACTCGCTGCTGGTGATGGTGGTGGCCTTCGCGGCGGCGGCGGTGTTCGAGCAGGTATTCCGCCGCCTGCGCGCCCTGTTCGTCGAGGACGCGCTGCACGAGGGCAATGTCCGCCTCGCCGTCGATATGCACCGCCGCATTCTGGAGACCCGCTTCGAGGGCGCGGTGGCGCCATCGGGCCACTTGATGCGCATGTTGCAGGATTACGATTCGGTCCGTGACGGCTTCGGCGCCGCGGCGGTGTCGGTGTTCGCCGACCTGCCGTTCATGGCGCTGTTCCTGCTGGGGCTGTTCCTGTGCGACCCGCTGATCGCCGTGGTGGTGCTGGGCTTGAACGGTGCCGTCACCCTGGCCACCCTGCTCGCCATCCGCCGCCAGCGGCTGCTGCACCGCGAGCTGTCGCGGGCGGCCTCGGCCCGCGCCCAGGCGGCGCAGGAATCCTTCATCGATCCCGAGGGGGCGCGGCGGGTGGGCGCCAGCACCTATCTCCAGGGCCGCTTCCGCCAGGGCACCGTGCTGTATGCCGCCGCCGCCCGCGCCATCCGCAGCCTGGCCGCCACCCGCGCCAACCTGTCCATGCTGGCGCAGAACCTGTCGGTGCTGCTGGCGGTGGGCATCGGCGGCTGGCACGCCGTCGATGGCAGCCTGTCGGCCGGCGCGGTGCTGGCGGCGACCATGCTCGCCACCCGCTTCACCGGTGCCTGCATGCAGCTGGTGTCGGTGGTGCCGCAGGCCCTGGCCGCCTTGTCCTCGCTGGAGGCCTTGCGCACGGTGACCAGCCGGCCCACCGAGCGGCCGGACGGGGCCGCCCTGGTGCATCGCCCGCTGGCCGCCGGCGGCGTCGTCATCGAGGCGGTCACCGCCCGCTATCCCGGCATGGCCCAGCCGGCGGTGGCCGAGATTACCCTGGCTGTGGCGGCCGGTGAGCGGCTGGCCATCGTCGGCCCTTCCGGCTCGGGCAAGACCACCATCGAGAAGGTGATCTCGGGGGTGGTGCGGCCCGAGACCGGCCGGGTGCTGCTGGACGGCGTCGACATCGTCGCCATCGAGCCGGCCGATCTGCGCCGCCATCTGGCCGTCTGCCCCCAGTTGCCGCAGCTCTATTCCGGGACCTTGCGCACCAACCTGTCCTTCGACGGCGCCATCGACGACGACGCCATGCTGGAGATCCTGGCGGCCTTGGGCGCCGACACCATCCTGCCGGTGGGGATGGGCCTAGACTTCGAGGTCGCCGAGGGTGGCCGCAACCTGTCGGGTGGCCAACGCCAGATCGTCGCCCTGGCCCGCACCTTGCTGCGCGACGCCCCCGTCACCGTGCTCGACGAGCCCACCTCCGGGCTCGACGAGATCACCGAGCGGCGGGTGATCACCTGTATCCATCAGATGTGCGAGGGTCGCACCCTGATCGTCATCTCGCACCGTCAGGCGGTGATCGCCCTGGCGCCCCGGATGGCGGTGATGACTCGCGGCCGGGTGGTGCGGCTGGCCAATCGCGGCGATCCGCCCTCGATCCAGGCGGCGCGCTGATGGCCAAGCGCAAGCAGCCGGCCGCTCTGGAGGCCTTCCGCAGCCCCATTCACGGCGTGGCGCCCTCGCTGACGCCGCCCTCGGCCAATGCCCTGCTGCTGTGGTCGACGGCGGCCTTCGTCACCCTGTTCGGCGGCGCCCTGGTGCTGGAACTGGACGAGGTCATCACGGCGCCGGCCCGCATCGAGCCCTCCAGCCTGATCCGCCACATCCAGCATTACGAAGGCGGCACCATCCGCGAGGTGCTGGTGCGCGAGGGCGCCCAGGTCAAGGAGGGCGACGTGCTGGTGCGTCTGGTCAACTCCCAGGGCGCCCAGGATTTCGCCGATCGCCGCGCCCGCTGGATATCGCTGGAGGCGCGGGCGGCGCGGCTCAAGGCCGACCTGGCGGGAGTGCGCGACATCGCGTGGCCGGCCGGCGTGGCCATCGACGCCGAGACCAAACGGCGCGAAACCTCCATCCACGCCGAGCGGCTCGGCCATCGCAGCCAGCAGATCGCCGTCATCCAGCGCGAGATCGAGCGCCGCCAGAAGGAAATTTCCGAGGTCGAGACCCGCTCCACCGGCCTGTCTCGCGCCCAGGCCAAGGGCGGCGAGGAGATGAAGATCAAGAAGAAGGCCTACGATGCCGGCGTGGTGGGCAACCAGGAGCTGGTGAAGCTGGAACGCGAGCAGCTGATGCTCGACGCCGAGGTCTCGACCAGCCGGGAATCGGTGGGGCGCCTGCGGGCACAGCATCGCGAGGCCGAGGCCAAGCTGGCCGAGTTCGACCAGGGCTGGCGTGCCGGCGTGCTCGACGACATCGGCAAGGCCGAGGCGGAACTGTCGGCGGTCAAGGCTACCGTGGTGGTGGCGGATGACCGCGAGGCGCGCAGCGAGGTGCGTTCACCGGTCAAGGGGGTGGTCAAGATGGCGGCCATCACCAGCGTCGGCCAGGTGGCGCGCCCCGGCGACACCCTGATGGACATCGTGCCGGCCGACGACGCTCTGGTGGTCGAGGCCAAGGTGGCGCCGCAGGATATAGGCCAGATCAGGGAAGGCCTCAAGGCAAGCGTTCGCCTCACCGCCTACGACCAGTTCCGTTACGGCCATCTCGACGGCTGGGTCACCCTGGTGGGGGCAGACGCCATCGACGAGGTTCGCAACAACGTCTCGCTGCCCTATTACCGGGTGCTGGTCCAGGCCGAGCGCAGCGCGCTGACCGACAGCAAGGGCGCCCATCACGCCATCCGTCCCGGCATGGTGGGCTCGGCCTCCATCGTCATCGGCCGCAAATCGATTCTTCGGATGGTATTCGATCCCTTATTGCGCAATGATATGGGAGTATCGCTACACGGGCTCGACCTGGGTGGCGAGGTCCTGCCGGGCCTGCGCGAGCGCCTGGGGCGGTTGCTTCGCAGGGTTACCGGGAACGGGTAGGCCGCCATGCAGCTCGTCACACCGCCCATAGCCGCATCCGTCCACCCCCACCTGATCCAGGTGGCGGAGGCCAAGACGGCCGCCGTCATCGGCAAGGTCACCGCGACCGAGGGCGGCGCCTTCATCCTGCGCAACGGCGAACGCATTCCGGCCAAGGCCGAAGCGGCGCTGCTGCAGGGTGACACCGTCGAGACCCAGCCCGGCGGCCAGATCTCGCTGGTGTTCGCCGACCGCCAGACCTTCGTGCTCAAGGACAAGGGCATGCTGGCGTTGGACGAGTTCAGCTACGACCCCGCCAACAAGACCGGCAAGGCCACCTTCCTGATCGCCGAGGGCGCCTTCACCGCCGTGTCGGGCGACATCGCCAAGACCATGCCGGACGCCTTCCGCATCGCCACCCCCACCATCTCCATCGGCATCCGCGGCACCACGGTAACCGGGCAGGTGACCCCGGACGGCGGCACCTCGGTGGCCCTGGTGGCCGATCCCGGCTCGGGCTTCGTCGGCGAGATTGCCCTGGCCAAGCACGGCTCGGGCGAGAGCATCGTCGTCAACACCGCCGGCTCCGGCGTGGTCGGCGTCACCAGCACCTCGTCCTTCACGGTCAGCACCAGCGCCGCCGCCAGCCTCGCCGCCGTGGCGCCGGTCGCGGCGGTGCCGCCGGCCAGCGCGCCGCAACTGCCCGCCTCGGCCACCAGCGGCACCGGATCGTCGACCGGCGGCGCGGCCGACAAGGGAGCGGCGGCCCAAGGGGCGGAGGGCGCC
>CAJANL010000196.1 GCA_903941105.1 uncultured Rhodospirillaceae bacterium
ACGTCGGCCCACATGGAGACGTCGTTCTTGGTGTAGCCGACCACGGTGGGCTTGCCGGTGGTGCCCGAGCTGGCGTGGATGCGCACCACCTGCTCCATGGGTACGGCGAACATGTTGAAGGGATAGTTCTGCCGCAGGTCGTCCTTGGTGGTGAAGGGGAACTTGGCGAGGTCCCTCAACTCCTTGAAGTCATCGGGATGGACGCCCTTGGCCTGGCATTTGGCGCGCAGGTGGGCGACGTTGTCATAGGCATGCCTCAGCGACCACGCCATGCGGCTGGTTTGCAGCGCCACCAGCTCGTCGCGGCTGGCCAGCTCGATTGCGTCCATCAGCTCCCGCGGCGGCGGGACTTGGCGGTTGATTGCGGTCACGGAAACCTCCCTCTTTGTTGTTGTTTTTTCCTCCCCGCTTTCAGCAGGGGAGGGGCTCTCTACTTCAAACCCGCTCGATCACCATGGCGATGCCCTGGCCGACGCCGATGCACATGGTGCACAGCGCCAGACGCGAGCCGCTGTTCCGTAGTTCGAGCGCCGCCGTGCCCACCAGCCGGGCCCCGGTCATGCCCAGCGGGTGGCCGAGGGCGATGGCGCCGCCGTTGGGGTTGACGTGGGCCTCGTCGTCGGCCAGCCCCAGCGCGCGGGTGCAGGCCAGCGACTGGCAGGCGAAGGCCTCGTTCAGCTCGATGACGTCCATGTCCCTGAGGCCGAGCCCCAGCCGCTCCAGCAGTCTGGTGGTGGCGGGAACCGGGCCGATGCCCATGACGCGGGGCGCCACCCCGGCGGTGGCCATGCCACGGATGCGGGCGAGCGGCCGCAGGCCGTATTTTGCCGCGGCGGCGGGGGAGGCGATCAGCAGGGCGGCGGCGCCGTCGTTGACGCCCGAGGCGTTGCCGGCGGTGACGCTGCCGCCCTGGCGGAACGGCGCCTTCAGCTTGGCCAGTGCCTCCAGGGTGGTGGCGCGGGGATGCTCGTCGGCGTCGATGTCGGTGGTCTCGCCCTTGCGGCCGGAGATCACGACCGGAACGATTTCCTCGGCCAGCCGGCCGCCCGACTGCGCCGCCGAGGCGCGGGCCTGGCTGCGTAGCGCAAAGGCGTCCTGGTCGGCGCGGCTGATGTTGTGCTCGGCGGCGAGGTTCTCGGCGGTTTCCGGCATGGAGTCGATGCCGTACTGGCGCTCGATCAGCGGGTTGACGAAGCGCCAGCCGATGGTGCTGTCATAGACTTGGCAGTCGCGCGAAAAGGCGCTGCCGGCCTTATTGAAGACGAAGGGGGCGCGGCTCATGCTCTCCACCCCGCCGGCGATCATCAGCTCGGCCTCGCCCAGGCGAATGGCGCGGGCGGCGTAGCCCACGGCATCCATGCCCGAGCCGCACAGGCGGTTCAGCGTCGCGGCGGCCACCTCCACCGGCAGCCCCGCCAGCAGCACCGCCATGCGCGCCACGTTGCGGTTGTCCTCGCCGGCCTGATTGGCGCAGCCCAGCACCACCTCGTCGGGGACGAGGCCGGGGTGGCGCGCCAGCAGCGCCTTGAGGGGCACGGCGGCGAGATCATCGGTGCGAACCCCGGCCAGCACGCCGGCATAGCGGCCGATGGCGGTGCGGGCGTAGTCGCAGATCAGCGCCTCGGTCATCACTGGTGCTCCTCGACAATGTGGCCCTCGATGACCCGGCACTGGCCGCGGAACAGCGCCACGACCTCACCCTCCTGGTTGCTCACCATCGCATCGTAGGTGCCGTTGCGGCCGCGGCGGAAGACCTCGCGGCACTCGGCGGTCAGGCGGTCGCCCAGCTTGGCGGCGGCGGGATAGGTGATGGTGCAGCTCAGTGCGACGGCCATCCGGTTATAGGAATTGCAGGCATAGGCGAAGGCGTCGTCGGCCAATTTGTAGGTGAAGCCGCCATGGCAGATGCCGACCCCGTTGAGCATGTCCTCGGTCACCGTCATGGACATGCGGGCGAAGCCGGGACGGATCTCGTCGAGCACGACGCCCAGGAAGCGCGAGCTGTTGTCGCGCTCCAGGATGGCGGCGCCGACTCGCTGGGCCAGTGCCTTGCCGTGATCGCCCATTCGCGCCCCCTCTATTGAAAAGTGGTATTGTAATACCGAATTGGGCGCCGGGGGTCAATGCCGCCAGATGGATGTCCTTGCAACGCAACATCCCTGGGATTACCGTCAAACCTTGGGTGTCGGGGCAAAAGGGCGGTCCGGTGGGCTTTTTGAAGAATAAGATAAAGTGGGTTTTGTCCATCGTCTTTTTCGGGATGACGATGGCCGAGGTCTATGACCTCGTGTTACCGACGCGCCAGTCCGCCTTCGTCCAGCGGCGCCGATCACTGTTGATCCTCTCGCGAGTACGATTGGTGGCGGCGACGTTCGCTGTACTGACGCCGTTGTGGATCCCGGTCGACCTTTTCATCTTCGAGCCCACCCTGGCCATGTATCTGGCGGCGCTGCGCGTTCTCGCCAGCATCGCTTTCGTCCTGCTCAGCCTGTCCTATCGCGGCTCGGACAACACCGCGGTGGCGCGCTGGGGATTGGTGTGGCTGCTGGCCATCCCGACGGTGTTTTTCCTGATCAGCCATCCGCTGCTGGCGCAGTTCGCCATCAACGACCCCGCCCAGCAGGTCATTGCCGCCGGCTACGCCTTCCTGCCCTTCGTCATGGTGGCGGGGCTGTCGGTGTTTCCCATCACCGCCATCGAGGGTGTGCTGCTGGCGGGGCCGCTGCTGGCCGCCTACCTGCTGACCGGCGTCCTGGGCTACCAGATGCTGCCCTTTGCCTCGCATCTCGGCGCGTTGTGGCTGCTGTTGCTGCTGGCCATGGTGTCGGCGCTGGCCGGCATGAGCCAGCTGCACTTCATGAGCCAGTTGGTGGACCAGTCATCCCATGACGGCCTGACGCGGGCCTATAACCGCCGCGTCGGCGAAGAGATGGTGGCGCAGCAATTCATCACTGCGCTGCGCAGCAACGCGGCATTGTCGCTGGCTTTCGTCGATCTTGACGACTTCAAGTCCATCAACGACCGTTACGGCCATGAGGAGGGCGACAGTGCCCTCCGCACCGCCTCGTCCAGCCTGAAGAAGGTGCTGCGCCGCGGCGACATCCTGGTGCGCTGGGGCGGCGAGGAATTCCTGGCGGTGATGCCCAACACCGATGTCGAAGGTGCCCGTATCGCCATGGCCCGCCTGCGCGACGCCGGGCTGGGCCTCCGCCCCGACGGCGGCCCGCTCACCGCCTCCATCGGCATCGCCGAGCGACTGTGCGATGGCGCCATGCAGTGGAACGAGCTGGTGGAACGGGCGGACCAGCGCATGTACACCGCCAAACAATCCGGCAAGAACCGCGTCGTCTGCTGCGGCGACGATGCGGTGGGGGCAGAGCCAGTTTAGCAAGGTGCGGAAAAACTCAACGTTCCTTTCGTCATTCCCGCGAAGGCGGGAATCCATGCGTCCGGCAGCACAGCATATGGGGGCAAATGCCAGCCCTTGCCCCAACATGGACCCCCCGCCTTCGCCGGGGTGACGAGATGAAGGGCGGCGGGAAGCGTTTTTCCGCACCCTGTTAGGTCTTTCCTCTCTTCTCGCGGCGGTGGGCGGTTCGTCGAAAGGGCCTGTCATGGCCATTTCGGCTGACTCACTTCGCTTCCACGTGCATACCACGTGGGTCGACCTGTCCGATGGCTGCACCATATGGGAGCGATAGGGCACGACCTTCAAAGGGACGGGCTCGACGAAGATGTCCCGGCTGCCGACCGGCTCGAAGGCCGGGCCGATTTCACTCGCCATCGCCTGACTGCCTTGCCGGCACGGTGACCATTCAGGTGGAACCTGATGCCGCGCAGCGTCCGATAGTCGTCGAAACCTTGCTGGAGAAGGGGGGAGGGGCGCAGCGTCGCCACCTTCGGCGGCGGTCCGGTGTGGTCCCAGGCTCGGAATTTGGCGGCTTTCCCACCAGAAAGCCTCCGTATATGCAAATGCGACTCATCCGCAAAATCAGCTTGTTAATTTAGCGGATCCGCGATAATGGGTGGGTCTTCCGCACCTTTGGCTTAGGCCTGGGCGAGACCCACGCCTACTCGAACGGGTGCAGTTTGCAGTTATTGTGATAATGCGACGCAATCGCATGTCGCTCCGGGAAGGGGAAAGAAGACATGAAGAAACGTGCAGTGTTTGCCGCTGTTCCGATGCTGGTGCTGGGGGGCATGGCCGCGGCCGGTGAACGTCCGATCGGCGAGCCGGTCGAAATGAATGGGATGGAGATCGCCGCGGTCTACCTTCAGGCCGTCAAGATGGAGCCGCACCACGCCCACCACGATAACACCGACATCCATCTGGAAGCCGACATCAAGGGGCTCAAGGGGAACAACAACGGCTTCGGGGAAGGCGAGTGGATCCCCTATTTGAAGGTCGAGTATGTGCTGACCAAGACCGGCACCGACTGGAAGTCGGCTGGGACCTTCGACGCCATGGTCGCCTCCGACGGTCCGCATTATGGGTCTAACGTGAAGATGAGCGGCCCAGGTAAGTACCATGTCGCCTACACCATCTCCCCGGCCAGCCACGGCTTCCAGCGCCACACCGACAAGGAAACCGGCGTCGGAAAGTGGTGGGAGCCCTTCTCTGTCGCATGGGACTTCACCTTCGTCGGCAGCGCCGGCAAGAAGGGGGGCTACTGAGATGGCCGGTGCAATCCTCAAGCAGAGCACCTGCGCCGCCGCCCTGATGCTCGCCGCCGCTGGAACGGCGGCGGCCGCCGACTTGGGCGGCATTCCCGTGTTCGGCAAGGTGACCACCAGATTGCAGAACGACTATGCCCTGCGGGAAGGGGCCAAGGACTACACCTCTTATGGCAACAACCTCTATGCCGAGATTGAACCGGAATTCGTCATCAAGGCGGCACCGAATCTCAGTTTTGAATTCGGGGCAAAGTTGGAGCAGATCCACAGCCGGGAGGTGGGCGACAACCAGTATTTCGCCCATGAGGGGGCCTATGTCTCCACCTTGCAGGGCGTCTATGAGGTCGGCGGCGTGACGTTCAATGCCGGCAAGTTCACCGCTCCCTTCGGCTTCGGGCCCGACGACGCGCCGGGGCTCTTTGGCGACACGTACTTGGAAAACTACGAACTGGCGGAACGCCTGGGTGTAGGCGCCGCCACGGAATTCCAGTTCAAGGGGGCTGTGAAGCTCGGGGTGGCGGTCAGTCTGTTCACCCGGGACCGCACCACCCTTGCCGAAACCGCTTTCACCAAGCGCCGCACGCTACGCCTCGCCGATGGTGGTCCGGGCAACACCGCCGGCCTGTCCAATTGGTCGGCGGTGGTGGATGTCGAGGATATCCGCGGCCTGCCGGACCTGCACATCAAGGGTTCGTTCCTGCGGCAGAAGGCGGGTGAGAACGATGCCAAGGGCCAGCGAGCCTGGGCGATCGGTGCCGAGTGGGAAAAGGCGTTCGAAGCCGGGTTCTCGGTGCGGCCGATGGCCGAATTCGTCCACGCCGATGGAGCCAGCGGTTTCAACGAGGCCACCGGCGGCAACGGGATCAGTGAAGACATCCTGACCGCCGGGATCGGCTTCGGCTACGACCGCTGGAACGCCTCGTTCACCAGGGGACGGCGATATATCGGTCAGGCAGGGCCCGAGGGCGAGGATCCGGCGTCACCCGTCAATGACACGTTCTGGCAGGTCGGACTGGGGTATGCCTTTGTCGACGGCATCACCGTGGACACTGCCTACGGGTATATTGAAGATGGTGGCGCCATTTCGCGGACCATTGGCGCCCGGATCAAGCACAGCTTCGAGTTCTGATGGACAGGGGCTTCCCGTTTGCGCGGGAAGCCCCGTCTTCCGGTCGGCCAGACGGCTAGGCGATCTCGCTGTACTTCGTGCTCTTCGCCTTGCATACCGGGCAGTGGTCGGGGACCTCCCCGATCACGGTGTGGCCGCACACCGCGCAGACGTGGATGCCCCCCTCGGGCAGGTCGTGGCCGGCCCCCACCGCATCGAGAGCGTCGACGAAGAGGTCGTGGTGGATGCGCTCCACGTCCATGGCGTTGCGCATGGACAGGGCGGCCACCTTCTTCCCTTCGGCCTCGGCTTCGGCGACGAAGGCCGGATACATGGCCTCAAACTCGTGCTTCTCGCCCGCGATGGCGGCGGTGAGGTTCTCCACCGTTGTCTTCACTCCGCCCATGGCCCGCAGGTGGGCGTGAGCGTGGATGGTCTCGGCGGCAGCCACCGCGCGGAACAGCTTGGCCACCTGCGGCAGGCCATCTTTCGCCGCGGCCTCACCGTAGGCCAGATACTTGCGGTTGGCCTGGCTCTCGCCGGCGAAGGCTTCGGCCAGATTGTCCTGGGTCGCCATGATACTCCCTCTCGTTGATTCAGGCTTCCGGCAGTATAGACAAATCCGCCCGGCTTGCACCGGGCGGATTAGGCTTCCCTCACTTCGGCGCTATCCGGGGGCAGGCGGCCACTAAACCCGCAATGGAGATTTCGTTTTAGTCCGCAGGGCATTGAGCAGGATGGCGATGGTGCTGCCGTTGTGCAGCACTGCCGTGGCGACCGGCGACAGGACGCCCAACGCCGCGGCGGCCAGGATGCCGGTATTCAAACCCACCGTCAGTCGGTAGTTCGAGGCGATGCGGGCGATGGCGGCCCCGGCGATGGCCTTGGCGTCGGCTACGCGGGCGATGTCGTCCTCCAGCAGCGCGACGTCGGCGGTCAGCCGCGCGATGTCGGCACCCTTCTGCATGGCGATGCCGACATGGGCGCCGGCCAGCGCCGGCGCATCGTTGATACCGTCCCCGACGAAGGCGATGCGCGCCCCCTCACGGCGCAGCTCGTCGACGATGCGAGCCTTATCCTCGGGCATAAGCTCGGCATGGAAGCCGTCGAGTTTCAGGATCTCGGCCATCTCGGCGGCGCGATCGCGATGGTCACCGGTCAGCATCAGCACCCGCTTTGCCCCCAGCCGCCTGAGGCGTTCCACCGTGGCGGCAGCGTTTGCGCGGAGCGAATCCTTCAGCGCCAATATCCCGACCAGCTTCCCCCCGAAACCGATGTAGAGCAGGGTCTTTCCTTCGTGGAAGAGCCGCTCGATGGTCTTGCTGTAGGGGTGGATGTCGATGCCCTCGTCCTCCTGGACGAAATGGCGCGAGCCCACGACGATCCGTTTGCCCTCGATGACGCTGGCCACGCCGTGGGCGACAATGAATTCGACCTCTTGGTGGTCGAAGTGGTGCGGCTTTGGGGTTTCACGGGCGGCGGCGACCACCGCCATCGCCAGGGGGTGGAAATAGTGCTCTTCGACCGATGCGGCGAGATTGATGATGTCGTCGGGGCTGTAGGTCTTGTCGAAGGCGATGGCGTCGGTGACCTGCAGCGAGCCGGTGGTCAACGTCCCGGTCTTGTCGAAGATGAACGTGTCGGCTTGCGCCAGCTTCTCCAGCGCCCCGGCGCCCTTGACCAGAATGCCCGATTGCCCGGCCCCATACATTGCCGACTTGAAGGCCACCGGGGTTGCCAGTTTGAGGGCGCAGGAATAGTCGGCCTGCAGCACCGAGGCGGCGCGTCGCCAGTCGCCGGAAAGAAGGAAGGACCCGCCGGCCGTCCCCAGGACCAGCGGCACCAGGCGGTCCGCCAGGGCGGAGGCTTCCAACTGCGCTTCGCTCTTGGCGGTCAGCGATTGCTGGACGTAGTCGGCGATGCGGGCGGCTGCGGTGCGCTCGCCCACCTGCTCGGCGTAGATCGCCAGGCGGCCGTCCTCAACCAGCGTGCCGGACAGCACGCCATCCCCGCGCGCCTTGGCCACGGAGACGCTTTCGCCGGTCATGGCCGCCTCGTTGACGGTGGCTTCGCCGCCGAGGACCGTGCCGTCCACCGGGATGATGGTGCCGGTGCCGACGACGACAGTGTCGCCCACCGCCAGCTCGGCGGCCGGGGTCGATACCTCGGTGCCGTCTCGCATCACCCACACCTCGTTGCTGGCTGGGCGAAGCAGGTGCTTCAGCAGATCGTCCGATCGCCGGGCGATGGTCCCCTCTAGGTATTCCCCCAGCGCCAGCATGAAGGTCGTGGTGTTGGCGGCGGTGTAGTCGCCGCGGGCCAGCGAAATGGCCACAGCGAGGCCCTCCAGCCCATGAGAGCTGATGCCGCCTTCCCGGTAATCGGTCACCGCATGCCGGATGACGGGAAGAGCGCTCGCCGCACAGAGGTGCAGTTGCAGCAGACGGGGCAGCGATCCGCTGACCAGCAGGTTGGCGAGGCGCAAGGCCACCCGTCCGCGGCCCTCGTCGACGACGGCGGCGGTGGTGGTGTGCTGCCCGGCCGGAGCTCTGAGCGCCACCACGGCTCGACACAGTGCCTCGCCGTTGGTCGCCATGGGATCAAAGGTCAGCACCAGCGAGCGGACGGCCGGATTGACCCGCGCGCCGGTCACTCCCGCCAAGGCGGTGGCGGCCCACTCGATGCTGGCCGCATCGGTCGGTGTCCGCGCCCGGCACTGGTAGCGAAGGCGCACCCGGCCCGGCACGCGGTGGACTACTTCCGCCGCGTCAAACCAGGCCTCGTCTCGGCTCATGGGCAGCCGCTTTGCTCGGCAGCAAGTTCGGCCTTGGAATCGGCCATCTGTTCCTTCATTTCCTCGATTCCGCCGGCCAATTCAGCGTAGAGGCGAAGACCGGCTTTCATCAGGCGGCCACGTATTGCCTCGTCGCCCAGGATGTAGGCCGCGGCAGCGCCGATGGCGGCACCCAGCAGGAACCGTTCCGATCCCCCCGCCGGCAGCAGGCTGGAGAGGCCGCCCGCCTGGGGGGGCATCATCCCGCCGGTCGTAACCTGACCGCAGGTCTTGCAGGCCTTGGATTTCTTGCTTTTCTTCTTAGCCAATGGACGTCTCCTTGTCTTCTTCTTGTCCAAGCGGGTTGAACAGGTATTCGATGGCGACCATGCTGGCGACACCGCCGGCCACCGCCACCAAGGCGTCGGTATAGTTGCGTCGCTGCAGGGCCGTGGCGGTCGCGGCACCGGCGGCGAGCGCGGTTCCACCCTGCATGGCGTAACGCAGCACCTTGGCGCCCGAAGGGCCCGCCAAGCCACCGCGCCGGCCTTGAATCGCCGTCAACAGTGCGGTGGCGACGAATCCGCGGGTGAAGTTGGCCGAGACCTCGGCCGGCGTTGTCTTGCGCCTCTTCCGCTTCACGAGTCGGCCCCGGTGGTATCGGCAGGGGGCGCGCCCTTCTTGCGGACCGCCTTGCGCGGGGGGGGCGGCTTGGCAGCGCCTTGGCCTCGCTTCGGCGCCGCATCTGGCGCCGGTACCTCGGCCGTCTCCGATACCGGCGTCAACCTGGCGCGCAGGCTCGCCGAGGACTGCTCAATGGCGGAAAGGCTTGAGACTGTAGCCTGGCGGAGACCTTCCTGGGCTCGTCCGAGCTGTTCCTTGGCCGTACCGGCGACACCACCCAAGCTGGGTGTCTTGGCGGACTTCAGCAGCCGGATGCCGAGAGCACCGGCCACCAACCCGGCCGCGAAGGGGATCAAAGGATACATGTCGCCTCCCTTTCCAATATTTGTTTTCATTACGCGGTCAATTTCCCGACGCCCGCGTCGCCGCGGTGAGCGCGTCCAACAGAATGGTCGCGGCCGGCGTCTGTATTCCCTTGAGAAAATCGCTCCAGGCTTCGGCCGGGATCACCGAGGGGTCGTATTCCACGGTACATGACCGTGCCAGCGGATTGAGGCTGACGGAACGTATGCCCGGGGTTTGATGCAACGCCGAGGAAAGCCGGGTTGCGGTCGCCACGGCTTCTGGCCCCTGGACGTCCATATCGGGGAGGAGCTTCAGCCGAATCCGCCCGGGGATATGGTGGGCAATCCGCAGGCTGCCGGTATGACGCAGGAGGGTGTCGATGTTGTCCAAGGCGGCGGTCTACTTGAAGAGGTGGCGGCGATGTGTCGCCATGTGAATCAGCATCATAACCAGATATATGGCCCCCGTTGCCGCATGCAGGCGTTTGCTCGCCCCCACCGCTGCCAGGGAAAGGGCCAGGCTGGCCACCATGCCCAGTTTCGAATGGCGGTTGAGGCGTCGCAGCGTCGGGCGTCGGGATTGGGGGGCGGAGGACGGGGCGGAGAGGGGCTTCACCGATACCAGGGCAGTCCCGGCCATGTCCGCCATCAGCGCTTCGATCCGAGCCTCCATCCAGGCCGGTACGGTACGGGTCGCGTCGTAGATCAACAGCAGGCTGCCGATGGAACGGTTGCCGTCAACCGACACCATGTCATCCCACGATGCCAGTTCGGCTTCCAGCCTCTGATGCAGACCGGCATTCCGCAAGGCACGATCGCGGAGGCGAATCCGTCCAGGCACTCTCGACGCAATGAATCCCACAATCCCCCCTTACCCGAAATTCACATGCAAATGCGAACCATCCGCACTGATATTCCAATTTCGGAATGCGGTCAAGTGAACCCACCCGAGGCCGGCGGTCACATCATGTGTCACTAATACCGGCCAGCTCTGTCCTTGCTGGATGATGGCGTCCGTCCGATAGTGGCGGTAAGGTTCACTGCACGGTTGTCGGGGGGCAGCAGAATGAAAGTCAGGATCATCTTCTCACTGCTGTGGATGGCGGCGGCGCTGCCGCCCTCGCTGGAGGCCGTGGCGGACGAGGCCGGTTCGGCCTTGCGGCAGCAGGACGCCCACTCGGTGACCGACTGGGAGAAGGGGGTCGTCGAGGCCACCGGCCGCGGCTTCGCGCGGCGCTCGGGTAATACTGTGCAGGAGGAGATGTTGGCCGTCGAGGCGGCCCGCGCGGCTGCCTATGCCCGGCTCGCCGAGCGGGTGGGCGGTGTGCGGGTAACGTCGTCGACCACCATTGGCGGATCGGTTGCGTCCGGTCACATTGTCGACACCCACGTGCAGGCGGTGGTGAATGGCGCCCGTGAAACCAGCCGTCGCGTGTGGACCCAGGACGACGGCAGCCGCGCGGCCGAAATCACCCTGCAGATCTGCCTGACCACCGCCAGCAAGGGCTGCGCCGGAACCCGCGCCACGGTCACGTCCGTGATCAAGCCCGAAGTGCCAGCGGTTGAGGCGCCCCAACTCCAGCCCGAGCCGAAGCCCCAGCCCCAGCCCAAGCCCAAGCCTCAACCCAAGTCCAAGGCGCAGCCCCAGCCCCAACAACAGCCCCAACAACAGCCCCAACAACAGTCGCAGCCCCAGCCCCAGCCGCAGCCTCAACCACAACAGTCCCCTCCCCAGGTCGCCGAGACTCCGGCCGAGGTCAGCCCGGCTGCCTATTCCGGATTGGTGATCAGTGTCGGCAAGATGCCGTTTCTCCCTGTTCTGCGGCCCGAGATCGTCACCCCCGGCGGCACCGTTGTGTTCAACGTGGCCAGGGTGAAGCGGCAGGTGGTGGCCAATGACGGTGCGGCGCAATACGCCGGTTCCCTCGCCGACGCCCGCAAGCGGCCCCAGGCGGGAAGCAACCCCCTCGTCCTGAATGCAATCCAGATTACCCAGGACAACAGGATCGTCATCAGCGAGGCCGACGCGAAGGCCATCGACGCGGTGAACGCGGCCGGGGGCGATTTCATCAAGGATGGCAAGGTGGTCATCGTCCTTGAATCATGAGTCGCTAATGGCCGGACGGTAAGTTAACCTCGAAGTTGAATGTTGTGCCAACGGGGGGCCGCTGTGTCAGTTCGCTGGTCGGTATGGGTGGTGGCGTTGCTGACGGTGCTGAATATCAGCCCCGCCAGCGCCGTCGAGGAACGTCGCGTTGCCCTGATCATCGGCAACGACTCGTACAAGTCGCTCAAGCGTCTCGACAACGGTGCCAACGATGCCCGCGCCATGGCGGCCGAGCTGAAGGCCGCCGGCTTCGAGACGGTGCTGAAGACCAATGCCGGGCGCAAGGAGATGCACGCGGCCATCGGCGAATTCGGCGGCAAGCTGGCCTCGGGCTCGGTGGGGCTGTTCTACTACGCCGGCCACGGCATCCAGTCGGGGGAGCGGAACTTCCTCGTTCCGGTGGATGCCGATCTTCAGGGCGAGGATGACCTCGACGCCGATGCCATCGACATCGGCAAAGTCATGAAGACCATGGAGGCGGCCCGCAATCGGCTCAACATCGTCATCCTCGATGCCTGCCGCGACAATCCCCTGCCCAAGGGGGGGCGCAGCGGCACACGTGGCCTGGCGGTGATTCCGGCCCCCACCGGTACCTTCGTCGCCTACGCCACCGGCCCCGGCAAGATTGCCCAGGACGGCGACCGGGGCGGCAATGGCGTCTATACCGGCGAACTGGTCAAGGCGCTGCGCCAGCCCGGCTTGAAGATCGAGGAGGTGTTCAAGAAGGCGGCCAACGGCGTCATGGAGAAGACCGGCGGCAAGCAGGTGCCGTGGACCCAGGCCTCATTGCAGGGGGACTTCTACTTCCGGCCGCAGGGGACGGTGGCGCCGCCGGCGGCCACCGGCGGCAACGCCGATCGGGACGCCCTGTTCTGGTCGTCCATCAAGGACAGCCGCAAGGCCGGGGATTTCGAGGACTACCTCACGCAGTTTCCCAACGGCACCTTTGCCGGGCTGGCGACACGACGGATCGGCGAACTGAGGGGGGGCCAGACGGCCTCGCTGTCGCCGGGCGCGGTCGCGAGGCCAGAGCCGCTGCTGGACGCCCTGGACCGCGAGATGGTGGCGGGGCGCAAGGCCAATGTGCGTGAATTCCCGGAACCCAAGGCCAAGCAGATCTCGACCCTGGCCGAGGGTGACACGGTGCAGGTGACCGGCAGGGTGAAGGGCGAGAACTGGTACTTGGTCAGCCGCAAGGGGAACCCGCTTGGCTATGTGGTGACCGACACCCTGGAGGAGGTTTCTGCCTACAAGGCCAGGAAGGACAAGGAGACGCAGCTTGCGGCGGTCACCCCGCCACCGGCACCTCCGGCACCGGCACCACCGCCACCAGTTCCTGTCCGGGCGCCGGGCTCGGTATTCCGTGACTGCACCAATTGCCCCGAGATGGTGGTGATTCCGCCGGGCAGCTTCATCATGGGGGCGTCGGCAGCGGAGACGTCGCGCCTGGGGATCGCCGACAACCTCGCTACGACCGAGCGTCCACAGCACCATGTGAACATTTCCCGCTCCTTTGCGCTGGGAAAATACCATGTGACCTACGCGGAGTGGGATGCCTGCCTGGCCGATGGCGGCTGCAATGGATATCGCGCCTCCGACGATGGTCAGGGCCGAGGCAACCGTCCGGTCGTCCGGGTGAGCTGGGTCGATGCCCAAGCCTATGTGACATGGCTGAATGGCAAGGTTCGGGGACATCTCACGGTGTCCACCAGCGGCGGCGGCCCCTATCGTCTGCCGAGTGAAGCCGAGTGGGAGTATGCGGCGCGGGCCGGGACGACGACGCCACGATACTGGGGCGAAGCGATCGGCGTGGGTCATGCCAATTGCGATGGTTGCGGCACCCAGTGGGACAACAAGCACCCGGCCCCGGTGGGAAGTTTCGCTCCCAATCCGTTCGGCCTCTACGACATGCAGGGTAACGCCTGGCAGTGGACCGGCGATTGCTTCAACGGAAGCTATGCCGGGGCACCGAGCGACGGCAGCGCCTGGACATCGGGCAATTGTGACACGCCTGTCTATCGCGGGGGGTCCTGGTTCAGTCCCCCGAAGGGCGTGCGGTCCTCCATGCGAAGCAAGTACGACCTTCGAAGCCGCGACAGCGATACCGGCTTCCGCATTGCGAGGACGTTGCCATGAGCGGGAGATTTATCACGGTCGTGCGCAGGGCTGCATGGCTCTCGATGCTGCTGACCGTTGTGTTATCCGGACCGGCCCAGGCGGTCGAGGAACGTCGTGTCGCCCTGATCATCGGCAACGACTCGTACAAGTCGCTCAAGCGTCTCGACAACGGTGCCAATGACGCCCGCGCCATGGCGGCCGAGCTGAAGGCCGCCGGCTTCGAGACGGTGCTGAAGACCAATGCCGGGCGCAAGGAGATGCACGCGGCCATCGGCGAATTC
>CAJANL010000197.1 GCA_903941105.1 uncultured Rhodospirillaceae bacterium
ACTCCTACGACCTGTGGCGACTAACGGTGGCGCAGGCCGCCACGGCGGCAACCGGTTCCCTGGTGCTGGCCATCGCCCTGGCCGAGGGCCGCCTGACCGGCGCCGAGACCTTCGAGGCGTCGCAGTTGGACGAGACCTACCAGATGGAGCAATGGGGCGAGGACTACGAGGCGGCCGACCGCCGCGCCGCCCTCGCCCGCGACATCGACTCTGCCGAACGGCTGTTGTCGCTTACCCTTTTTCGGTAGCCGCCCCTATGCCTTGAATGGTATCTGCAAACCCCTGACCGAACGGGTGGGACCGAGGGGAAAATCGCCATGCATGACATTCTTCGCCAACTTGAAGAGAAGCGGAACCGGGCCCGTCTGGGCGGTGGCGAGAAGCGGATCGCGTCGCAGCATGCCAAGGGCAAGCTGGCGGCGCGCGAGCGGATCGAGCTGCTGCTGGACGAGGACAGCTTCGAGGAATGGGACATGTTCGTCGAGCACCGCTGCCACGACTTCGGCATGGCGGAGCAGTCGACCCCGGGCGACGGCGTCGTCACCGGCTACGGCACCGTCAACGGCCGCCAGGTCTTCGTCTTCTCGCAGGACTTCACCGTGTTCGGCGGTTCGCTGTCCGAGGCCCATGCCGAGAAGATCTGCAAGATCATGGACAAGGCGGTGCAGGTGGGCGCGCCGGTGATCGGCCTCAACGATTCGGGCGGCGCCCGCATCCAGGAAGGCGTCGCCAGCCTGGCCGGCTATGCCGAGGTGTTCCAGCGCAACGTGATGGCCTCGGGCGTCGTGCCGCAGATTTCGCTGATCATGGGCCCCTGCGCCGGCGGCGCGGTCTATTCGCCGGCGATGACCGACTTCATCTTCATGGTCAAGGACAGCTCGTACATGTTCGTCACCGGCCCCGAGGTGGTCAAGACCGTCACCCACGAGACGGTGACCGCCGAGGAACTGGGCGGCGCGGTGACCCACACCACGCGCTCGGGCGTCGCCGACCTGGCCTTCGAGAACGACGTCGAGGCGCTGCTGCAGTTGCGCCGCTTCATCGACTTCCTGCCGCGCTCCAACCGCGAGAAGCCCCCGGTCCGCCCCACCGAGGATTCGCCCGAGCGGGTCGAGGTGTCGCTCGACACCCTGATCCCCGACAATCCCAACAAGCCCTACGACATGAAGGAACTGATCACCAAGGTGGTCGACGAGGGCGACTTCTTCGAGATCCAGCCGAGCTATGCCGGCAACATCGTGGTCGGCTTCGGCCGCATGGAGGGCCGCACCGTCGGCATCGTCGCCAACCAGCCCATCGTGCTGGCCGGCTGCCTCGACATCGCCAGCTCGATCAAGGCGGCGCGCTTCGTGCGCTTCTGCGACGCCTTCAACATCCCCATCGTCACCTTCGTCGACGTGCCCGGCTTCCTGCCCGGCACCAGCCAGGAATACGGCGGCATCATCAAGCACGGCGCCAAGCTGCTCTACGCCTATGCCGAGGCCACCGTGCCGAAGATCACCGTCATCACCCGCAAGGCCTATGGCGGCGCCTATGACGTGATGAGCTCGAAGCACCTGCGCGGCGACGTCAACTTCGCCTGGCCGACCGCCGAGATCGCGGTGATGGGGCCGAAGGGCGCGGTGGAGATCATCTTCCGCGGCGACATCGGCGACCCGGTCAAGATCGCCGAGCGCACCGAGGAATACCGCCAGAAATTCGCCAACCCGTTCATCGCCGGCCATCGCGGCTTCATCGACGACGTCATCATGCCGAGCAACACCAGGAAGCGCATCTGCCGCAGCTTGGCCATGCTGAAGGACAAGGACCTGAAGAACCCGCCGCGCAAGCATGGCAACATGCCGCTGTAGGAGGCTTGGGACACAGATGAACACAGATGAATTTCATCATCTTCCTTATCTGAGTTTACCTGCGTTCATCTGTGTCTGAATAAAGATTATTCCGCTTCGCGGACCAGCAAGGGGGACCGACGATGTTCTCGAAGATCCTGATCGCCAATCGCGGCGAGATCGCCTGCCGGGTCATCAAGACCTGCAAGAGGATGGGCATCAAGACGGTGGCGGTCTATTCCGACGCCGACCGCGACGCGCAACACGTGCTGCTGGCCGACGAGGCGGTGCATATCGGCCCGGCGGCCAGCGCCCAGAGCTATCTGGTGATCGAGAAGATCGTCGCCGCCTGCAAGGCCACCGGCGCCGAGGCGGTGCATCCCGGCTACGGCTTCCTGTCCGAGCGGCGCGCCTTCCAGGAGGCCTTGGCCGAGGCCGGCATCACCTTCATCGGCCCCGATGGCCACGCCATCTTCGCCATGGGCGACAAGATCGAGAGCAAGAAGCTGGCGCGCGCCGCCGGCGTCAACACGGTGCCCGGCCATCTCGGCGTCATCAAGGACGCCGAAGAGGCGGTGACCATCGCCCACGACATCGGCTACCCGGTGATGATCAAGGCCAGCGCCGGCGGCGGCGGCAAGGGCATGCGGCTGGCCTGGAACGACGCCGAGGCCCGCGAGGGCTTCGTCTCGGCCACCAACGAGGCCAAGTCGTCCTTCGCCGACGACCGGGTGTTCGTCGAGAAGTTCATCGAGCAGCCGCGCCACATCGAGATCCAGGTGCTGGCCGACGGCCAGGGCGCCGTGCTTTACCTGCATGAGCGCGAGTGCTCGATCCAGCGCCGCCACCAGAAGGTGATCGAGGAGGCGCCGTCGCCGTTCCTGACCCCCGCCACCCGCAAGGCCATGGGCGAGCAGGCCTGCGCCCTGGCCCGCGCCGTCGACTACAAGTCGGCCGGCACGGTGGAATTCATCGTCGGCGGCGCCACCGGCGAGTTCTACTTCCTGGAGATGAACACCCGGCTGCAGGTCGAGCACCCGGTCACCGAGATGATCACCGGCCTCGACCTGGTGGAGTGGATGATCCGCGTCGCCGCCGGCGAAAAGCTGCCCTTCCGGCAGGAGGACATCAAGCTCGACGGCTGGGCCATGGAATCCCGCGTCTATGCCGAGGACCCCTTCCGCAACTTCCTGCCCTCCACCGGCCGGCTGGTGCGCTATAGCCCGCCGGCCGAGAGCGCCCATGTCCGCGTCGACACCGGCGTCGCCGAGGGCGGCGAGATCAGCATGTTCTACGACCCGATGATCGCCAAGCTGATCACCTGGGGCCGCACCCGCGACGAGGCCATCGGCCACATGCGCACCGCGCTGGACGAGTATTACATCCGCGGCCTCAGCCACAACATCCCGTTCCTGGCCTCCCTGATGGGCAAGCAGCGCTTCGTCGACGGCCGCATCACCACCAACTTCATCGCCGAGGAATACGCCGACGGCTTCCAGGCCACCGATCCCTCCGAGGCGGTGCGCGACATCCTGGTGGTGGTGGCCGCCGCGGTGAAGCGCCGCATCAACGAGCGCAACAACAAGATCTCCGGCCAGTTCCCCGGCCACGAGCTGAAAAGCCCCGAGCAGTGGACGGTGGCCCTGGGCGGCCACTATTTCGACGTCGAGACCTACCCGGTGGCCGGCGGCTACCGCGTGGTGCAAGACGGCCGCGAGACGGTGATCCTCACCGATTGGTCCATCGTCGAGCCGCTGCTCGCCGCCACCATCGACGGCCGCCCGGTGGTGGTCCAGATCGACCGCCTCGGCATCGCCTACCGCCTGTTCCACGCCGGCACCCGCTCGGACGTGCTGGTGATGACCCGCCACGCGGCGCGCATGCACAAGCTGATGCCGTTCAAGGCGCCGCCCGACATGAGCAAATACCTGCTCTCCCCCATGCCCGGCCTGCTGGTCCGCCTCGACGTCGCCGAAGGCGAAGCCGTCAAGGCCGGCCAGCCCCTGGCCGTCATCGAGGCCATGAAGATGGAAAACATCCTCAAGGCCGAACGCGACACCACCATCGCCAAAATCCACGCCAATGCCGGGGAAAGTTTGACGGTGGACCAGAAAAT
>CAJANL010000198.1 GCA_903941105.1 uncultured Rhodospirillaceae bacterium
ATAGAAGCGATTTGCCATAGAGGAAGACCATTGGCATCCAAATCATTTAAGTGATATTTAACCCCTGGCAGATCTGGGGTTCTAGCAAAGGCTGCTTGATACAGGCGATAGACTTCTCCGGCGTTTTGTCCTGGGGCAATGTCCAGAGCGAGGGTGCCATCGGTAAAGGAGAGGCGTTCGATGTTGGTGAGGGTGTCATCGACCTTGCTAAGGACGGTATTGGCAGCTGCTAATTGAATCTCAAATGCAGCGCTTGCTAATCCACTTACTTGGTATTGAGAATGTGCACCTGAATAAACTGCCGTATCTCTTCCTAAGCCACCATCAAGGTGGGCAGCAGCGCTATTGGCATTGGTGTCGTAAAACCGATCATTACCTGCCCAGGTGCGCATGAGCATCGAATTATTGCGGTCAGAAATGGTGATGTGTTGGGTGAAATCGGTGGCGAGGTTGTATTGCACAGGCACATTAACCAAAGCTTGCGTCACACCATCACCTGTAGCTACATCAGCAACATAATTTATCGCGCCGCCACTCAATTGATAGGCAATAAACTTTGGAGATAGTGTTGCGTTATATTGAATCCCTTGCGTCACCAAATAGGATTTGACATTTACACCCCAAGTGACAAACTCATCATGTAGTGCTGCATAAAGATGGCCCGTTCCGTCATTTAGCAATAAGTAATTGCTTTGGGTATTGGTCGGCCCCAGAGGAGAATCTCCTAAGAGATAACTTTTAATTCCACTACCATCCAAATCAACCATTTGGGTTGAGTAATCCACATTATTTGTAGTTGCTAGGTAAGCTGAACCCAATACATCGGTCACATCTTTAAATACGAAATTACCTTGATTTTGCAGCATCTGAATTTTGGATGAGTTTGGCAAGGATTGGGTGGTCCAATCGCCACTTGTCGACTCGGCTACTAGCAAATCGAGCCTGCCATCCTCATTAAAGTCCTCGGCCCATACTCGGTATTGATGCGTATCTCTACCGGGATAATTAGGGTTATTGGTAAAGTATGGTGTAGGTAAAACATACGTCTGATTTAAATTAAGTGAGCTTTCATTCAATCCGTATAAAACGATTTGACTCGCGGAGTAAGCATCCCAATTATTTAAAGGATGAGTGTCAACTACTACAAGCTCGGTTTGACCATTTCCCAAAAAATCTCCAAGTGTCGCCGACGATCCTAGCAGTTTTCCAATTGAACTGTTTTCCCATTGCTTAATATCAAACGTGTTCATTTGATTGTTAAATTGGAAAAATGAATCAATCAAATTACCGTAGCCAGTAGTGACAATCGTTGGGATGCCGTTAAGACTTGTCAAGATGGCACTGTGCGCCTCTGTAGCGTCTGGAAGTATTAATTTTGTATAACGATCAACACCATCCGAGAGATAGACTATCGTTGGCACATTAGCAAATGGCCGCTCATTGTAAGGCGCAATAAAAATATCATCCGCCCCATCGCGGTTAAAGTCTGTCACGATAATCGAACCAACTCCATTGGTGCTTACATCCCCAATATATTGAGATGTATTTAGCTTTAAGGTTCCATCTGGATTTTGATCTAAGATCGCAACAGTGGTTTTCAGAGGCGCAGATAAAGTAGCGCTTGGAATCGCCCAGCCACCCAAAACCACCCCTTGAGATTTTGCTAAACCCAAATGTATAGTTGAATAAAAATCAACTAAAGCTGCTGGCGTGGATGTGGGATTAAATTGCCAAGTACCAGCTAACGAGAATGTGGGATCTGCCTTCATTTTTATTTTTTAGTTATTACTCACCCCAACCAAATCCCATTAACAATAGCACTACCGACTAAGGCCACATTCTCTGGACTCTCGGAGAAGCCAATGAGGGCCGCTTGATGATCCATGGCTTTGGTATTAAATTGGTTTTGATACCAATCTACTTCGGATTGACCTGG
>CAJANL010000199.1 GCA_903941105.1 uncultured Rhodospirillaceae bacterium
CCGGCAATTCGCGATTACTCCAACGGGCCATCAAACCCTGGAAAACCGCCAGGGTCAGCGTTCTTCACAGCCGACTTGGTAGTTGGGGCCGGTGAGCAATTCGACGGGCGTGACGAAGGTCAGGTGGACCACGCCAAAATACGGTCCACTGGTGCCCAGGTGGTGCCAGTGCGAGAAAAGGAGTTCCTCGGGCGAACCGTGGTCGTAGCCGCGCTTGACGACATTGACGGCGCGGCGGCCGTCGGGAAACTCGATCGAAGTCGCCATTCCCTCGCTAATAGCGGTTTCGAAGAGATTGATGGGACTTGGTTGCTCGCCCTCGGGCGCCCGGAACATATCGAAATCGACCCAGACCGTGCCAGTGTCGTTGTCCGTGTCGTAGCAACCCCAGTGCCCTTCCGGCTCGCGAATGCACTGCCACTGCTCGGGAATGCGGAAGCTGATGGCGTTCCAGAAGGTGACCGGTTTCAGCTTCGCCCCCATTGCCCTGTCCTTCAGTCGCTCGGATCGATACGCAGATTGCTTAGCTTACTGCGGGCGCTCGAGGTCCGGACCTTCGGGGTTTCCTTCGGCTGGGATGCGCGCCAGGCATTGTACTCGGCGGGGGTGGTGCGGTGGACCGGTTCCTTAGAACCACGAATGACCAAGGGGCGTATGGTCGAAGGGTCGTCGTCCCACAGCTCATCACGGTAGTAAGGGCTGTTGTGCGGGAATTTCCACTTCTCTTCTGGACGGTACCACCCTTCGATGGATCCGCGAGGACCACGGGCGAGTGCGTCGCGGATGGCATCGTGTCCCCATACTTTCCCGCTGGCCCGCGCTCGGCCACGGCCGGCCTTACCGAGGCACCGGTATCCATCGCCCAGAAAAGTATCTATTGCATCGCGCAACGGGTCAAAGTGGGGAACGTAGCCCTCCACTCGCTGTCCGATAAGATATGGCGGGTCGAATGAGTATTTGGAATTTGGCAGCCCGTCTACCCAATAGCAGCGGGTGTAGCGAAAATGGAAAGGTGACCATCGCCGACTATAACCCAGCAATCTGTCAAATACAAAAATCGGCCGAACGGTGGGTTCCCAATCTCCGGCTGCTACGCAGATATACATGTCGTCCACTGGAAGCGCGCCGATGAGATGCGTCATCGGCACGTCTTCGCAGGGATAAGGCGAGAATGGGATGCAATATAACTTACCGAACCGCTCCGTGAGGGCGCGGCTGAAGGCCAGCTCATCCCTCACGGTCAACGCGACATGGCATAGCCTAAAGTACCCGTCTCGGCGGTAGCTCATTCCCCATGGTTGGCAGTTTGTTCCGACTGCGTCAAGGGGATTTTAGCTGCCAGCGCTTAGGTACTAGTACGACATCATGATGGACTTTGTTGTCGTCCTTATCGAAGTCATGATCCAATAATCTACGGATGCGTTCGGCATTCTCAAGCTCTCGGCTGGTCGGCTTTCCCGTCCGCGGATCGACATCCACCGTCTGAACGTGGACGAACCGGCCATCCGGTGTCTGGAATGTCATATCTGTGTATCCGCCGCCCGGGTGCGGGTTATTCCAGACAACACCACGCCCTGGGATATGGTACTCCTTCAATTCCTTGCCGGTTTCTTGCTCCCTGCCGCCCAGCACATGCGTCCATCCAGGATTCGCTCGCAGAAGCTCGTCCCGCCAGCGATCCATGTCGGCCTTGGTGGCCGCATTGCCGCGGCGCTCGATGATGTTGGCGTCGGGGTCTTCCGGTTCCGCCGGGAAGATGAGAATGTTCGGGCGTTCGGGATCGATGATCGGTGTTCCATAGCCCTCGATCTTGACTTGCGGCGGGGTCAGGTCGGTGCCTGAGCGTCCCGGTTTCGAGGGGTCAAGGCCAGGGTTCGGCGGCAACGATGGTGCGGGCTGGCTTGGCGGCGGCGCCGAAATGTCCGGCATGTCGGGCAGGGTCAGTTCCATATCCGGAAGCAAGGGCGGATTGCCCGGCAGCTCGGGCAATTCGACGGCGGATTTTCCCAGCGCCTCGAGCAGCTTCCCCATTTCAATGGTGCCTGCCGCAGCCGCTCCGCCGAATCCCCCTTCGAGGATGAGGTCTCTCTTTTCCCAGGGGTTCCTCATGTAGGCCAATTGCTCGCCTTCCGGCGTATCCTCGCCATCGGCGAACGGCACCCTCCCGCCGCCGGCATGGTCGATGGCATCCTGCAGGTGAGCGGCGGAAGCCGGATCGCGCTGGTGCAACCGGCTCAGCAGGTCGGCGACGTCGCCGCGACCCTGGTCGCCGTTGTTCTGGATCACCTGCCCCAATTGCCCCGGGACGTCGCCGAAGTCGGTGGTGCCGGCCCAGGCCTCGGCCATGCGGTCGTGGGCCTGGATGCCCTCCTCGTCGATACTGTGGCCCCGATCGGCAAAGGGGTTGTCGCCGCCGGGCACGGTCAGCGCCTCGGGCACCTTTGGCGCCGGTTCGGAGCCATCGAAGCCCTCGCCGAACGGGGCCAGGCGGAAGGGCAGGTGCTCACCGGTGGCTTCGGCCAGCTGGCCCTGCAGGTCGGCCGCTTTGGCGGGATCAAGCTCGCCCAGGCGCCCCAGCACATCGGCGACGTCGCCGCGGCCCTGGTCGCCGTAGTCGGCGACGGCACGGGCGAAGGTCGGCACCGCCACCCGGAAGTCGCCGGTCCGCGCCAGCCCGCCGGCCCAGCCCTGGTGCTCGTCGGCGCCGATCGGGGTGATGGTGTGGCCGGGGAAGGGATCGCGCGGCTCCGCCACCTTGGCGGTGAGCGCCCCGGCGAAGGGTTTCAGTTTGGCGCCGGGTGGCAGGCCCTCGGCGGCGGCCTTCAGCAGCATGTTGGCCGCGGGCGGCACCCCCAGCTTCTCCAGCAGGCTGGTCTGGCGCTTTGGCGGAGTGTGGGCGAACAGGCTGCTGGCCTGCTTTTCATTGGGCGGGCCGAACAGCCCAGTGATCACGCTTTGTTCTTCCTGCTTCAGTTTCGGCGCCGGATTGTCCTCCTTCGGCAGTGCCTCTGGCCTGGCGCCCGCCACGCCGTAGGGATGGTAGCCGCGCGCCTCGGCCTTAAGCGGCGGGTCAGGTTCGACGGTCTGCTGCGGCAGGCTCTCCGGCATGTCCAGCAGGCCGCCGGCCTGACTGCCCGGCTCTGCGTTCATGCCGCTGTCGGGCATGCCGATGTTGCCGAACAGGCCGTCCTCCGGCATGGTCCAGCGGATTAAGTCGGCGGCGGCGGAGACGTTGGGCTCGAAGGCCGGGTCGTAGCCGCCCGTAGGGACATCGGATCCGGAGAAGTCGCCCTCCGGCATCTGCTGGATTTCCGTCGCGTCGTCCGTTCCGGCGCCGATGGTGGCCGGCATGGCCTCGGCGACATCCGGCATTTCGCTAGAGGCGAAGCCACCCATGGGAAGGTCTCCTTGACTGCTCGCGCCGGGACTGCCCCGGGGCGTCCATGGGACCATATGCAAGGCCACAGGTATTTGTCAAGGAATATGTTCTTGCCTCGCTCACGTGAATGGTCTATATCGGGAACATTCGCCCGCTCGGGCGCCATGTCAAAAGGAGGCCCGCCATGGGCGGTTTCGGCAATGAAGCGTTGAGCCCGACGGCCCTGGCCGGGCCGCTCGGCTCCCCCTTGTCGCTGCAGAAGGGTGCCCAGTCGGCCGCCATGGGTCTGCCGCTGGAAGCGTCACTGCGCAACAAGCAGCTGCGGCAGGACCTGGGCCAGCACCTGACCACCTTCCAGACCATGGAGGCGATCCAAGCCCGCCGCGAGGGCCGGCAGCCCGGCGTGGCGGCGACGGTGGCGCCAATGGTGGGGGCGGCGGTCGCCTCGTACTTCGTGCCGCCGATGGCGCCGACCTTCATGAAAATGGGCATGGCCGCCTCCGCCGCCAGCCGTGCGCCCCTGCCAGCGCATTCGGCGGCGCAGGGACTGCAGTTGCAGCTGACCCATCGGGCCCCGGCGCAGAGCGTCAACCTGCTTGAAAGCGCCCAGGCGACCCAGCGGGCCAAGCTGTCGGCGATCGGCATCGGCTCGGGCGGCGGCTCTTCGGTGGCGCTGCAGGAAGGCCTGACCCGGAAGGCGGCCAAGAACGGCTACGACATCGGGGCATGACACGAGGCTTGGCCGGGCGATATCTTTCAAGCTGCATCGACCACAGGCTTCGCCCGTTCCTTGATCAGTAGCGTCAAATTCCCTGTTCCCCGTCGCAGGGAATTTCCCGCCCGCACGAGGGAAAGTGCCGGTTCCGCCCAAGCCGCGATCCGCCCTATGCCCACTCGGCTTCGGATTTCCCTGTATTTTCCCAGGAAATCAGGGAGCCGGCGCTGGAGACCGGTTCGCCCCAGACTGCCCCCTCCGCCATCTAGTCTTGATGACCTGCGATTTTCCGAGACCCTGCGCCGAAAGGCGCGGGGTTCCGGCGCTATTCGCATGTGTCTCCGGAACGGAGAGAGCCTCCGACCAGGCCTCGGGCCTCTCCAATTCTCCCATTTTCTCCGTTGCCCATATCGGCGGTCCACCGCCCAGCGACGCGTTCGCGGCACGGTGTCTGGGTCGCCTTCCCACCCAAGGGGCTTGGTGAAGCCGGCCGCATTCTTATGGCCTCCCCCGCCGTATCGACTAGCGATGGTCGACACATCGAAGTTGCCCAAAGATCTCAGGCTGAAGGTCCGCACTCCCGGTCGGTCATAGTAGATGCCGGCGAATGGCGGGGTCGTGCCTCTGGCGTCACCCCCGCATAGGGCATGACCGGCATCCGATGCCATGGTGTAGGGAAGTTTGGCGATGGGGACGCGATTGCCACGGTGTCCCTGTTGCCAACGGCCAAGACCTCAACCCCCACATCTTCTGACACAGTGGAGCTAAACCACCTGGCGCAGCAGGGCGGCGGTCTGTTGTGCGGTCTTCTCCCACGAGAACTGCTGCGCCCGTTCGAGGGCACGGGCCGTCATGTCGCGGCGCAATTCGGCGTCGACCAGCAGTGACTCCACCTTGATCGCGATGTCCTCGGGATCATCGGGATTGAACAGCAGTGCCGCATCGGCCACCAGTTCCGGCATGGCCGCGGCATCCGAGCACGCGATGGCGCAGCCCGATGCCATGGCCTCGACCACCGGGTTGCCGAAGGTCTCAACGGTGGAGGGGAATACGAAGACGGTGCATTTGCGGTAAAGCTCGGCCAGCTTGTCGGGCGAGCAGCGGCCCAGGAACTGCACGTTCTTCTCCAGACCCCAGATTTCGATCTGTTCCTGCAAGCCGGCCATGTGCCCGGTATCCAGCGGCGCCCCGGCGATGAACAGTTTGATGGCGGGAAAGCTGTGGCGCAGGAACTGCAGCGCCTCGATGAGGGCGGGATAGTTCTTCTGGATGTAGATGTCGCCCACCGCCAGCAGGGTCAGCGGCTCGCGCTGCTCAATGGATGCCGGCGGACTGAAATGAGGGCCGACGCCGTGGTGGATGATGGAGATGCGGTCATCGTCTTTCCTCTGGAAGCTCTCCAGGAACATCTGCTTGGCGTAGCCCGAAACGGTGATCGCGCGCTTGCAGACGGCAAAGGATGCCTGGCTGAGCCAGAACACCGCCTGCCAATAAAGCTTCTTGCTGAAGTCACTCTCCAGCGCCGCGACGCCGAAGGCGTTGCGCAGCAGGATTACCGAGTGGCGCGACAGCAGCGGGCCGAAATTGGCCGGCGAATAGATGACGTCGGCGCCGATCTTCATCGCCAGCCAGGGCACCACCACTTGCTCCTGCACCGTCACCGTCGACATGCGCGACCAAGTCGGCAGCACGTGCAGCGCCGTGTTGGGGCAGAGGCTCTCGACCAGATATTTCTGGTCCTCCTGGATGACGACGTGAATATCCAGGTCTTCGATGCGGCAGAGATGCGGCAAGATATTGGTGATGTAGGTCACCCCGCCGCCGCTTTTGGCATGAATGGAATTGATCAGGACCCGCGTGCGCTTCATCGGCTCAACCTAAGAGAACGGCGGGGCGGTTGCAAAACGAAAATACGGCGCCGTCAGGCCAATCCGGCAATGCGCTCGAACTCCACTGCGGCGTGGGTCCACCGCCAGTGGCGCTGGTGGTCGAGGCAGTTGCGGTGCTGGACCTGCCACAAGGCGTCGTCGGCCAACAAGCGAATTGCTGATTCGGCGAAGGCATCCTCGCCCTTGACCACGAAGCCGGTCTCCCCGTGGCGGATACGTTCCTTCATGCAGGCGATGTCCTCGATGACGCCGGGCACGCCCATGGCCTGGGCCTCGGCCACCGCCGAGCAGAAGGTCTCGCCGATGTCGCCGCGGTAGAGCTGAACGCGGGCCTGGGCCAGTTCCTCCACCAACTGCGACTTGGGCACCGGACCGCGCAGCACCACCCCCAGCGGCGCCATGGCGGCGGCGCGCTCCAGCACCGGCCCCATTCGCGCCGCCTTGGCGTCGCCCGCCGTGCCGTAGGTGGCGCTGCCGGCGAAGATGTGCAACTCGGCGGCGGGCACCACGGGGCGGATGCGGCTTTCCCAGCGGTCGAGCAGCCAGTCCAGTGAGCGCATGGGGTTGGAGGTGAACACGGCGCGGGGCGGCGGCACCGGCCGCTCCGCGGCGTGGCAGAAAATGTCGGTCAGGCCATAGGGCACCACCGCGCGGCCACCGGCGAAGGCCCAGCCGGGATAGGTCGAGGCGTGGCTGGCCCCCGAAAACACGATCACCGGCCGCCGCCAGGCCAGCTTCCACTGGTAGCGCCATTTCAGCAGGTAGCCGGCGGGATTGTGAATCCAGAAGATGACGCGGCCGGCCCCCCGACACAGTTTCAGCAGCTTGTCGCCGCGATTGGGGATGTAGAGGTCGGCGGAGTCGGGCACCCCTTGCGCCAGCGGCCGCCAGGTGACGCCCCGGTGCACCACCTCGGCGTCGCACTTGTTGCACACCAGCACCTCGTGGCCGCGCGCCGCCAGGGCGTTGGCCATCTCGATGAACGAGGTCTCGGCGCCGCCCAGCGGCCGCTCTTCGAGGGTGCGGCCGTCGAAGCGGATGCCGTCGTCGGCCATGACGATACGGGCCATGCCGGTCACTCCTTCTCGTATTTGGCCTTGAGGTGCGACAGCATGGGGTAGAGGGCGGCGCACACCGCGATGATGAAGCCGTAGCCGCCTTCCTTCCACCCCTTCCGCGCCACGTAGCACTTGAAGAAGCGGCTGACCATGCGGCGGACATTGCTGGCGGTCGAGCCCCAGGTCTCGCCGCGCTCGCGCAGGTCGCGGGCACGGGCCGAGGAATAGCTGTCCAGCCGCCGGATCATGTCCGAGATGTTCTTGTCGACGTAGTGGTTGATGCGGCAGGTCAGCATCGGTCCCTTCCGCCCCGTCCATTCCAGCCGGGGATGGACGCGGTCGCGGCCCCAGGTCTTGGCGCCCTTGCGGAACAGGCCGGGATAGGCCGGCTTGCCGTAGGAGGCGCCCCAGCCGTGGCGCACCAGCCGTTCGCCGACATAGTTATCCACCAGGATCTCGTGCCAGTCGAAGGCGGTGGTGGCGATGACGCGGCGGATTTCGGCGGCCAGGTCGGGCGGAACATGCTCGTCGGCATCCACCTCCAGCACCCAGTCGGAGGTGCAGGCGGCGATGCCGGCGTTGCGCCGGTCGCCCTCCACGTCCCAGGCGCCCTCGATGATGCGGGCGCCGTGCGCCAGCGCGATATCCTTGGTGCCATCGGTGCACTTGTCCAGCACCACCACGATCTCGTCGGCGAAGGCCAGCCGCTCCAGGCAGGGGCCGAGCCGCTTCTCCTCGTTGCGGGCGGTCACCAGGGCCGAGAGCGAGGTCATGGGTGGCGCTTCAGGTAGGGCGGAAAGGCGCGGGCCTTGGCGCGGTCCATGGCAGTGCGATAAATGGCCAGGGTCTCCTCCATGCGGTGGTCGAAGCGCATCGCCTTTTCCGCCATGCGCCGCGCGCCGGCGGCGACCCGGGCGCAGGTGGCGGGATCGGTCAGCAGCCGCTCCAGGGCCGCCGCCAGGCGTTCGGGGTCGGCCGGCGGCACCAGCCAGCCGGTCTCGCCGTCGATGACGATCTCGGGCACGCCGCCGACGCAGCTCGCCACCACCGGCTTGCCGGTGGCGAAGGCCTGGACGGCGACGCGCGGCTGCGCCTCGGTCAGCGACGGGATCACCACCGCGTCGCCCATCTGCATCAGCTCCGAGACGTCGTCGCGGTAGCCGGTGAACAGCACCCGCCGGCCGGCCGCCATCCGCCTGAGCCTGGCCTCGTAGTCGGCGCACTCCGAGGTGGCCGAGCCGACGACCACCAGATGCGGCTGATGACCACGTTCGGCCAGCAGCGCCAGCGCGTCGAGCAGATGGTCCTGGCCCTTGTCGGGGCGGATCATGCCGACGCAGACCAGCACGAAAGCGTCGTCGGGCAGGCCCAGTTCGGCGCGCAGGCGGGCCCGGGTGGCGACCGGGTCGGGCAACTCGAAGAAGCGCTCGTCGGCCCAGCCGCCGATGGAGGTGGAGCGGCGCTCGTCGATCAGGCCGATGTGAACGAGGTCGCGCCGAGTGCATTCGGCCACGGTGATGATGTGGTCGGCGCCCAGGCGCCATTGCAGCCGGCGGATGATGGACGGCTTCAGCGGCTGGTTGACGTGGCGCGAGCGCACCACGGCGCACAGGTCGAGGCAGGTCAGCGCCGTCTTGGCGTCGCGGGTGACATGGGCGTCGATGACTTCCACCTGATTGTCGCGGACGAACTTGCGCAGCATCCTCACGGTGGAGACCCGCCACGGCCGGTCGAAGTCCATGGCCACCACCGGCAGACCGGCGGCGGCGGCGCGGCGATAGGATTCGCCGTCCCCGGGCGTGCCCAGCCACACTGCCTGTCCGTGGCCCACCAGCCAGCGCAACTGTTCCAGCACGCGATGCTCCATGCCGCCCCAATTGCGGCCGGGAATGGTGTGAAGGATTCGCATCGCCCTTGTCCCCCTCAGGTCAGCGCGAACCGCCGCCACCAGTCGGTGGGGGCGGCGGCGGGCAGGACGACGGAGGCCAGGCCGGCGCGGCCGAGACCTTCCAGCAGTAGCCGCATCAAGGTGATGGTGACGGCGGGCTTGAATTGACCACCGGGTCGCTCGTTGATGGGCTGGTCGTGCATCAGGATGACTCCGCCGGGCAGGCGCGGGTCGGCCAGCAGGCGCTCGACCTCGCGGCGGCACTCGGGCTCGACGTCCTCGGGACGGGTGCAGCGGGGGGAGATCATGTGGTCCTCGGTGGACGGCCCCCAGTGCACCATCTGGCAGCCGGGACGCCAACCGGCCAGGGTGCGGTGAATCCTGTCATTGCGCCAGCCGCCGTTATAGGGCAGCCGCACCAGATAGGGATCGGGGGTCGGGCGGTGCTTGGCCAGCAGCGCCTCGCAGCGCTCCATGTCGGCGATCAGGCGTTGCGGCCCCTCGCGGTCGAGCCTGACATGGTCCCAGCCATGGGCGTAGACGGCATGGCCGCGCCGTACCGTCTCGGCCACCAGTTCGGGAACGGCGACGGCACGGCAGCCGCTCATGAAGAAGGTCGCCTTGGCGGAATGCCGGTCGAGCAGGTCGAGCATGGCCGGCATGGTGTCGGGCATGGGGGCGTCGTCGACGGTGATGGCCACCGTGCCGGCATCCGGCAATTGCCGCATCACCGGGCGCCAACCACCCAAGGACCATGAAATGCGCATTGGCCTACGGCGCCCGCCGCAGCGTCACCGGGCGGCAGTGGCGCTTGAGATCCTTGGCGCCGCCGCCTTCCGCCACACAGCGGGCGAGGCCGTCGGCGTCCTCGGCCACCAGCCCCGACGAGGCCTCGATGCCGTAGGTGAACAGGCGGTCGGTCAGCGGCGCCCCCGGCCCGACCAGCGCCACCCGCGACGAGCGGGCCAGCGACAGCAGGCGCGGCAGCGAGTGGTTGGCCAGCGCCGAAGCGGTGATGATGGCGGCATCGGCCCGCGGCAGCAGCCACTCGGCGGCTTCTTCGGGGTATTGGCCGGGACCGGGGCGACGGTCGATCACCGCCGCGTCCGGCAGGCGCTCGGCCAGGGCGGGGAAGGCGCCCACCACCACCATGCGGCCGTCCAGCCGGCCGAAGGCGTCCAGCCCGTTGAGCCGTTCGCCCTCAAGGTCGAAGCGGTTGTAATGGGCATTGCACGCCGCCAGCCCGAGGGCGGCCTCGAACGGGTTCCACGAACCGACCAGCGCCGCCAATTGCCGCAGCGTCCGCCCGCCCGGCGGCACCAGCCCCTTGCAGCCGGGGGCGCCGCGTTCCGGTGTCTGCGCCAGACCGATGCCGTTCGGCCCCTGCACCATGGTCCAGTTGAGCCCGACCACGGTCCGGATCACCGCATCGTCGGGCACTCCCAACGCCAGGTCGTCGTAGAGACGCCGCGCGCCCCACCATTGCCACAAGGCCTCGGGGGTGGGGGCCAGCAGGTCGGCGCGGCCGCCGGTGAACTCGGTCCAGTCCTCGATCAGCACCCCCGGCACCGCCAGGATCAGCGGGATGCCGTCGGACATGGCGGCCAGCATTTCGGCGGCAAGGCCCTGCCCGCCCCGCTCCGCCTTGGAGAACTTGTTGACGAAGACCACGTCGACGCGGCCCTCGACGGCCCGCCGCAGCGCCGCCGAGGTCTCGGCCAGGGCGCCGCTGTCGAGCATGCAGGCCTGGGAGTCGCGCCCCAGGCTCTGGGCGATGGAGAGGCTGCGGCCGGTGTCGAGCTCGGTCAGCACCATATCGTCCTTGCGGCCGTCGGGACCGAACGTCGTATGCTGCAACAACCCACCCACCCGGAAGCCGCGGGCCTTCAATGCCTCGGCGAAGCCGGCAAGCAGGGACTCGGGCGGACGGTTGGGTGGATAGACGACGGCGCCGACGGCGGGCGCGGCAAGGGAATGGTCGATGGACATGGCGGCCACACTACGCCAGACGAAGGCATTGATCAAAGCCAAGACTCTTCGGCGGAGAACTCCTATATAACCATTATCCCAGGATCCCACCCCGACAGGTGGGAAGCGACGAGAAGCACCATGATCGACCCGTTCGGACGTAGCGTCAGTTACCTGCGTGTCTCGGTCACCGACCGTTGCGACCTGAGATGCGTCTATTGCATGTCCGAGGACATGACCTTCCTGCCCAAGGTCGACGTTCTGACGCTGGAGGAACTCGACCGCCTGTGCGGCGCCTTCGTCGCCAAGGGCGTGCGCAAGATCCGCCTGACCGGCGGCGAGCCGCTGGTCCGCCGCAACATCATGACCCTGGTGGAAAGCCTGGGGCGCCACGTCGCCGCCGGCCGCATGGACGAGCTGACGCTGACCACCAACGCCACCCAGCTGACTAAATATGCCGAGGGGCTGAAGGCCGCCGGGGTGCGCCGCCTCAACGTCTCGCTCGACACCCTCGACGCCGCCAAATTCACCGCCATCACCCGCTGGGGCAAGATCGAGCAGGTGATGGACGGCCTGATGGCCGCCAAGGCCGCCGGCCTTGCCATCAAGATCAATACGGTGGCCCTGAAGGGCGTCAACGAGGACGAGCACGACGATCTGGTGGCGTGGTGCGGCGAGCACGGCTTCGACCTCTGCTTCATCGAAACCATGCCCATGGGCGAGGTGCAGCACCGCGCCGGCCAATACCTGCCGCTGTCGGCGGTACGCGCCCGACTGGAGCGGCGCTGGCGGCTGACCGACAGCGATCATCGCACAGGTGGCCCCGCCCGCTACGTCAGCGTGGGCGAGACCGGCGGCCGCATCGGCTTCATCACCCCCTTCACCCACAACTTCTGCGAATCCTGCAACCGGGTGCGGGTGACCTGTACCGGCACGCTCTACATGTGTCTGGGCCAGCAGGACGCCGCCGACCTGCGCACACCCTTGCGGGCCAGCGAGTCCGACGGTCCGCTGAATGAGGCCATCGACGCCGCAATCGGACGCAAGCCCAAGGGCCACGACTTCATCGCCGAGCGCGCCGGCACCGCGGCGGTGCCGCGTCACATGAGCGTTACCGGGGGTTGAGACAACGCCTTGGTGCCGCACCCGGTCCGGCACACCCGGTCCGCCCCCCCGGGCCGTTAACCTGGACTCGTGCGGCAAGACCGAATCTACAAGGATTGCCATAAGCGCGCCGTGCACTTAACATCCCCTCTTTAGGAGACGCTTGCGGGCGCCACCTGGAAAGGGGAATGGGTGATTTCATCAGATTCGACCATCGCCGCCGCCAACCGAGACGACGTGGCCGCCCGCCTGTTGCGTGAGGCGGAGGCGCGTCTCGACGGCATAGCGGCCTGCGTACCCGGCCTGGTGTTCCAGCGGGTGATGTCGGCCGACGGCAGCATCGGCTATCCTTACTTCTCCGAGATGGTGCGCGAGGTCCTGGGCTTCCTCCCCTCCGACATGGGGGTCAACTCCAAGGGTTGCCTGCACGTCATCCACTGGGCCGACCGCGACGGCCACATCGACACCATCCGCCGCTCCGCCGAAACGCTGGCGCCCTGCGACGAGGAATTCCGCGCCATCACCGCCGACGGTTCGGTGCGCTGGCTGCGTGGCGCCTCGCGACCGCGGCGCACGGATGGCGGCGACATCATCTGGGACGGCGTGCTGGTCGACATCACCGCCGCCAAGCGCGCCGAGCTGCGGCTTGAAATGCTGATGGACCATGCGGGCGAATCCATCGTCGTGATGGACGCAGAGGGGCGCATCGACGCCGCCAACGCCGCGGCACAGCAGCTGTTCGGCTGGACCGCCGACGAGCTGGCGGGCAAGCCGTTCGATGAACTGCTCCCCGATACGCTGCGCTGCCCCACCCTGCTGGAGTCCGAGTCCGAGTGCGAGTCCTGCATCGTCGGCCGCGGCCCGCGTGAGCTGCAAGGCTTGCGCAAGGACGGTTCGGTGTTCCCGCTGGAGCTGTCCACCAGCGAGGTTCGCCTCGAAGGCCACCGCCTGTTCGTCGGCATCGGCCGCGACATCACCCAGCGCAAGAACACCGAAACGGCGCTGCGCGAGACCGAGCACCGCCTGCGCGCCATCGCCGCCAACATGCCGGGCATGGTATTCCAGCGCCTGCTGCGCGCCGACGGCAGCATCGAATACACCTATGTCAGTGACGGCTGCCGCGCCGTGCTGGGGGTGGAGCCGAACCAGCTGATGGCCGATCCCGACATCCTGCTGGAGGCCATCCCGGCATCGGAGCGACAGAATTTCCTGGCGGCGCTGGGCAAATCAGCCCGCACCATGGAACCGTTCGAGGAGGATCTTGGCGTGTTCGGCCCCGATGGCCGGCGGCGCTGGCTGCGCGGCCAGTCGCGCCCGACCAAGCGCGAGGGCGGCGACATCATCTGGGATGGTGTGATGCTCGACGTCACCGACCGCAAGCTGGCCGAGCAGCGCCTGTCCTTCCTGGCCTATTACGACCCGCTGACCCGCCTGCCCAATCGGGCCGCCTTCGTCGACCGCTTCACCGAGGCCCGCGAACAGGCCAAGCTGCGCCACGGACTGATCGCCGTGGTCAGCGTCGGCATCGACCGCTTCGGCATCATCAACGCCACCATGGGCCACGCCATCGGCGACCAGGTGCTGATGGCGGTGGCCGACCTGATGCAGGCGGCGCTGGGACGCTACGACGTCATGGCGCGCGCCTCGGGCGACCGCTTCCTGCTGCTGGTCACCGGCTACGCCTCGAAACGCGAGCTTCAGGATGCGGTGGAGAAATTGCACGCCGCCGCCCAGGCCACGGTCACCGTCGCCGGCCAGGACTTCGACATCTCGGCCAGCATGGGCAGCGCCGCGTTCCCGCGTGACGGCGAGGACAGCGAGACACTGATCAAGAACGCCGACGCCGCCCTGCAGTTGGCCAAGGCGCAAGGCGCCGCAACGCTTCGCTTCTTCACCAAGGAGATGAACGACCGCGCCACCAAGACCCTCAGCATGCAGACCCGCCTGCGCCGCGCCGTCGAGCATGGTGAACTGTTCCCGTTCTACCAACCGCAGGTCGACCTGATCAGTGGCCAGGTGGTGGGGATGGAAGCACTGGTGCGCTGGAACAGCGCCGATCTCGGCATGGTCTCGCCGGTGGAATTCATCCCCGTCGCCGAGGAATCCGGCCTGATCGATGCGGTGTGCGAGGCCATGCTGACCGAGTGCGCCCGCCAGAACAAGGAATGGCAGGACCAAGGCTTGTCGGCGATCCCGGTGGCGGTCAACGTCTCGGGACGACAGTTCCAGTACGCGCGGCGGCTGCTGTCGGCCTGCGAGAGGGTGCTGTCCACCAGTGGCCTCGACCCGCGCTATCTCGAAGTGGAACTGACCGAGAGCTCGGCCATGCGTGACGCCGACAACGCCATCGCCGTGGTGCAGCAGCTCAACGATATGGGCATCAACTGCGCCATCGACGACTTCGGCACCGGCTATTCGTCGCTGTCGGTGCTGAAGCGTTTTCCCATCCGCAAGCTGAAGATCGACCGCTCGTTCGTCATGGACATCACCACCGACCCCAACGACGCCGCCATCGTCGCCGCCATCATCGCCATGGCCAAGGCGCTGAAGCTCAAGGTGGTGGCCGAGGGCGTCGAATACGCCGCCCATCTCGACTTCCTGAAGAGTCTGGGCTGCGATCAGATGCAGGGCTATTTCTTCAGCCGCCCGCTGCCCGCCAAGGAAATGGGCGAGTTGCTCGCCAAGGGCCGCCGGCTGGAAGTGGCGTAGACTCTAACAGGGTGCGGAAAACTCAACTTTCCTTTCGTCATTCCCGCGAAGGCGGGAATCCATGCGTCCAGCAGCACAGCATATGGGGGCAAATGCCAGTCATTGCCCCAACATGGACCCCCTAGCCTTCGCGGGGGTGACGAGATGAAGGATGGTGGGAAGAGTTTTTCCGCACCCTGCTAAGCCTTTTGCCGCTGACGTGACGCGCCTTTTTGCCGGGCGGGGCCGCCGGTTTCACATGCTGGGCTGAATCACCTTGCAGGCCTTCCTGGCACGCTCCAGGCGAGTGCAGGCGGCGCGGGCCTGATCCTCGGTGAAGCCGCCGACGCGGGCGCGGAACAGGGTTTGCTTGCCCTGGCGGGCGCGATCCACGTCGATGGTCGCCTTGGTCACCAGGCCGCCCAGCTTCTTGGCGGCGTCGGTGGCGGCACGGTGGGCCACCTTGTAATCGCTGAAGGCCCCCACCTGGATGGTCCACGGGCTGGGCTCGGTATCGCCCACGGCATCGTCACGGGCCGGCGGCGCAAGGGCCTTGCCCTTGGCGGGGGTGCGGGCGGCCACCGCCACCGCCTTCAGTTCGTCCATGTCGGGCAGCGGCGGCTCGTCGAGCTTGGCGATGCGGGTGACCCCGCCGCCCTTCAGGCGCGAGAAGCCCTTGTCCAGCAGCGACACCATGTGGGTGTCGCGCCACGAGGCCGAGTCGCCGCCGAACACCACGCCGATCACCCGGCGGCCATCGCGCTTGGCCGAGGCGATGAGGTTGAAGCCCGAGGCGTGGATGTAGCCGGTCTTCATCCCGTCGGCACCGGAATAGCGCAGCATCAGGCGGTTATGGGTGGGGATGATCTGGCCGCGCCAGTTGAAGGTGCGCGTATTGAAGTAGTGATAGTACTTGGCGTGGGTGCGCACCATGGCGCGGGCGAGCGCTGCCTGATCGCGCACGGTGGAAACCTGGCCCAGGTCGGGCAGGCCGGAAGCATTGCGGTAGGTGGTCTGCAGCATGCCCAGCGCCCGCGCCTTCCGGGTCATCATCTGGGCGAAGCCGGACTCGGAGCCACCCACCCCTTCCGCCAGCACCACGGCGACGTCGTTGGCCGACTTGGTGACCAGGGCCTGCACCGCGTCCTCGACGCTGATGCGCTCGCCCGGTTCGAGGGCCAGCTTCGAGGGCGACTGGGCGGCTGCATGGGCCGACACCGGCAACTGGCTGCCCAGCTTCAACCGCCCCTGCTCCAGGGCGTCGAACACCAGGAACAGCGTCATCACCTTGGTCAGGGAGGCGGGATAGCTGCGCTTGTCCGGATTGGCCGAATGCAGGATGGCGCCACTGTCGGAGTCGATGACGATCGAGGCATAGCGGGAAGGAGCAGCCGTAGCGGGCTCGGGCGCCATGCAAAGGGCGGCGACGGCTACGACGAGGCAAGAGGCAAATCTGGTCACGACCCGGGTCAATGTCAATTTCCCGACCTTCCGCTCGGCAGCGATTTTCGGCTAGCTTAGGGCGCGAAAGATAAAGATTTTGCGAATCCCTGTCCAGCGGCCCGCGGAGGTGTCGCCGGCACATTCCGGTGCCCCCCGTTGCGGTAGCTTGAGGCATAGGGCGGCGACCGGCACCCGATGGTATGGTGCACGCGGCCAGACCTCCCTGTCCCACGGCAGCAAACAAAGGCAGACGACCATGAAGAAAGTCTTTCCGGCCACGACCTTGGCCCTATGCGCCACCATTTTCGTGGCGGGGTGCGCCTATCGCGGCGGCGACATCGGCGATCCGGCGGTGCGCAAGTTCAGCTGGTTCTCCTTCGTCGGCGGCAACGACATCCGGGCCCAGTGCGAGCCCGGCCTGCCCGACCGCGTGCGGCTGGTCTACAACGCCATCTACGACGAGCAGGTGCGGATCTACGAATGGGACGGGCTGCGCAAGCTGGTGTCCATCAAGGTCATCGGCTCGGGCAACGCCCTGGCCTTGACCAGCGACGACCTGCTGGGTCCCTGGCGCGCCACCGCCGAGAAGGTGCAGCTCGACGACAAGACCTATGACCTGCTGGCCTCGGCGCTGCAGGCCGACGGCGCCTTCGGCCCGCCGGCGGTGGGGCTGGAACTGCCGTCGCGCGGCTATTACTGGAGCGCCGCCACCTGCCGCGGTGGCCGCTTCACCATGACCGGCTGGCGTCACCCGTCCGAGGCCTTCGATCGGCTGCAGGCGCCGGGCGTGCTGTTCGCCCTCGACCCCACCGGCATCGCGGTGAGGCCGGCGGCGCCGGTGCCCTACGATGTCATCTGGGAGGACAAGCGCAAGCGCGGCCAGGCGGTCGACTTCACCCTCAAGATCGGCAGTAACGGACTGGTCGGCCAGTAGCGGCGGAAAATGCTGCACTGCAAAACGAGCTTGACTCCTGGACAGGGGGTACGGCATACACAGCGATATGTTGCGGTGCAGCATACACCCTTGGTGATGCCCCGCGCCCCATTGACCCGCACGCAGTTGCCAAGGAGTTGATTATCATGGCCACCCCGAAAGCCAAGCCCGCCGCTGCCGCCCCCGTCGCCACCGTGGTGGCTCCCGTTGCACCCGATGTCGTCGCTCCCGTGGTCGAGGTCGCCGCCGAGGCCGCCAAGGCCATCGAAGAGGTTGTCGCCGTCGGCAAGGAGACCATCGAGACGGTGGTCAAGGCCTCCACCGACGCCGCCAGCAAGGGCTACGACCAGGCCGTGGCCCTGACCAAGGATCAGGTGGCCGCCGCCCATAAGGCGCAGAACGTCGCCTTCAAGTCCTATGAGGACGTGGTCCAGGTGACCAAGGACAACATCGACGCCGTCGTCAAGGCCGGGTCGATCCTGACCAAGGGCCTGCAGGACATCTCCAAGCAGGTGTTCGGCCTGACCCAGGAGAGCATCGAGGAGGGCGTGTCGGCCTCCAAGGCCATGTTCGCCGCCAAGACGCTGCGCGAGGTGTTCGACCTGCAGTCCAGCCTGGCCCAGGCCAGCCTCGACAAGATGTTCGCCCAGGGCACCCTGCTTTCGGATCGGTCGGCCAAGCTGTTCGAGCAGGCCTTCGCCCCCATCAACAGCCGGGTGACCGCCACCGTCGACAAGATTGTCAAGCAGGCGGCATAAGCCGCTCGGGGTTGCCGGCAAGCCCCCCCAGACGGCCCGGTGGGACCCCCCGCCGGGCCGTTGCCGTTTCGTCCGAATGGGCACTCCCTCTCGCCATCGACACACCAATCCACGTGGGGCCTTTTCGGCGGCCCCCAAGACCCAATATGATAGGTGTGTAACGAGGGCGACCACCGAGCATGCGAAGCGATGAGCGACGACCGAGACGATAGGAAGAACGACGACGGCGGACAGACCGGGGTGGTCATCAAGACCAAACCGAAAACCAAGAAGCCGGCTATGTACAAGGTTCTGATGTTGAATGACGACTACACTCCCATGGAGTTTGTCGTGCATGTGCTCGAACGCTTTTTCAGCAAATCCCGCGAGGATGCCACGCGCATTATGCTGCACGTGCACACACGGGGGGTCGGTGTCTGCGGCGTGTACACATACGAAGTAGCGGAGACCAAGGTCACCCAGGTCATGGACCTGGCACGCCAGAACCAGCATCCGCTTCAGTGTACGATCGAGAAGGATTAGCCCTGGAAGGAACCTGACATGTTGTCGCGTAATTTGGAGCAAAGCCTTCACCGAGCCCTGGCTTATGCATCCGAACGCCGCCACGAATACGCGACGTTGGAACATTTGCTTTTGGCGCTTACCGAGGACCAGGACGCCACTGCCGTCCTACGCGCCTGCACCGTCGATATCGAGCGCCTGCGCCGCGAATTGACCGAGTTCATCGACAGCAACCTCACCGATCTGGTCAACACCCGTGGCGCCGAGCCCAAGCCCACCGCCGGCTTTCAGCGGGTGGTGCAGCGTGCCGCCATCCACGTCCAGTCCTCGGGCCGCGAGGAGGTGACCGGCGCCAATGTGGTGGTCGCCCTGTTCTCGGAACGCGAAAGCCATGCGGTCTACTTCCTGCAGTTGCAGGACATGACCCGGCTGGACGCCGTCAATTACATCAGCCATGGCGTCGCCAAGGCGCCCGGCCGCAGCCAGCCGCGGACGGTGCACGGGGCCGACGAGGAAGCCGCACCGGAGAAAGTGGTGAAGAAGGGTCAGGACGCTCTCAACGCCTATTGCGTCAACCTCAACAAGAAGGCGCTGCAGGGCAAGATCGACCCCCTGATCGGCCGCGACGAGGAGTGCGAGCGCACCATCCAGATCCTGTGCCGCCGCTCGAAGAACAACCCGCTTTATGTCGGCGATCCCGGGGTCGGCAAGACCGCCATCGCCGAAGGCCTCGCGCGGCGCATCGTCAAGGGCGAGGTGCCCGACGTGCTCAAGACCGCCACCATCTTCTCGCTCGACATGGGCTCGCTGTTGGCCGGCACCCGCTATCGCGGCGATTTCGAGGAACGCCTCAAGGCGGTGGTGAACGAGTTGGAGAATTTCGACGGCGCCATCCTGTTCATCGACGAGATCCATACGGTGATCGGCGCCGGCGCCACCTCGGGCGGCTCCATGGACGCCTCCAACCTGCTCAAGCCGGCGCTGGCCTCGGGTGCCCTGCGCTGCATCGGCTCGACCACCTACAAGGAATTCCGCAACTACTTCGAGAAGGACCGCGCCTTGGTGCGGCGCTTCCAGAAGATCGACATCAACGAGCCCACCGTCGAGGACTCGGTCAAGATCCTCAACGGCATCAAGCCCTATTACGAGAGCCACCACCGGGTGCGCTACCAGGCCGAGGCCATCCGCGCCGCGGTCGAGCTGTCGGCCAAGTACATCACCGACCGCAAGCTGCCCGACAAGGCCATCGACGTCATCGACGAGGTCGGCGCCGCCCGCATGCTGCTGCCCGAGTCCAAGCGGCGCAAGACGGTGACGGTCAAGGACGTCGAGGAGATCGTCGCCAAGATCGCCCGCATTCCTCCCAAGAGCGTGTCGACCAGCGACATGGAGGCCTTGCGCAACCTGGAGCGCGATCTCAAGACGCTGGTGTTCGGACAGGACCGCGCCATCGAGGCGCTGGCCTCGGCCATCAAGCTGGCCCGTGCCGGTCTGCGCGAACCGGAGAAGCCCATCGGCTGCTACCTGTTCTCCGGCCCGACCGGCGTCGGCAAGACCGAGGTGGCACGCCAGTTGGCCAAGATCATGGGCATCGAGCTGACCCGCTTCGACATGTCGGAATACATGGAGCGCCACTCGGTGTCGCGGCTGATCGGCGCGCCGCCGGGCTATGTCGGCTTTGACCAGGGCGGCCTGCTGACCGACGCCATCGACCAGCATCCCCACTGCGTGCTGTTGCTGGACGAGATCGAGAAGGCCCACCCCGACCTGTTCAACATCCTGCTTCAGGTCATGGATCACGGCCGCCTCACCGACCATAACGGCAAGAACGTCGACTTCCGCAACGTCATCCTGATCATGACCACCAATGCCGGGGCCGGCGACCTGGCCAAGCCGGCCATGGGCTTCGAGCGCGAGCAGCGCGAGGGCGACGACACCGACGCCATCAACCGCATGTTCACCCCCGAGTTCCGCAACCGCCTCGACGCCACCATCGCCTTCGCCGGCCTGTCGCCGGAAATCGTCGCCCAGGTGGTGGACAAGTTCGTCATGCAGCTGGAGACCCAGTTGGGCGACCGCGACGTGGTGATCGACCTCAGCGAGGCGGCGCGCGGCTGGCTGGCCAAGAAGGGCTATGACCGCGCCTTCGGCGCCCGGCCGCTGGCCCGGACCATCCAGGAGCACATCAAGAAGCCGCTGGCCGAGGAACTGCTGTTCGGCCGCCTGGCCAAGGGCGGCATCGTCAAGATCGGCGTCGATGCCGACAACAAGCTCACCTTCGATATCGTCGAGGGCACCGGCAAGGACGAGAAGATCGCCGAGTTGGTGGACTGAAGGCAGCCGGGGGGGCATTCCATGCGGAATCCCCCCCTCGCCATTCAGCAACTTGACTCTCGGCGAAAATAAGCGGCATAATTAGTCATAACAAAGGAGGTGCGGGGCTACATCTCAACAATCCACAACATAATATCCGTACAGTCAGCGACACTCCAAGTGGGGGTCGCGGTCGCGGGTAGGAGGGTGTGAACCGGCATGACGCCACCCGGTAGAGTGTGAGGTGCCACTGAAGTCGGCATCGGTAATTATCAAAGAACTGGCGATACTCACCGGCCGTTGAGCCGGATCAATCGGGCCCTGGCGCCCGGATAGACATCAAAGCCCCGCGATGTGCGCTACGCCGCCCGCGGGGTTTCGATTTTCACCGTCCCCATGCGGCTTCTGAAAAGCCGCCCCCGCAACCTCACCCCCGGAACGCCTCGCGGGCGCGCTGGGCCAGGCCGCTGGCCACCGAGATGAACTCACCGCCGGCGCTGATGCGGTCCTCGCCGAAGCGGCGGGCGAAGATGGCCCGCACGGCGGGCACCAGCGACGAGCCGCCGGTGAGGAAGACGCGATCGACCTTGGCGGTGGGCGTGGCGGTGACGGCCAGCAGGTCGTCGACGCAGGTCTCGATAGCCACCAGTTCGTTGCCGATCCAGCCCTCGAACTCGCCCCGGGTGATCCGCCGCGACACGGTGACGGGGTCATGGTCGAAGCTGAACACGGTCTCGCCCGCCCGCGACAGCTCCAGCTTGGCCTGTTCCACCGCGCGGTAGAGGTGGTAGCCGAGATTGTGCTCGATCAGCGCCAGCAACTGCTCGACCTGATGGGGATGCTCCACCTGACGCTGCAGGTCACGCAGCAGCCTGAGCGTCTGCGGCGCATTGAGGAAGGCGATGTGGTGCCAGCGCTCCAGCTTGGCGTAGACCCAGGCCGGCATGGGCAGCACCTTGCCGTCGTTCTCGTAGGTGGTGTACTTGCCGAAATGCTCCGACAGGCCGTGCTCGACCATGCGGCGGTCGAAGGCGTCGCCGGCGATGCCGACACCGGCGGTCCCGATGATGGCGTCCTCGGGGCGGGCCAGCCGGGCGCGGCCGGGTCCCAGCCGGATCAGGCAGAAATCGCTGGTGCCGCCGCCGAAGTCGGCCACCAGCACGGTCTGGTCGCGGTCGAGGGTGCTCTCGTAGTAATAGGCGGCGGCGATGGGCTCGAACTCGAACACCACCTCGCCGATGCCGGCCTTGGCGAAGGCCTCCACCAGCCGGCCGGTGGCATAGGCGTCCTCGGTCTCGCCACCCTCGGCGACGAAGCGCACCGGCCGCCCCGCCACCACCCGCTCGATGCGGCCGCCACCGGCCTCGGCGGCGCGGCGCAGATGGCCGACGATCAGCGCCACCAGATCCTCAAGGCTGTAGGTCGCCCCCAGGATCGAGGTGCTGCTGAACGACCGGCTGGTCAGGTAGGACTTGAACGACTGCAGGAAGCGGCACTCGCCGTCGCCGTGCAGATAGGCCTCGATGGCGTCATGGCCGACCAGCGGCCGGATACGGCGGTCGGCGTCCCGATGCGCCTTGTCGAACGACAGCACCGAGCGCAACGTCGACGCCGGCCCGGTGGTGGTGGCGAAGCGGACCACCTCGGCCACTCCCGCATCATTGGCCACCGCGACGGCGCTGTTGGTGGTGCCGAAGTCCATTCCGACGAACATTCAATATCCTTGGCTTAAGTCTAGCGCCGCCCGAACAACTTCTCGATGTCGGACAGCTTGAGCGCCACATGGGTGGGGCGGCCGTGGTTGCACTGGCCGGACAGCGGCGTCGCCTCCATCTGGCGCAGCAGGGCGTTCATCTCGGCCACCGACAGGCGGCGGCCGGCGCGGACGCTGCCGTGGCAGGCCATGGTGGCGGCGACGGCGTTGAGCCGCTCGGCCAACGCCAGGGTGTGGCCCCATTCCGCCAGCTCGTCGGCGAGGTCACGCACCAGCCGCTGCACGTCACCGTCGCCCAATGCGGCGGGAACCTCGCGCACCACCACCGCGCCGGGGCCGAACGCCTCCAACCCCAGCCCCAGTTCAGCCAGTTCGCCGGCATGCCCGGCGAGGCGGGCGGCGGCGGCCTCGCCCAGCTCGACCACCTCGGGCAGCAGCAGGCCCTGGCACGGCACGCTGCCCTCGGCCATGCCCCGGCGCAGGCGTTCCAGCACCAGGCGCTCGTGGGCGGCGTGCTGGTCGACGATCACCAGCCCGTCGGCGGTCTCGGCGACGATGTAGGTGTCGTGCAATTGGGCCCGCGCCGCCCCCAGCGGATAGTCGCGGTCGACGGTGGTTTCCGGTGCCTCGCTTGGTGCCTGCGGCGGCAGGCTGAGTCCCGGCAGCGCCTCGGCCAATCCCCAAGGAGCCTGGGCGGCCACCGCCGCCTCGACCAGCGACGGCGACGGTCGGCGGGTTCCCCAGTGCTGCGATGATGACGAGGCCCCCAGGGCGCCCAGCGCCTGGGTCGCCATGGTGGAGCTGGCGCGGTGGCCGGCGGCGGCCAGGGCGTGGCGGATGGCGCCGACGATCAGGCCGCGCACCAGTCCGGCGTCGCGGAAGCGCACCTCGGCCTTGGCGGGATGGACGTTGACGTCGACGACGTCGGGCGGCACATCGAGGAACAACGCCACCACCGGATGGCGGTCATGCGCCAGCACGTCCTGATAGGCACCGCGCACCGCGCCCACCACCAGCCGGTCCCTGACCGGGCGGCCGTTGACGAAAAGATACTGCGCCGTCGCCGTGCCCCGGTTGAAGGTGGGCAGCCCAGCCCAGCCGGTGAGGCGCACCCCGTCGCGCTCGGCATCCAACGCCAGGGCGTTGTCGGCGAAGTCGCGCCCGACCACCGCCGCCACCCGCGCCAGCCGTGCCGCCGCCGCTTCACCGTGGCTCGCCGCCAGTTTCAGCACCGACCGGCCGCCATCGGCGAGGGAGAAGGCCACCGTGGGATGCGCCATGCCCAGCCGTTCGAGGACATCGACGGCGTGCGCCAGTTCGATGCGCGGCGCCTTGAGGAACTTGAGCCGGGCCGGTGTGGCGTAGAACAGGTCGCGCACCTCGACACGGGTGCCGGAGGGATGGGCGGCGGGGTGGGGCCGGCCCTTGGCACCGCCCTCGACGGCGAGGCTCCACGCCGCCTCGGCACCCTTGGGCCGCGAGGTGATGGTCAGGCGCGACACCGAGGCGATGGAGGGCAGCGCCTCGCCGCGAAATCCCAGGAAACGGATGCGCACCAGATCGTCGTCGGGCAGTTTCGAGGTGGCATGACGCTCCACCGCCAGGGCCAGCCCGTCGGCGTCCATGCCGCAGCCGTCGTCGGTCACCGAGATCAGCGCCTGGCCACCCTCGACCAGCACCACCTCGATGCGCGTGGCACCGGCGTCGAGCGCGTTCTCCACCAGCTCCTTGACGGCGGAGGCCGGCCGCTCGACCACCTCGCCGGCGGCGATGCGGTTGACCAGGGTGGGGGGGAGGAGGCGGATCAGCATGGCGGGAGTTTATTCCGCGTCGTCCAGGTTGGCCATGACTGCGGCAAGGCGAGCGATCAGGCCGGGAGGGAAGACCGTGGCGGTGTCATAGACAATGCGCAGGTCGGCTCCATCGTAATGTTGCGCCAGCCCGTTACGCTTACCTATGATCCGGCGCCAGGGGATGTCCGCGTAGCACTGCGGGACGTCCTCGAAAATACGGCGGGCCGTCGCGAAGCAGGTCTTGGTATCGGTCTGAAACGCGGCCCAGTCCATCTCACCGACGAAGGCCTGCGCCTGCCTGGCGTCGGCCAGCATGTCATCAAGAAAATCACGATAGTCGCGGGTCACAGGGGCCGAACCTCGGCCTTGTTGGCCATGTCGACGGTGAGTCCCAACGCATCCGACAATTCAAGCTGAAGGCCGACATAGTCGATCAGGGTGATGCCGTCGCCGAGTTCCACCAGCAGGTCGAGGTCGCTGTCTTCCCGCTGTTCGCCCCGGGCATAGGACTCGAACACCCCCATCTCACGGATCGGATAGCGGCGTTTCAGGTCGGGCTGCATTGCCCGAAGCTGGCTCATGATGTCGTCGAGAGTGCGCATATGGACCTGTCGTTCCTGTCCCCCCGAGACTATATGGGGTTGACGCGACAGATGCCAGCGGCCGGAACCGCCGTTCAGTCCTCGCTCTCCAGCGATGCCACATAGCGCAACCCGTCGAGGGCGGTGTGGAACCACTCCTCGCGGGCGTCGTCCTGGGCGTAGACCAGCGAGGCAGGGCGGCGGAATTCGGGGGCGCCGGCAACCTCGAACAGGCGTCCCGAGGCGAGGTAGCCGCGCACCACCCGCATGGCGAAATAGCCGGTGCCGCCATAGGCCAGGATGTGTTGCAGCCCCAGGGCGCCGAGTCCCACCGAGACCGCCGGGGTCTTCATGTCGGTAAAGGCCTGGCCGTGGGCGGCGCGGAATTCGGGACCCCAGTCCACCAGCACGTAGTCATCGTCCCAGTCGTCCACCGTGCGGCGCTTGGTGGAGACCATCACCAGGCGCTCCTCCAGCAGTTTCTCGATGTGCAGGCCGGGTCGGCTTTGCGGCGAATACATGACGCAGAGATCGATCAGTCCCTCGGACAGGCCGCGCATCAGCCCCTCGGACAGCCCCACCTCGGCCCGTAGCGCCACGTCGGGCATGGCGGTGCGCATCCAGGGGATCCACTGTACCAGCAGGCGGTCCCACAGCGAGAACTGGCCGCCCACCGTCAGCACCGTGCGGAAGCCCTTGGGCAGCGCCAGCTCCTGGCGCGCCTGCTCCCACACCCGCACCAGCGAGGTGGCGTAGCGGCGGAACTGCGTCCCGGCGGCGGTCAGCTCGGTGCCGGATTTCGAGCGCAGGAACAGGGGCCGGCCAAGCTCGTCCTCCAGGGCCTTGATGCGCATGCTGACCGTCGACTGGGTGACGTGCAGGCGCTCGGCGGCCTTGTTGAAGTTGCCGGTCTCGACGATTTCGAGGAAGGTACGGGCGAGGTCGATGTTCATGTCGGTTCCGGGCGCGGTGCATTATGCTGCAACCGCGAACACGGCAGCCTTCTAACGCAACCGGACGACAACATCAATCGCTCAAGCGGGGCCGATCAATTTTTTTGATCGGCCCGGCCGAAACAATCAGCGCGCCACGTGCGCCGAGATCAACGCGCCACGTGCGCCTTGACGTCGCCACGCTGGCGGGCGGCGAATTCCTTGAGTTGACGCTCCATGGCGCCGAAGGCATCGCGCAGCGCCACGTAGACATCCTCATGGACATGGCTGTCCTTGGGATCGCGCTTCACCACCAGTTCGGTGCCGGGCACCGTCAGGTCGATACGGATGTGGAACGGCTCGCCCTTGTGATGCAGGTTCGAGGTGTTCTTGTGGTGCGACTCGATCACGACCCGGCAACTGGTCACCCGGTCGTAGAGCTGCTCCAGTTTAGCCACCTTTTCCCGAATGCGGGTCTCGACGGCGTCCGAATGATCGATGCCGTGAAAGGTGACCTGGAGGGGAATCTGCATCAACGTCTCCATGACTATCTTCACCCGATCCGCGTTCTTCCGGCGGCGGGGAGGCTATACATACAGATTTGCATCCGGGCAGGCAACGCCCATGCGCCTCATCCACATTCTTCCGGAGAACGGAGGCACTTGCAACCTTGCTTCGCCTGCCTCATATCAAGGCGCCCTTGATTTACTACCCTAGGGGAGGAGTGCCGGCATGGCCGAAGAGAAGCGTGAATTCCAGGCCGAAGTGGCCAAGCTGCTGGATATCGTCGTCCACTCGCTTTATTCCAACAAGGAAATTTTCCTGCGGGAATTGATTTCCAATGCCTCGGATGCGTGCGACCGCCTGCGCTATGCCGCGGTGACTCAGCCCGAGCTGCTGGCCGGCGACCCCGATTTCCGCATCCGGCTGCTGCCCGACCGCGAGGCCGGCACCCTGACCATCGCCGACAACGGCATCGGCATGAACCACGACGATCTGGTGGAGAACCTGGGCACCATCGCGCGCTCGGGCACCGCCGAGTTCATGCGGCAGCTGTCGGGCGACGCCAAGAAGGACGTCAGCCTGATCGGCCAGTTCGGCGTCGGCTTCTATTCCGCCTTCATGGTGGCCGAACAGGTCACCGTGGTGACCGCCAAGGCCGGCGACGCCCATGGCTGGCGCTGGGACTCCGACGGCAAGGGCAGCTTCACCGTCACCCCCGAGCCCAACGCCACCCGCGGCGCCACCATCACCATGAAACTGCGGCCCGACGAGGGCGAGTTCTTCGAGGCCTCACGGCTGAAGTCCATCGTCAAGCGCTACTCGGACCACATCGCCATCCCGGTCACCCTCACCGACGGCGACAAGGAGGAGACGGTCAACTCGGCCAGCGCCCTGTGGACCCGCGCCAAGTCGGAGATCACCGTCGAGCAGTACAAGGAATTCTATCACCACGTGGCGCATGCCTTCGACGAGCCGTGGCTGACGCTGCACTACAAGGCCGAAGGCGCCATCGAGTATACCGGGCTGCTGTTCATCCCCGGCTCGAAGCCGTTCGACATCTTCCACCCCGACCGCAAGCAGCACGTCAAGCTGTACGTCAAGCGGGTGTTCATCACCGACGACTGCGACGAGTTGCTGCCGTCCTACCTGCGCTTCGTCAAGGGCGTGGTGGACAGCCAGGACCTGCCGCTCAACATCAGCCGCGAGATGCTGCAGCACAACCCGGTGCTGGCCAAGATCAAGGCCGGGCTGGTCAAGCGCGTGCTGTCCGAGCTGAAGAAGAAGGCCGAGGACGCCCCCGCCGACTACGCCACCTTCTGGGAAACCTTCGGCGCCGTGCTGAAGGAAGGCATCTACGAGGACTTCGAGCGCCGCGACGAGGTGCTGGCCCTGTCGCGCTTCCGCTCGACGGCCGGCGACGAGCTGGTGACGCTCGACGCCTATGTGGCACGGATGAAGGAAGGCCAGGAGGCCATCTACACCATCACCGGCGACGACCTCGCCGCGCTGAAGCGCAGCCCGCAACTGGAGGGCTTCCTCGCCAAGGGGATCGAGGTGCTGCTGCTCACCGACCCCATCGACGAATTCTGGCTGCCCGCCGTCGGCCGCTGGAAGGACAAGGAGTTCCGCTCGGTGGCCAGCGCCGCCGCCGATCTCGGCACGGTCAAGGACGACGGCGCCGCCGAAGCCAGGACGGACGAGGCCCCCGCCGACGAGATCTCCACCCTGATCGCCGGCCTCAAGCTGGCGCTGGGCGACCGGGTCAAGGATGTGCGGGTCTCGCAGCGCCTGACCGCATCGGCGGTCTGTCTGGTGGCCGAGTCGGGCGACATGAGCATCCACCTGGAGAAGATGCTGCGGCAGCATCGCCAGATGGAGCAGGAAATGACGCGCATCCTCGAAATCAATCCCGGCCATGCCCTGATCAAGGGACTGGCGGCCAAGGCCAAGGCCAGCGGCACCGATGGGCTGGAGGACGCCGCCTTCCTGCTCTACGACCAGGCCCGCATCGTCGAGGGCGAACCCCCCAGCGACCCGGTGGCCTTCGCAAGACGGCTGGCGGCGATGATGGAGAAGGGGCTGTAGTGTTCAATTGCGGGAGCGCGGGCCTCCCGCCCGCGCTCCAGGTGAGGCTTCTCCCTCCCTCGGCCGGGCCGGCGGCGTGGCGGTTGTTGTGCGCGCGGGCGTTGCGCGCCTTCGCCGACGGTTTCGTTTCGGTGCTGTTGCCGGTCTACCTGCTGGCCCTGGGCCATGACGCCGTCGCGGTCGGCGTCCTGGCCACGGCGACTCTGCTGGGTTCGGCGGCGCTGACCCTGGCGGTGGGCTTCGGCGCCCATCGCCGCGACCGCCGCCTGCTGCTGCTCGCCGCCGCCGGGCTGATGATACTGACCGGGCTGGGCTTCGCGGCGCTGACCGAGTTCTGGCCGCTGCTGCTGGTGGGCTTCGTCGGCACGCTCAACCCCAGTTCCGGCGATGTCAGCGTCTTCCTGCCGCTGGAGCAGGCGGTGCTGGCCGGGCAGGTCGATGGCAAGGACCGCACCGCCCTGTTCGCCCGCTACACCGTCGCCGCCCAGATCACCGGTGCCCTGGGAGCTCTGGCCGCCGCCCTGCCCGCCCTCGCCACCGACCATTTCGCCGTGCCCGAGCTGGAGGCGCAGCGGGCCATGTTCCTGCTCTATGCCGCCCTGGGCGCCGCCGCCGGGCTGCTCTATCGCGGGCTGCCGCCGCTGCGCCCCACCACCCATGCGCCGGAGGCGGCGCTGGGGCCGTCCAGGGATACCGTCTATCGTCTGGCGGGCCTATTCAGCCTGGACTCGTTCGGCGGCGGCTTCGTGGTGCAGTCGCTGCTGGCGTTGTGGCTGTTCCAGCGCTTTCACATGGAGCTGCCGACGGCGGCGGCCCTGTTCTTCTGGTCCAACCTGCTGATGGCGGCGTCACAGATGCTGGCGGTACCGCTGTCCAAGCGCATCGGGCTGGTGAACACCATGGTGCTCACCCATCTGCCGGCCAATGTCTGCCTGATCGCGGCGGCCTTCGCCCCTTCGGTGGAGGTGGCGGTCGTCCTGCTGCTGGTGCGCGCCGCCCTGTCGCAGATGGACGTGCCGACCCGCACCTCCTACGTCATGGCGGTGGTGACGCCGGCCGAGCGCCCCGCCGCCGCCTCGATCACCGCGGTGCCGCGCAGCCTGGCCGCCGCGGTCGGCCCGGTGCTGGCCGGCGGGCTGCTGGCCGCCACCTCGTTCGGCTGGCCGCTGGTGATCGCCGGTGGGGCCAAGATCGTCTATGACCTGCTGCTGCTGCGGGGCTTCCGCCACCACAAGCCGCCCGAGGAGCATTGAGCCGGAGGCGGCCTTCTGTTCAAATGCGGCGACACTCCGCCCGAGGACCCTGATGGACGACAAGAGCCGGCGCCTTTTTTCCTTCCTTGAGAGCCTGCACGGCGACCTCTATCCCGAGACGCAGTCCGAGCTTCACAGCAACATCAGCCGCCAGGTGATCGAACGCTGCGTCGCCGACGGCACTCTGCGCCGGGGGGACCGGCTGCTGGACATGGGCTGCGGGCAGGGCGTGGCGCTGGCGCTGTTCCGCCGGCACGGCATCGACGCCATCGGCATCACCATGGGCGAGGACTATCGCGTCTGCCGCGACGCCGGATACGACGTGCGCGAGATGGATTTCTCGTTCCTCGACTTCGAGGACGCCACCTTCGACTTCGTGTGGTGCCGCCACGCCCTTGAACACAGCGTGTTCCCCCTGTTCACCCTGCATGAGATTCGCCGGGTTCTGAGGCCGGGCGGGCGCGCCTATGTGGAGGTGCCGGCCCCCGATACGATCGTCCGCCATGAGAACAATCCCAACCACTACAGCGTCTTGGGGATGACCATGTGGTTGAGTCTGTTCGACAAGGCGGGATTCACCCTTGTCGGCAAGCAGGACATCGTCTTCCGGCTCAAGGTCGGCCCCGACGCCTACCATTCTTTCCTGCTGCGCAACGGGAACGACCAATGAGCCTTGAAACCTTCACCCTGTCCTATGGCCGCGCCGGCAGGAAGGGCAAGACCTTCCGCTTTTCCATCGACACCGCCTATCCCGGCCAGTCGTTCCTGAAGCCGTTCCTCGCCAGGAACGAGGTCTGCGACCCGCCGCTCACGGCGGCCATCGCCGGCTTTCTCGACGAGGGTGACGTGGTTTTCGACGTGGGCGCCAATGTCGGCTACTACACCATGCAAGCGCTGCAGAACGTCGGCAAGACCGGCGCGGTCTATGCCTTCGAGGCCAATCCCGAGATGTTCCGCATCCTGACCTTGAACGGGGTGCAGAACCGGGCCGCCAACCTGCACGCCTTCAACGTCGCCGTCTCGGATCGCCCCGGCACTGCCACCTTCTATGTCAATCCCCAGGAGGAAGGCACCAGCTCGCTGCACGACCCCCGGCCCTATGCGCCGCAGGGCAGCCTCTACGACACCATCGAGCCGATCAGCGTCGCCGCCATCACGCTGGACGAATACTTCCTCGACGCCGGCCTCAAGGCGGTGAAGCTGATCAAGATCGACGTCGAGGGCTTCGAACCGCAGGTTCTGGAGGGCGGCCGGCGGTTCATCCAGAAGTACAGGCCCGACCATATCGTCTTCGAGGTCAGCTCACTGATGCCGGGCATTCCTGCCGGCACCGACCTGCCCATCCGCCATGCCCTGGCGACGCTGGGCTACACCTGCCACCTGATCCGGCCCATGCAGGACAATGATCAGGTCCGCGCCGTCTTCCGCGATAAGATGTTCCTGCACATCCCGGAAAGCGTGGCCATGCAGATCCGCTACGGCAACGTCATCGCCACCCGGCAACGCATCGACAGCATGACGGGGTATGGGCCGTAACTGGGGCAAAGCCCCGAGTGGCGGAGGCAAAGACTCACATGTGGCTGAGTCTGCCAGCCATTCGTGAGTCGGTGAGGCCATCGGCAATGAACAAGGAGGAATGGCTGCGCGTTCTCGACCTCCGCGAGATCAGCGGCATTCCTGTGAATAGGGCGGCCTAGCCGGACTAGACATTCTCGATGAAGTTGATGATTGACATATGCAGATGGCGTTTCCGCTTGCTGCCTATGGCTTTGATCACGACGCTTGAAAACAACTTTATGATATATACAGATATATTATTGACGAATGACGCTTGTCGACAAGGATCGGCACTGTCTGACGTTGTCACCGCCCTCGCTTCGCGTCCAGTCGCGCCCCCTCACTTTTGCGCCGCAGAACCGGCGCGAACGCCTTGCAATCGGCGCTACGCCGCCTGATTCTGGTGCCATGAACACGCATCGGGGCCGCACCGTCGCGGTGCTGGGGCCAACCAACACCGGCAAGACCCACTTTGCGCTCGAGCGTATGCTGGGGCATGCCTCGGGCATGATCGGGTTCCCGCTGCGGCTGCTGGCGCGCGAGAACTACGACCGCATCGTCCGCCTCAAGGGTGCCGCCCAGGTCGCGCTGGTCACCGGCGAGGAGAAGATCGTGCCGCCGCGCCCGCGCTGGTGGGTGTGCACGGTGGAATCCATGCCGCTGGACCGCCGCGTCGCCTTCCTGGCGGTGGACGAGATCCAGCTCTGCGCCGACCCCGATCGCGGCCACGTCTTTACCGACCGCCTGCTGCACGCCCGCGGCGAGGCCGAGACCCTGTTCCTAGGCGCCGAGACCATCAAGCCGCTGCTGCGGCGGCTGGTGCCGGGGATCGAGTTCCTCAGCCGGCCACGGTTCTCCGAACTCAGCTACACCGGCGCCCGCAAGCTCAACCGGCTGCCGCCGCGCACCGCCGTGGTGGCGTTCTCGGCCGCCGAGGTCTATGCCATGGCCGAATTCGTCCGCCGCCAGCGTGGCGGCGCCGCGGTGGTGCTGGGGGCGCTCAGCCCGCGCACCCGCAACGCCCAGGTCGGCATGTACCAGGCCGGCGAGGTCGACTACATCGTCGCCACCGATGCCATCGGCATGGGGCTCAACATGGATGTGGACCACGTCGCCTTCGCCGCCCTACGCAAGTTCGACGGCCGCACGCCACGCGACCTGGAGCCCGCCGAGATCGCCCAGATCGCCGGCCGCGCCGGGCGCCACATGAACGACGGCACCTTCGGCACCACCGCCGATGTCGGCGGCATCCCGCCCCTGGCGGTGGAGGCGGTGGAGAACCATCAGTTCGCGCCGCTGAAGGCGCTGTCGTGGCGTAATGCCGAATTGCGCTTCGCCACCGTGCCGGCCTTGCTGGCCAGCCTCGACAAGGCACCCGATGCCGCCGGGCTGATCCGTGCCCGCGAGGCCGACGACCATCTGGCGCTGGGCATCCTGGCCAAGGAGCCCGAGATCGCCGCCAAGGCCAACCATCCCGAGCGGGTGCGGTTGCTGTGGGATGTCTGCCAAATTCCCGACTTCCGCAAGGTGATGGCCGATGCCCATACCCGCCTGTTGGGTCAGGTGTTCCGTCATCTCACCGGGCCGGGCCGACGCCTGCCCGCCGACTGGCTGGATAATCACGTGACACGGCTCGACCGCAGCGACGGCGAGATCGACACCATCGTCGGCCGCATCGCCAATGTGCGCACCTGGACCTATGTGGCACACCGCGCCGACTGGGTGGCCGACCCGGCGCACTGGCAGGAGCGCACCCGCGCCATCGAGGACCGCCTGTCCGATGCGTTGCACGAGCGCCTGACCCAACGCTTCGTCGATCGCCGCACTTCGGTGCTGGTGCGCGGCCTGCGCGGCGAGGGCGAGTTGCTGTCGGCGGTGACCGGCGGTGGCGAGGTGGTGGTGGAAGGCCACTTCGTCGGCAGCCTGTCCGGCTTCCGCTTCGTCCCCGACCCGTCGGAGACCGCCGGTGCCGCCCGCGCTGTGCTGGCGGCGGCGACGCGGGCCTTGAAGGGCGAGATCGGCGGCCGCATCGAGCGGCTGGCCGGCGATGGTGACGATGCCTTCCGGCTGTCCGAGGACGGTTATGTGCTGTGGCGCGACGAGCCGGTGGCCCGCCTGCTGCCCGGCACCGAGCCGTTGCGGCCGCTGGTCGAGCCGCTGGCCTCCGATCTGCTCGACCCGGTGGGCCGCGATCGCATCCGCCGCCGTCTCGCCGACTGGCTGCGGGGGGAGGTGGAGAGCGCCTTCAGGCCTCTTGCGGTGGCGCGGGTGGCCCCCCTGTCGGGCGCGGCGCGCGGCCTGATGCACCAACTGGCCGAGGGGCTCGGTTCGGTGGCGCGCGGCACCGTCGCCGCCCAGGTCGCCGCCCTGTCCGAGGAGGATCGCCGGTCACTGGCGCGGCTGGGCATCCGGCTGGGGATGGACGGTGTCTACCTGCCGGCACTGCTGAAGCCGGGGCTGCAGCGGCTGCGCGCCCTGCTATGGTCGGTGCATGGCGGCCATCCTTATGTGGACCCGCCCGGCGGCCGGGTGTCGCTGGCGGCGACGGCGCCGGCCGAGGCCTACGAGGCGATGGGCTACCGGGTGGTGGGCGGACGCGCCATCCGTCTCGACATGCTGGAACGCTTCGCCGCCGAGGTCCGCCGTCTGGGCCGCGCCGGGGCCTTCGAGCCGCCTCCGCAACTGGCGTCGCAGTTGGGGATGACCGTGACCGAGGCCGCCGGAGTGCTGGCGGCCATGGGCTTCCGCCGCCGGGAGGACGGCTTCTTCCTGTCGCCGCGCAAGGCACCGCCCAAGCGAGCCACCGGGCACCGGGAGGACTCGCCCTTCGCGGTGTTGCGCAAGCTGTAGCGGCCCCTAAGCCCCCACCTTTTCGCCCCATTGCGCCAGTTTGGCCAGCAGGTTGTCGGGGCGGAAGGGCTTGCCGATGTAGTCGTCCATGCCGGCCTCGCGGCAGCGTTCCTCGTCGCCGGCCAGCACGTTGGCGGTCATGGCGATGACGGGGATGCGGGCGGCGGCGCCGGGCAGCGCGCGGATACGCCCCGTCGCCTCGAAGCCGTCCAGCTCCGGCATTTGCACGTCCATCAGGACGACGTCGAAGGTCTGGCTGCGCACCAAATCCACCGCCTGAATGCCGTTCTCCGCCCCCACCACCCTATGGCCGGCCCCTTCCAGCAGGACCCGGGCCAGCTTGGCGTTGACCGGATTGTCCTCCACCAGCAGCACCGTCAACGGGCGGCCGGGACGAGACAACGGCTGCGCCGCGGGACGAATCGGTTCGGCGGTGGCGGTTGCGGTCATGGGCAGGGTGAACCAGAAGCGGCTGCCCTTGCCCAGTTCGCTGTCGACGCCGATTTCGCCGCCCATTACCTCCACCAGCCGCTTGCAGATGGCCAGCCCCAGCCCGGTGCCGCCGAAACGCCGCGAGATGGAGCTGTCGGCTTGGCTGAACGAGGTGAACAGGCGGCCGATGGCGTCTTCGGGAATGCCGACACCGCTGTCGGTGATCTCGAACCGCAGTACCAGCGCATCGCCACGCCGCGATACCAGCCACGCCGACACGGTAACGGCACCCCTTTCGGTGAACTTGACGGCATTGCCCACCAGGTTGAGCAGCACCTGGCGCAGCCGCGCCACATCCCCCGACAGCAGCGGCGGAATATCGGGGGCCACGTCCACCGACAGCGCCACCTGCTTGTCGCGGGCGCGCGGACTGATCAGGGCCGCCACCCGCCGCAGGGTGTCGTGCAGTTCGAAGGTCACCGCCTCGACGGTGACCCGGCCGGATTCGAGACGCGAGAAGTCGAGGATGTCGTTGAGGATGGTGAGCAGCGCCTCGCCCGACTCCATGATGGTCTCGACATAATCACGCTGGTCGCCGTCCAGTGGCGTGCCGCGCAGCACATGGGTCATTCCCAGGATGCCGTTCATGGGGGTACGTATTTCGTGGCTGATCACCGCCAGAAATTCCGACTTGGCGCGACTGGCAGCCTCGGCGGCCTCCTTGGCGGCAAGCAATTCGTCCTCGGCGGCGATGCGCTCGGTGATGTCGACCATGGCCCCCACCACGCCGCCGATCTGCCGGTCGGCGGTGGCCAGCGGCGCCTTGAACAGCAGCACGGCGCGCCGGCTGCCGTCCGGCCGCTTGATATAGCTCTGGTAGACCTTGGACGTCTCGCCGGCCAGCAGCTCACGGTCGCTGTCCTCGGCCTGGAGTGCCACGTCCAGTGGCGCCAGCTGCCGGGCGGTGCGGCCGAGAATGTCGGCGCGCGACAATCCCAGCAATTGGTCGAAGGCCTTGTTGCAGCCCAGCACGCGGCCCGACATGTCCTTGTAGTAGATACCGTTGGGAATGGTATCGATGACCGTCTGGTGCAGGCTGAGCTGGTCGCGCAAGGCTTGCTCGGCGAGCTTGCGGGCGGTGATGTCGTTGGCCGCCACCAGCAGCGCCGGCTGGTCGCCGTGGTCGAGCGGGATCATGGACACCAGTGCCCAGAACGGCACTCCGGTGGTGGTGCGCAGCCGCGCCTCGAAATCCGCCACCTGCCCCTGGCGGGCGAGCAGCCGCAGGATGCGGGCCAGGTCGCGGCGATGGATGCACTGCGGCGGCAGCGGCCGCCCCACCAGCATGCGCGAATCCGACGCCAGTTGCGCCGCCGCCCGGTGGTTGGCGTAGAGCACGGTGCCGTCGTTCCTGCGGATCAGCACCAGTGGCAGCGGCGCCGCCGCCAGGATGGTGGACAGCCGCTCCTCGCTGAGCGACACCTGTTGGCGGCCCTGCCGCTGGGCGTCGAGATAGCGGACCGAGAACCACCCCAGCGCCCCGGCCAGGGCGGCCAGCGCCGCGCCCAGCGAGCGCAGCAGGGTCATGGTCGCCGGCGGCCGTGCGTCCCAACCGCCGGAGGGCGTGGCGGCAATCTGCCACGAGCCGCCGGGTAGGGTGATGTCCAGGATCACCGGGTTGTCTCCGAACACCGACGGCTCGCCGTGGAACACCCCGCCCTGTGCCCCCAGGCCATCGGTGCCGCGGATCGCCACCTTCAGCGACGCGCGCGACTCGGATACCCCGGCGGCGTCCAGCAGGGTGTCGAAGTTGATGGGAATGGCCACCAGTCCCCAGGGCGGTCCGCTGCCCGGCGGGCCGTCGGGCAGGGAGTCGAAGATGGGGGTGCGGCCGATGACGGCATTGCCGCCCTGAAGCAATCGAACCGGGCCGGCCAGCACCGGCTGGCGGGTTTCGAACATGCGCTGGATGGCCGGCCACTGGTCGGGCAGGTCGCGGTAGTCGCGCCCCACCGCGGAGGCATTGCCCTCATGGGGGTAGACGTAGGTGATGGTGGTGCCGCGGGCCAGCGTGACGTTGCGGATGTGGCGGCGCTGCGCCATCACCTCGCGGGCGATGGTCTCGAATTCGCCACGGGTCAGGTCGCGGTGCAGGGCGACGGTGGCCACCAGGGCGCGGGCCAGCGCCAGGGTGCCGGTCAACTCGCCTTCCAGCCGGGCTCGCATGGTCGACAGGCGGTTCAGCGTGTCGAGGCGCAGCTCGTGGCCGTGGCGCTGCCATTCCAGCCGCTCGACGATCAGCAGCCCGCCGGCCACGATCGCGGTGGACAGGATGGCGACGAGCCAGGGCCGGGTCTTTGCGCGCATGAGTCACATTCCCGCCGGTCGGAGTTCCGACAACAGCTTACTCCGCCATTGCCATCAGCGCAGTCGGGTCGAATCCCTATTTCACGGGTTTGCCGGCACCCCCGACGTGGTGGAATACTCGAAGTGCAGCGCCTCGCCGGGATGCACCACGTCATAGGCAGAGTGGGCGGCGCGGGCCGCTTCGGCGAAACCGGACAGGATCAACTTCAGCTTGCCGGGATAGCTGCAGATGTCGCCGGCCGCGAACACGCCCGGCGCCGAACTGGCACCGGTGGCCGGGTCGACGGCGATCAGGCTGCGATCCATGCCCAGGCCCCAGTCCGCGATGGGCCCTAATTCCATGGCGAGGCCGAAGAACGGCAACAGCACGTCGGCGTCGAGGCGCCGGGTCTCGCCCTCCAGGGTCGCCACAATCACGGCGGAGAGGCGTCCGCCCTCGCCCTCCAGCCCATGCAGCTGATAGGGCACCACCAGCTCGACGGCACCCGAGGCGGCCATCTGCTTGAGGCGGGCTTCCGATTCGGGCGCGGCGCGGAACTTGGGGCGGCGGTGCACCACCATCACCTTGGCCGCAACCTCGGCCAGCGACACTGCCCAGTCCACCGCCGAATCGCCGCCGCCGGCGATCACCACCCGCTTGCCGCGGAAATCTTCGCGCTTGCGCACCATGTAGAACACGCTGGTGCCCTCATAGCCGGTCAGGCCCTCCAGCGGCGGCCGGTTGGGGCCGAAGGCGCCGCAGCCGGCAGCGATGATCACCACTGGCGCCAGGATGGCCTCGCCGTTGGACAGGCCACAGCGCCAGCGCTGGCCGTCGCGCTGCAGCGAGATCACCTGCACCCCGAAATGATAGGTGGGCGAGAAGGGCGCCGCCTGCTCCGCCAGCTTGTCGATCAGCTCGGCGGCCAGGATGCGGGGATGGCCCGGGATGTCGAAGATGGGCTTCTCCGGATAGAGCGCTTGGCACTGGCCGCCGATCCCTTCCAGCGCGTCGACCACATGGCACTTCAGCTTGACCATGCCGCATTCGAACACCGCGAACAGCCCCACCGGGCCTGCTCCGATGATGACGGCGTCGGTTTCATGCCGCATGACTTCCTCCTTGGAATTCATAGTTCCTTCTACCACGCGAACGTCGCCATGGCCGCCGTCGGCGTCTCACCGTGGTCGGCGATCACCTGCTCCAGCCGCGCCGGGTCGGGCGTCTCGCCCCAGGCAATGCCCAACTCCTCGGCGTGGATGCCGCCGGTGACCAGCACCGAATCGATGCCGGCGGCATTGGCGCCCTTGACGTCGGTGTGCAGCGCGTCGCCGATGGCGCAGACCCGGGCGCAACCCAGCATGGCGAGCGCCACGGCGTAGATGGCCGGATCGGGCTTGCCACGCTGGCTGACCACGCCGCCCATGGCGGCATAGCGGGCGGCGATGGCCCCGGCGCAGGTGATGCGGGCGCCCTGGCGGATCACCACGTGGTCGGGATTGGCGCAGATCATCGGCAGGCGCCGCGCCAGGGCCTGCTCCAGCACCGGCAGGTAGTCCTCGACGGTCTCGGTCAGCTCCCACGGCCCGGTGTTGAGCACGAAATCGGCCGCGTCCAGGGCCACCGAGGCGTAATCCAGCCCCTCGAAGACGTTGCGGTCGCGCTCCGGCCCGAGATGGTAGAGCCGGCGGCCGAGGGCGGCATAGAACGGATCGCCGCGGCGAGCCAGTTCCAGGTGCACCGCCTCGCCCGAGGACAGCACCTCGTCATAAAGCTCGCGCGGCAGCCCCATGCGGGTCATCTGCGCTTCGAGGGCGGCGGCGCGGCGCGGCGCGTTGGACAGCAGGATGCTGCGCTTGCCGGCCCGGCGCAGGGCGGCCAGGGTGTCGCCGACGCCGGGATAGGCCTCGACGCCGTCGTGGATCACACCCCACAGGTCGAGCACGAAGCCGTCGTAGCGGTCGGCCACCGCCGACAGCCCGGCGATCCAGGGCGTGGTCATGCCGCCTCGTGGCGATGATCGGCGCCCACCGCCTGGGCGATGGCGGTGAAGCCGTCGCGCTTCAGCAGGCCGCACAGCTCGCGGTTGATGCGGCCCACCAGCCCCGGCCCCTCGTAGACCATGGCCGAGTAGAACTGCACCAGCGAGGCCCCGGCGCGGATCTTGGCATAGGCCTCGGAGCCCGAGCCGATGCCGCCGGCTCCCACCAGGGGCAACTTGCCGTCGGTCAGCTCGTACATGCGGCGCAGCATGGCGGTGGAGGGCTCGAACAAGGGCGCCCCCGACAGGCCGCCGGTTTCCCGCGCATGGGGGGAGCGCAACCATTTCGGCCGGGCGATGGTGGTGTTGGAGACGATCAGGCCGTCCAGCATTCCCGCCAACGCCACCGCGGCGATATCGTCCAGGTCTTCCCAGGCGAGATCGGGGGCGATCTTCAGCAGCAGCGGCGGACGGGTGCCCTGGGGCACCGCGCCATCCAGCGCGGCGCGGGTGCGCGTCACCAGCGCCGCCAACTGGTCGCGGCCCTGAAGCGCCCGCAGGCCGGGGGTATTGGGCGAGGAGACGTTGATCACCAGATAATCCGACAGCGGCGCCAGCCGGGCGGCGCCCGTCTCATAATCGGCGGCGGCGTCCTCGGTGTCCTTGTTCTTGCCCAGGTTGGCGCCGACGATGCCGCGCCGCGGCCGCGCCTGCAGGCGGGTGGCGACCGCGTCCAGCCCCTCGTTGTTGAAGCCCATGCGGTTAACCAGGGCGCGGTCCTCCACCAGGCGGAACATGCGCGGCCTGGCATTGCCCGGTTGCGACCGGGGGGTCACGGTGCCGATCTCGGTGAAGCCGAAGCCCTGCGCCAGCATGGCGTCGGGGATCTCGGCATTCTTGTCGAAGCCGGCCGCCAGGCCCACCGGGTTGGGGAACTCGCGGCCCCACACGGTGGTGCGCAGCGCGGCATCGTCGAAGCGGCAGGACGGCGGCACCACACCGCTTTTCAGGGCTCGGACGGCCAGGGTGTGGGCCGTTTCGGGGTCGAGCAGGCGGACCACCGGCCAGGCGAAATTTCGGTAATAATCGAACACGGTGCTTAGTCCTCAAGCGGCGGAAAGAGATGGCGTTCGGTCACGGCGTCGAGCGGCAGCGGCTGGCTCCAGGTTACCGCACTCAGCGGCAGCGGGCCGTAGAGATGGGGAAACAGGGCGCCGCCGCGCGACAGCTCCCACTTCAGGGCATCGCCCAGCCGGGCCGGGTCGACGGCCACCAGCACCAACCCGTCCTGGCCGGCGCGGTGCTTGGCGGCGCTCGCCACGATCTGGGCGGCGGTGGAGAAGTGGATGAATCCGTCGGCCTGGTCCTGCGAGGACCCGGGATGGCTGCCCGTCGCCTCGGCGGCCCGCCATTCGTCGGCGCGACAAATATGGTATATGATCATGGCGGCGGACCTTAAACGAAGGTGCGGCCGAAGACCAGAGAGGCTCTCACATGAAACTGCGCACTTCCCCCACCTCGCCCTATGCGCGCAAGTGCGCCGTCGTCGCCATGGAATGCGGCCTGTCCGATCGCGTCGAGCCGGTGCCCACCAACGCCTTCGCCGCCGACACCGACCTGGGAAAGGACAATCCCCTCGGCAAGGTTCCCTGCCTGATCACCGACGGCGGCGAGGCCTTGTTCGATTCGCCGGTGATCTGCGAGTACCTGGATTCATTGCATGACGGCGTCAAGCTGTTCCCGGCCTCGGGCGGCACCCGCTGGGCGCAACTTCGATTGCAGGCGCTGGGCGACGGCATCCTGGACGCCGCCGTGGCCAAGCGGGTCGAGACCGTCATGCGCCCCGAGGACAAGCGCTGGCCCGGCTGGATCGAACGCCAGGACGCCGCCATCCGCCGCGCCCTCGACCTGCTGGAGCAGGAGTGCGGCGGCTGGGGCAGCGACTTCCTGATCGGCCAGATCACGGTGGCCTGCGCCCTGGGCTATCTCGACCTGCGCTTCAAGGACGACGACTGGCGCCGCACCCGCCCCGCCCTGGCCGGCTGGTACGCCACCGCCGAGGTGCGGCCCTCGGTGGCAGCGTCGGCGCCAAAGGACTGAGTGGGGCCACGACAGCGGCCTGTTGCAGCGATCCGCGAGGGACCTCGCCCGGGGTTTTGCCGTTGCGCTCGATCGGGCCGATGCTGGCAAGGCCGGTTGTGCGACCACGACCATGGCCGCCCGCTATCTCGTGGCGACGGTCGATGAATCTCATTTTCAGCAAATCCGGAATCCCGTTCAGATTTGAATAGTTCTAGCGAAAGCCTTGCGAAGGAACCACCTTGCACTCTGGTCCCTGATCGAATACCCCTACCCTCCGGCCGCTTCGTCGGCGTCGTAACGGTATGGAACGCCATGCGCCTCATTCGACATTGTGGGGAGTTGGACCAAGGGCACCGCGGGTGCGTGGTGGCGCTCGGCAACTTCGACGGCGTCCATCTCGGCCATCAGGCGGTAATCGGTGCCGCGCGGTTCATCGCCGCCGAATTGGGCGCCCCCAGCGCCGCCATGACCTTCGAGCCGCATCCGCGCACCCTGTTCAACCCGGCGCAGATGCCGTTCCGCCTGACCCCCTTCCGCGTCAAGGCCCACCTGATCGAGGCCCTGGGCGTCGACCTGCTGATGCAACAGCATTTCGACGCCGAATTCGCCACCATGACCGCGCACGACTTCGTCACCCAGGTGCTGGTGGAGTGCCTGGCGGTGCGCCACGTGGTGGTGGGATACGATTACGTCTTCGGCAAGGCGCGCCAGGGCACCGGGGCACTGTTGCAGCGCATGGGCGACGAGGCCGGCTTCGGCGTCACCGTGGTGCCGCCGGCGGTGGCCCCCACCGGCGAGGTCTATTCCTCGACCATGGTGCGGGAATATCTGGTGGGCGGTCGCCCCGCCGACGCGGCCCAGCTGCTCGGCCATTACTGGGAAGTGGAGGGCCGCGTCGAGCACGGCGACGCCCGCGGCCGCTCCATCGGCTTCCCCACCGCCAACCTGCATCTCGGCGAGTACCAGCGCCCGGCCACCGGGGTCTACGCGGTGCGGGCCGGCGTCGATCTGGGCGGCGCCACGGTATGGCACGACGGCGTCGCCAATTTCGGCCGCCGCCCCACCTTCGACAAGACCGACGAGACCTTCGAGGTCCACCTGCTCGATTTCAACGCCGACCTCTACGGCCGACATCTGAGGGTGGCGCTGGTGGACCATATCCGCCCCGAGCGCCGCTTCTCGGGCATCGACGAACTGAAGGCGCAGATCGCCGCCGATGTGATCGAGGGCCGCCGCCTGCTTGCCTGCCACCATTTCCCCCCGTCTCCCGGCCCCATGGTGCGGGTCGACCCTTCTGCCCGATGAGCCCAATCATGAGCGTGGACTACAAGACCACCGTCTTCCTGCCCAAGACCGATTTCCCCATGAAGGCCGGCTTGCCGGCCCTGGAGCCCAAGCTGCTGGAGCGCTGGAAAAGCCTCGGCCTCTATGGCCGCCTGCGCGAGGCCGGCCGGGGGCGCGACAAGTTCGTCCTGCATGACGGCCCGCCCTACGCCAACGGCCATCTCCACATCGGCCACGCGCTGAACAAGATCCTCAAGGACGTCATCACCCGCAGCCAGCAGATGCTGGGCAAGGACGCCGACTACGTCCCGGGCTGGGACTGCCACGGCCTGCCCATCGAGTGGAAGATCGAGGAGAAGTACCGCGAGGCCGGCCGCGACAAGGACGAGGTCGACGTCGTCCAGTTCCGCGAGGAATGCCGCCAGTTCGCCGCCGGCTGGATCGACATCCAGCGCGAGGAGTTCAAGCGCCTGGGGGTCGAGGGCGATTGGGCCAGGCCCTACACCACCATGACCCATGCCGCCGAGGCCGCCATCGTCGCCGAGCTGGGCAAGTTCCTGATGGACGGTTCGCTGTACAAGGGCGCCAAGCCGGTGATGTGGTCGGTGGTGGAGAAGACCGCCCTGGCCGAGGCCGAGGTCGAGTATCACGACCACACCAGCATCACCATCTGGGTCAAGTTCCCGGTGGTCAGGCCCAGCGTCCCCGAACTGGACGGCGCCAAGGTGGTCATCTGGACCACCACGCCGTGGACCATGCCGGGTAACCGCGCCGTCGCCTTCGGCCCCGCTTTCGACTACGCCGTGGTCGAGGTCGAGGGCAGCGGCGAGCGGCTGGTGGTGCTGAAGGACCTCGTCGAGCAGGTCGCCGCCGACGCCAAGGTAACCTTCCGCGAGTTGGCCGTGGTCAAGGGCGAGACCCTGGCCGGCACCGTCTGCCACCACCCGCTCAAATTCCACCCCGAGGCCAAGGGCGGCTACGACTTCGAGGTGCCGCTGCTGGCGGGCGATTTCGTCACCACCGACACCGGTACCGGCTTCGTCCATATCGCCCCCGGCCATGGCGAGGACGACTGGCATCTCGGCAAGGCGCACGGCATCGCCATTCCCGACACGGTGCAGCCCGACGGCCGCTACCACCCGCACGTCGCCCTGTTCGCCGGCCAGGAGGTGCTGGCCCAGGGCAAGAACGGCAAATACTACAGCCCGGTGGCCAAACCGGTGATCGCCGCCATGACCGAGTGCGGCAATCTGCTGGCCCACGGCAAGGTCGAGCACTCGTATCCCCATTCCTGGCGCTCCAAGGCGCCGCTGATCTTCCGCAACACGCCGCAGTGGTTCATCTCCATGGAGACCACCGGGTTGCGGGCCAAGGCGTTGGCCGCCATCGACGAGACACGCTGGGTACCGGCCCAGGGCAGGAACCGCATCGGCGCCATGATCGAGAGTCGCCCCGACTGGTGCGTGTCGCGCCAGCGTGCCTGGGGCGTGCCCATCGCGGTGTTCGTCGACCGGAAGACCGGCCTGCCGCTGCAGGATCAGGCGGTGATGGACCGCGTCGTCGCGGCCTTCAAGGCCGAGGGGGCGGATGCCTGGTTCACCTCGAAGCCCGAGCGCTTCCTGGGCGAGGCATACGATCCCGCCGATTACGAGCAGGTGCGCGACATCCTCGACGTGTGGTTCGACTCCGGCTGCACCCATGCCTTCGTGCTGGAGAGCGGCGTGTGGCCCAACCTCACCTGGCCGGCATCGCTGTACCTGGAGGGCTCGGACCAGCATCGCGGCTGGTTCCATTCCTCGCTGCTGGAATCCTGCGGCACCCGGGGACGCGCCCCCTATGACGCGGTGCTGACCCACGGCTTCGTGCTCGACGAGGCCGGGCGCAAGATGAGCAAGTCGCTGGGCAACGTGGTCAGCCCGCAGGAGGTGGTCGACAGCATGGGCGCCGACATCCTGCGCCTGTGGGTCGCGGGCTCCGACAGTTCCGACGACCTGCGCATCGGCCCCGAGATCCTCAAGACCCAGGTCGACATCTATCGCCGCCTGCGCAATACGCTGCGCTACCTGCTGGGCGCGCTGGACGGCTTCACCGCGGCGGAAAAGCTGCCGGTGGCCGAGATGCCCGAGCTGGAGCGCTGGGTGCTGCACCGGCTCAGCCAAATGGACGGCGCCGTCCGCCGCGCCTGCGGCGATTTCCAGTTCCACGGCCTGTTCACCGAGTTGCACACCTTCTGCGCCGTCGACCTCTCGGCGTTCTATTTCGACATCCGCAAGGATGCGCTGTACTGCGACGCGCCCGACTCCGTGCGCCGCCGTGCCGCCCGCACCGTGTTCGACATCCTGCTCGACACCCTGTGCACCTGGCTGGCGCCGTTCCTGTGCTTCACCGCCGAGGAAGCCTGGCTGGCGCGTCATCCCTCCGAGGATGGCAGCATCCACCTGGAGGCCTTCCCCGCCATTCCCGCCGAATGGCAGGATGACGCACTGGCCGCCAAGTGGGAGACGGTGCGCGGCGTCCGTCGCGTCGTCACCGGCGCCCTGGAGCTGGAGCGCGCCGCCAAGCGCATCGGCGCCAGCCTGCAGGCCGATCCCGTGCTGTATGTGGCGGCTGGACTGCTACCCGCGCTGGCCGGACTCGACCTGGCCGAGATCTGCATCACCTCCGGGCTGCGGCTGGTGGAGGGCGAGGCGCCCGCGGGCGCCTTCCGCCTGGCCGAGGTGGCCGGCGTCGGCGTCGTTCCCGATCCCGCCGCCGGAGACAAATGTCCGCGCTGCTGGCGGGTGCTGCCCGAGGTGACCACCGACGGCGTGTGCGGCCGCTGCGCCGAGGCCGTGAGCGGGATGGGGGGCTGACGCCATGCGCCTCGGCCTGCTCGTCGCCCTGGTGGTGATGCTGCTCGACCAGCTGACCAAGTGGCTGGTGGTCGAAAAGGTGCTGCGGCCCGAGGGGGTGTGGGAGACGCCGTTCTACACCCACACCCGCATCGAGATCGGCCCCTATCTCGAAATCGTCATGGCGTGGAACCGCGGCGTCAGCTTCGGCATCTTCAGCAATGACGGCATGCTCAACGTGATCCTGCTGTCGGGCATGTCGCTGCTGATCACCGTCCTGCTGGTGATCTGGATGCACCGCAATCCCGCCCTTCTGGTGCGGCTGGCGCTGGGGCTGATCGTCGGTGGCGCGCTCGGCAACGTGGTGGATCGGCTGCGCTTCGGGGCGGTGGCCGATTTCCTCTATTTCCACTGGGGCAGCCACTACTGGCCTGCCTTCAATTTGGCGGATTCGGCCATTACGGTCGGCGCCTGCGTGCTGGTACTGGATTCCTTGTTTGCCGGCCGTCAATCGTCTAAGAATTAAGGCCATGATCAAGACCAACTCCATAGGCCATCCGGTCCTTCGCACCGCCGCCCTCGGCCTGCTGCTGACGCTGTCGCTTTCGGGCTGCGGCGAAACCAAGCGCGCCCTGGGATTCGAGAAGACGCCGCCGGACGAATTTCAGGTGGTGCAGCGCGCCCCCCTGACCCTGCCGCCCGACTTCGCGTTGCGGCCGCCCGCGCCGGGTGCCAGTCGCCCGCAGGAGAGCAGCACGCGGGAGCAGGCCCGCCAGGTGCTCACCGGCACCCGCCAGGTCAATCCCATCAGCAGCCAGGGCCGCACCAACGGCGACATGGCGCTGTTGAAGCGGGCCGGCGCCGAAAACATCCAGCCCGACATCCGCTCCCTGGTGAACAAGGAATCCCAGGCGCTGGCGGATGCCGACAAGACCCTCGGCGACAAGATCGTCTTCTGGCGCAAGCCCGAACCGACCGGCGAAATCCTCAACCCGTCGGCCGAGTCACAGCGTCTGCGGCAAAATCAGGCTTTGGGCAAGTCGCTGTCGGACGGCGAGACCCCGCTCATCGTCCGCCGCAAGAAGGGCTGGCTTGAGGGCGTGTTCGACTGAACCGAATGCTGTCGATGGGCCGGATCAATGACCGCTCCGGTCCACCGCCATCCGCGGGAACGACCGCAGCCGCCATGGTCTGTTTTTTCATGGGGTTGCGGATCCCCCCCCCCCCGAGCTCCAGGGGTGGGGTGGGCATTTTCAACATCGACCGGGACATCCCCGACGGCGCTGCCAATTGGGGATTGCGGGACGGCAAAGTCCTGTGATAGAAGATCCGCCTCCCACGGGGTGCCAACCCGTGGATGGACCCCCCATCGGGTCCTCCCCTGCTGGGGGATCGTCTAACGGTAGGACAGCAGACTCTGACTCTGCTTATCGGGGTTCGAATCCCTGTCCCCCAGCCACTTTCTTCCGCACCCCCTCGGAATCCCTCGGTCTAGGCCATCGCCACCGCCGCCGGGCGCCCGCCTGTAGCACATTGGTGTCGCACATCCGGCCGCGGCCACCCGAGGCCGACACCATGCCGACCCTTGCACACCTCTCGATTCGCGGGCACACCTATACGTGGCGGCGGCGCCTGCCGGTGGCCGTTGCCGCCATCGCCGGTCGCAGCCATGTCGCCCGGTCGCTGCGGACCACCGACCGACGCCGGGCCCGGCTGGCGGCGCTGAAATTGGACTTAGCCTACGAGGAAGCGATGACCAAGCTGCTGATGACCTGGGGCGCTACCCCTCCGACCAAGCTGGAGATCGACGCCATCCTCGCCGACCTCTGCCGGGTCCTCATGGATGAGGTCGAAACCTGGGCGGCCACCCGGACACCCTTCGCCAATGCCCAGACCTTCGCCGATGAAGACGACTTTTTTGCCAACGGTGGCGACATCATCGAGGAGCAGTTTTATTCCCCCATCGGGCAGCAAGACCATTGGGAGGCGTTGCTAGAAATCGCCGACTACGACGAGGCCAAGACACGGCTCAAACCGATCCTGATGGCGCGCGGCTATTCGGTCAATGAGGGTGACGTCGCCTTCAAGAAGTTGGCCTTGCAAGCCATGAAGACGGGCATCGCCGTATTCCGGCGGGCGTCGAAGGATGTCCTCGCTGCCCCCACCGACGATGATGTGGCGGAGCTATTAGGAGAGGCCACCCCGCCGGCCAGCTTGCCGGCGGTGGTTCCGCCGTCACCATTGCCCGTTGCTGTCCAGCCCGCCGCACCGACGGCGCCCGCCGTGAACCCCGATCCCACCCTGGCGGAGGCGTTCGACAATTTCATCGCCGACAAGATCGTCGCGGATTGGAGCCCCAAGGCCAAGCGAGAGGCGCAGACTACCAAGCGCTTGGCTCTCGACTACTTCGGAGCCGATTGCCGCGTCGGCGCCATCACCAAGAAATGGGCTAAATCCTTTCGATCCGACTTGGCCGGCATCCCCAAGCTCCAAGGCAAAGGCCGTTTCGCCGGGCTGACAATGGCAGAGGTCATTGCGGCGGCGGAAGCCCTCAACGCCGCCTACGATGAGTTCGGGGTGCCCGAGGAGGACCTGGAGTGGCCGGGTCTCACGGGTGATGGGCGGGTAGCGAGGTTGGCGCTCAAGACCGTCAACAAGCACCTGAGCTACCTCTATGGCCTGTTTGAGGCCCTGGTCGCCGAGGAGGAAACGGTCAAGCAGAACCCGTTTGCCCGCCTTCGCTACAGCAAGGCGTCGATCGCCAAAAAGGTCAATGAGCAGCGGCAGGCCTGGAGCGACGTGGACATTCAGGCGCTGCTCGCCACCCCGATTTGGCAGGGTTGCGCAACCGAAGCTCGCCCGTCCTGGTCGGGCGATAAAGTTTACAAGAACGCTGGCTACTGGACGCCGCTACTCGGCATGCTGGCCGGGCTGAGGCTAGAGGAGGCTTGCCAGCTTGCCCCCGCCGACATCGAAGACATCCATGGCATCCCCTGCATCCACATCCGGCCCGGCGAAGGAAAGACGCTCAAGACCGCCGCCGCCATTCGGCAAATCCCAATCCATCCGCTGTTGATCAAAGCCGGCCTGCTGGATCACGCCGCCGCGATGCGGAAGGCGGGGCATCGCCAGCTCTTCCCCGAGCTCGAACGGGGTGGCCAGTTCCAGCTCCTAGGCTACCGTGTCTCGCGGCGGTTCACCGATTACCGACGTCAGTGCGGCCTCTACGAACCCGGCAAGGACTTCCATAGCCTGCGACACAGCTTTAACACTCACCTTTTCCACCGGAAGATCCCAGCCGAGATGATCAGCGTCTTGATGGGGCACAAACTCGACGGTGAGACGGCTGGCCGCTACTTCAAAGGCTACGAGGGCGAGCACTTGGCTGAGGCCATCAGCAGGATCGACTACGGAATTGACGATCGCATTCTCAAGCCGATGGGCTACGTCAAAACCGACAATTGCTCAGCAAACGCAGAGCAAATGCACCCCGATGCCCTTTGAAATTTAACGAAAATCCGACTCGGTGTCGTGGTTTAACGGCGCAGGCCAATGCGGCGGTGGATGGCGCCAACGGTTCGGAATTGGTGTTTCTTGGGGGGCAGGCAGGCCATCGCCTGCCCAAGCCCACCTGTTCGATAATTCTCGTTTGGCGTGTCCTTGCTTGAGGAATATCGCGTAAAGGCGGATAATTTCGATTAATAATTGCCGGTTCATTGACTTGGCGCGTTATGGTTGATTTCGGATAGGGCTGTTTTTTCGCCCGTGAGGGCGGTTGCGCGCCCCCCTTGGCACCTATGTTCCACGGGCCTTTTGGGCCGCTCTCTGTGATGCGGGTTGTTCCTCGCCGACGGGGATCACCCGATACTCACAGTTCTTCACATTATCATCCCGCCACCGACAGGAATACAGCCGCCACCATTTCCACGACACCAATATCCGTAACTAGTAACGCAGCTAGGAACGGATCAATGCTCGAAAACATTCACAATGACCCCGACGAATCCGATGATGACGCCGCTCACAACGACGCTATCTCTGACGACGATCTCCGTGCCCGTGGGCTGACCAAAGTAATGGCATGGGTCGAGGACAAGTCCGGCATCGAGACCAAGTCCAAGGCTGCCGGCCGGACGAGCCGACATCGTCAAAAATTGGCCGCGCTCGGTATCGTGCAATTTAATCTTGACGCCCCCGCCGCTGATGACGCCCGCGCCGCCCTTAAGGCCGCTGCCGCCGCGCTCATTAACGGTCAACTCGACTCCGGAACTCTCCACACCGTCGCCCTCGGCGCGGTGCCCGACCAAGGGGCGGCCGAAGGGCTGTCGGCCGATCTCGCGGCTTGCCAGCGGGCGTTAGAAGCCGGTGGGTGGCGGGGCTGGGCGGTGCGCCGCCTCGTCGGGATTGCTTAATCGCCCGCGCATCGGGCGACCACATTGCGGACGGTCGTCGGGTACCAGCGCCGGCCCCGGGCGGTGCGGATGCCGCGCGCGTTCAGGGCCTCGGCCACACCGGCAAACGTGGCGATGCCGGCCGCCTCAATCTGCTGGATGACGGGTCTTAGGGCGAGGGCAAACGAATCGGCGCGGTCACGTCCAGCGGCGGCTCCCCTGGCCGATGCCCGGCGCTGTTCTTCGTGGCGGCCGGGAATCGACCATCCGAGCCGCTGGCCGCGCGCCTTGGCCGCACCAAGGGCGGCCGATGTCCGGGCGCTAATCGCCTCGGCCTCGTGTTCCGCGACAGCCGCCATGATGTGGATCGTCAGCCTGTTCGCCTCTGGATAATCGCAAGCCAGGAATTCAACCCCGGCCACCATCAAACCTGAGATGAAGTGGACGTTACGGGCTAGACGGTCGAGCTTGGCGATGACCAAGATGGCGCCATCCTGCCGGCAGCGGTCGAGGGCACGGGCGAGCGCCGGGCGGTCCACACGGCGTCCGGTTTCGATCTCAGTCTCCTCGCCGTTGACCACACCACCGACGCCCCGAACGTAGGCAGTGACCGCCGCCTGCTGGGCTTCAAGGCCTAGGCCGGATTGCCCCTGGCGGTCGGTGCTGACGCGGTAATATGCGATGAACCTCTTGGCCTCCATGGCCGTTCTCCGTTCAGTTAGAAACACGCTACGTTCGTTGGGGATTTACAACTCGGGGCCGGCCCGCTGATGCGCCCGCATAGGGGTCGCCGGCGGCGGCGCCTTCGGCCCCCATGACGCGGTTGATCGGCTCGGGGTGATGCGGCGCCAATCCACCCGGCCGAACACGGCGGCCATCGCCGAGCCGGCGGCGGCAACCGACTGCCCAACCCGCCGTCCGACTGCTTCGGCCTGGGCGATCAGTGCCACCAGCGCAGAAGGACGGTAGCGGCCAGGGCGATCCCGGCGCCGGTCGTCAGCCACAGCAGGGGCGTCCCCACCCTCGGCGACACCGGCGGCCGGGCCGCAAGGCGGCTCAACTGCGCGGTCAACTCGGAAAGCTGCTGAGTCACCGCCTGAAGCGACCTGACCGGCTCCTTGAAGCCGGCCAGCGTCGCCTGCGTCTGCTGTGCCAATCGGTCGATACCCTGGGCGGCCGTGGCGATCCGGGCCTGGGCTGCCCTTGTGTCCGCAAGGTTGTGAACGAAGAATTCCGTCGGGTCCTGATCCATGATCGTCGTGCTCCTGCTGCTGAGCGTGGGCGGCGTTGAGGCGCCGCACCAGCGCGTTGGTTTCGGCGCGGGTGCTGCCCTCGTCGATCTCGGCCCAGGCACGATTGCCGGGGCCGGAAGTGGTCTTGCTGGTGGCGGCCTGGCCCTTGTCGGCGATGGCGCGGGCGCGCGGCCCCTCGTGGATCGTGGGCAGGCGGTCGATGCCGCGATCTCGGTACGATCGATGGTCGATCATGCTCTCGGGGCCGTAGCCCCAGGCCGTCATCATCCCGTTATGGATTTCTGTCCAGGCGGCCCGAAGGGCCTCCAGCGCCCCCTTGCGGGACATGCCGATGATCTTCGAAGGCCGTCCGCCCTTGCCCCCCGGCGGGCGCGGCCATGGCTCGTCGTAGGCGGCGATGTGGGCGTGCGGGTTGGCGGCCGCCCTGCCCTGGGCGTGGAGGACGGCAACGTAGGGAGCGGCGCCCTGGGTAATGTGCTCGGCCAGGGCGGTCATCAGCGCCACTTGTTGCGCCCTCGTCGCCTCCAGCGGCAACGCGACGATGATTTTTTCGACGATGCGGCCGTTCTTCCCCGCAGCGGCCGCCCGCGCGGCACAATATTCCCGCAATGCGGGTCTGCTGTGGTCGGCGAGGCCGGTGCGTTGATCGACCACCTCGACCGTCGTCCGCGAGTGAACGATGTAGATCAGGTGCCCGGCCGTCCGGCCCTTGGCCCCCAGCTCATGGATGGCGATGTGGTCGTGGTCGAGGCTGTAGAGGGCCATCAGCGGGTAACCCCGAATGGGGTTACCCTGAGGTGCGCCCTCCTCCCTCCTTCTTGTCCTGCCTTCCTCCCGGTCCCTTCCCAGCCAGGGCGCCGGAACCGCCCGGCCAACCGGGCGGCAATGTGGAGGTCATGGGCGAAGACGTCGGCAGCGACCCCCCAGGCGCGAACGGCGAGCCAGACGGCAACGGCGTTGTCGTTGTCGAAGTTGGCGTCCAGGGCGACAGCGAGGTCCGCGAGGTCGCGGTTATCCGGCTGTCCTGTTTCGACGATCCGGCGAACGAGGCCGACGAAGGCGGTGGCGTGTTGGTGCTGCACGGGGTATCTCGATTGGTGGCTCCAATCGGGATATGGGCGCAGCGCGAAGGCGCCGAAGGGTGTTTTTGCGGCCACCCCGGCTACGAGCCGGAAGCCAGGGCCATAGCGTCCGCCGTCAGGCGGAGGCTTAAATCCCCTTGCCCTGGGTCCAAGGCGGCAGCATTATCAACCTCGCTCAACACGCAGTCGCATAATTTTTCGGGAGTTGAACATGGGCAGATTCATTAAGATCATTGGCGCGGCGGTCGCCGTCGTTCTGGCCTCCGGGGCCGCCGAAGCTCATACTTTCGGTTTGCATGGGGCCGGTTTCGAACACGGTTTCGGCCACCCCTTCGGTGGCCTTGATCACCTTCTGGCGATGGTGACCGTTGGCTTATGGGCTGCCCAGCGCGGCGGCAGGGCCGTCTGGTTGGTCCCGGCCACCTTCATGGCTGCGATGGTCTTTGGCGGCCTGCTCGGACTGGAAGGTATCGCGCTGCCGATGGTCGAACTCGGCATTGCGGCGTCGCTGATGGTCCTCGGCTCCGTCGTGGCCTTTTCGTTCCAACCGCCGCTGTGGGTTGGCATGAGCATGGTGGCGGCGTTCGCCATCTTCCATGGGCACGCACATGGCGCCGAAATGCCCGAGGCTGCATCGCCGGTCCTCTATGCGGTGGGTTTCCTGCTCGCAACGGGCCTACTTCATTCCATCGGCGTCTCCGCCTGCCTGTTGGCTCGCCGCAAGGAAGTGTTTGCCACCTTCGCGGATCGGGCGATTCGCTCGGCCGGCGCCGTTGTCGCCGCCAGCGGGGTGCTGTTCGCGTTTCTATGACATGATTGGGGTGGGGTAGCGCGCTGGTTGCCTGCCTCACCTCCTCAGTCAAGGGGGGCAGGGCACCGCCCTGCGGCGAGCATCATCGCCATATCCGCCCCCACCTGGTCGGCCCGCGCGGTTGGCCTCGCCGCCCCACCGCCGTCCTCGCGTCCTGCCGAGCAATCCGGCGTAACCGCCGGCACAGCCGCCGTTGCCTGTGGCACACCGTTGTGGCACATTTCACCCCATCCCTGTTGGCCTTCACCCTGGAGGCCGAGGAAATGTGCGACGCTGCGGGACCGGTTCGAATCCCTGTCCCCCAGCCAACTTTTGCTGAAATCAAGCGGCTCCCGCGCCGCGAGGCCGCTTCATCGAGGTGCGGTCTCAGGCGCCACCTTCGGGAAGAGCACGGTGAAGGTCGTCCCGTGGCCCACCGTGCTGTCGCAGGATAATGTACCGGCCAGCGGGCCGGTGGCCAGGTTGTAGGCGATGTGCAGGCCGAGGCCGGCGCCGCCGCTGCCGCGTCGGGTGGTGAAAAAGGGGTCGAAGATGCGCTTCAGGTTGGTCTCGGGGATACCCTTGCCGTCGTCGGAATAGACCAACCGTACCAGTTCGCCCTCCAGCCGCACCACCAGCGACAACCGCCCGCGCCGGCCGGGCTCGTAGGCATGCACCACTGAATTCATCACCAGATTGGTCAGAATCTGCGACAGGGCGCCGGGAAATCCGTCGACGCTGACCCCCGGCTGGCAGTCCAATTCCACCGTGTGGCCACCCAGGCGAAGGCCTGGGCTGAGGCTGGACATGGTCTCGCGGACACTGGCGGCGACGTCGAAGGGGCGACGCTCGGCGCTGGTCCGGTCCACCGCCACCTGCTTGAAGCTGCGGATCAACGCCGCCGCCCGCTCGCAGTTGGCCAGCACCAGCCGCGAGGTATCACCGGCGGTGGCCATGAAGCGCTCGAACTCGTCGATGGCGATGTCGTCGGCCTCGAACAGGCGGCGCATCTCGCGCACGGCGTCGTCGAGGTGCGACGCGCAGGACAGGGCGATTCCCACCGGCGTATTGATCTCGTGCGCCACCCCGGCCACCAGGGCTCCCAGCGAAGCCAGCTTTTCCGACTGCACCAGGTTCGCCTGGGTCTCTTCCAGACGGGCCAGGGCGTCTTCGGCTTCGGTGCGGCGGCGCTCCAGTTCGTGATTGAGGTTGGCCAACTGACCCTGCAGGCGGTCGGACACCTTTACCAGCCGACGCTGCTCGCGCACGCTGCGGCGGAAAGCCTCCATCAGGGCGACGACACCGTCCCGCACCTCCTCGGGCTGGTCCGCCACGCGGAGCCGCAGCGCCTCGGCCTCTTCAAGGATGCGGTCCTCGGCGGCGAAAAGGTTGAAGGCCATCAGCCGCCTCCCTTGATCTCCACCAGACGGAAGGAGACATGGGCGAGATCCTCGGAGAAATCCTCGCCGAACTCCTTCATGGTCTCGTCATCCGCAGCATAGCGCCAGTCAACCGTGACCGAGGTGCCGCCGCCGGCGGCGCGATCGAGCAATTGGAAAATATTCATCAACGCCTTGGCGCTGGAACTGTTGAAATAGACCAACTCGAATTCGACAGCCACCGGCTCGCGGCCGCCGTCGGCGAAGAATTGGTTGAGCCAGGCGAAGATCGGCCCGAATACCGCCGAAGCGTCCTCCGGGTAGGATTCACCGCGAATAGCGAGCGTCCGGGCGACGGCGTCGAACCGCACTTCGGGGGAGCGCTCGAAAGCATCGATAATCAGGCTGTCCATGGTCAAATCAGCACCTTGAGGCAGAAGAAGGTGGTGTCGGCGTCAATGGGCTCGAAGTCGAACTGGATGGGTTCGCTGGCGCGGCGGGCGATTTCGATCAGGCCGATGGTCGCCCCCTTGCTATCCTCGTCTGGCGCCTCGCGCAGTTGCTCCTTGTAGTAGGCCTTGATCGCCTCGGGAGCCATGGCCTGGAGTTGCCCGAGGCGGCCCTTGAGCTTGGGAACGTCGCCACAGCGCATGGTATTGGCGCAGACGATGAAGAACCGCCCCCGTTCGCTGCCGATGGCGATCATGCCCGATGACAATTCGACGGGGCGGCCACCCGGCGCGGTGTCAGCGTGCAGCTTGTCGGCCGAGTAACGGATGATGTTCTGGGCCTGCTCGACGAACACCGAGAACACCTTCTTGACGGTGGTGACGTCGGCATCCTCGATGACCATCTTCTGGCGCAACGCCTCACCTAGGGAATACAGAATTCCCTCGGAGAGATAGCCGCTGAAGGAGAAGATGATTCCCCTCTCATCCAGCTCTTTCTTGAATGTTCTGTACACCTGGGCAAGCATCGGAGAACCCCTGGTCAAAACGGAGGCTAATCAACGTCGCGACATCACCGCCTCTTCCTTGCGGACGTGCGTGGCAGGCACAGGCTGAACACCGAGCCATGGCCGACCTCGCTGTCCACGGAAACGGTACCGTTGTGCAGGTCGACAATCTGGCGAACCATATGCAGGCCGATGCCCGACCCCGGCAGGCCACGCGCATTGGTGGCGCGGTGAAATCGCTTGAACAGCTGCGGAATATCCTCGGCCGGAATACCGATGCCGTGATCGGCCACCGTCACCGCCACGCCGCCGTCGCGCTTGCCCACCGCCACCACGACCGGCTGGCCTTCCGGGGAATACTTGACGGCGTTACCGATCAGGTTGCCCACCGCCAGCTCCAGCATTTGCGGATCACCCCAGGCCGGGACAGGCGACGGGGCCGCGAGATGAATCTCGCGCGACGGATTGGCGGCACGCTGGCTGGCCACCACGCCGCCCAGCATCTCGGCCAGATCGAAGACCTGTTCCTTGAGGGTGAGGGTCTCGCTCTCCAACTGCTCGTCGGCCAGGCAATTGTCGATCAGACCGATCAGGCGCAAGACGCTGCCGCGAATGGTGTCAAGCCGGCGCTGCGTGCTTTCGTCGGCGCCGCGCATGCCGAGAATCTGCGCCGCCGAATCGATAATGGCCAAGGGGGTGCGGAACTCGTGCGACACCATGGAGAGAAACTGGCGCTGCCGATGCTTGGCCTCGGTCTCGCGGGCCAGCGCCAGCTCCGTGCACTCCTTGGCATGCGCCAAGGCCTCGCGGCTGGCCATCAGTTCGGCGGTGCGGCACTCGACGCGGGTCTCCAGGGTGGAATTGGCCTCCACCAGCTGGCGATTGAGCCGCTCGATGGTGACGATGTCCCGCCACGCCCGCAACGCCCCCACCAGGGCGGTGAACAGCTTCTGGGCGGTCAGCTCACCCTTGCTCTTGTAGTCGTTCACGTCGTAACCGACCACCACATCGCGTTCGGGGGCGTCGCCCGGCTGTCCGGTGCGCAGGATGATCCGGACGGTGCGATTCTTGAGGTCGTCACGAATATGGCGCACCAGCCCGAGGCCGGCGTCGGGGGTCTCCATCACCACGTCAAGCAGCACCACCGGGATTTCGGGGCGCTGGGCCAGAATGGGTGCCGCCTCGGCCGCCGAGGCGGCGCTGATCATATCGAAGCTGCGGCCTTCGAAGCGGAAGTCGCGCAGCAGAACCTGAGTCATCTCGTGCACCTGGGGATCGTCGTCGACCACCAGCACCGGCCACGACTCGACAACAACCTGCTGTGCCGTATCGCGCCGGCGCAAACGAAGCTTTGGCAAGGGTGCCGCCTCAGTCATGGCGGCACAGATTGACCACCGGGGCTGCGAAGGCGTAGCCGACGCCGTGCACCGCCTCGATGGGCAGCGGTCGCCCCAGCGTCTGTTCGCTCTTGGCACGCAGACGGCGCACCAGCGAGTCCACCGAGCGGTCGTCCGGGCTCCAGGTCCGCTTGCCCAGGGCGGCGAACAGGTCATTGCGCGACACTGCCTCACCCGGCTTGGACACCAACAGCGAAACGAAGACGCGTTCGTTGCCGGTGAGTTTCAGCGAGACTCCGTCGGGGGCGATCAACAGCCAGCCAAGCTGGTCAAAGGTCCACTCGGCACCGGACGGCTTGGCCGTGGCGGTCGCCCCGCTGGCGCCCAGCTTCATGCGCCGGGACAAGGTGCGCACCTGGGCCTCGATTTCGCGCAGATCCACCGGCTTCACCAGATAGACGTCTGCACCCAGTTCCAGTCCGACCACCCGGTCGATGCCGAGACTGCGCGCCGTCAGCATGATGATGCCGATTTCGGACTTGTCGCGCAGCCGGGCGGCGATGGAAAAGCCATCCTCTCCCGGCAGATTGACATCAAGAATGAGAATGTCGACCGTGTGTCCGGCTAAGGTGGCATCCAAAGCCGCACCACCGTCGCACCCCACCACCTGATGCCCGCATCCCGACAGATACTCGACCAGATCCCCACGCAGGGCGGCTTCGTCTTCGACGACGGCGATTGTCGCCATGGATATTCCTCTGCTTGATGCGGCAGCAGCCAAAAAAAATGAATATCGGCACCGCACTTGCTTCGATATGCGTTCGCCCAGTCCGCGCCCGAATGACGAGAACCATGATCCCATCGTTGTGCAACAAGGTCCAGGATGCCAGCCACCTTTGGAACCGAATTGTGACGAAAGGTCACGTAACATTGCCTTAAGGGCGATACGCTATCATATGCGGAGGGAAAGGGCGGTTTTGCTTCACGGGAGAATCCGATGATCGGCCGTCAGACGATGTCAACGCCGCACCCGCCGCGGCATGGGGCTCCGCCCCGCCGCCCGATGCCGCGCCATCGCGGCAGGACAGCACTGGTGACAGGCCTCGCGGCCATGGCGGCAGCCGCCGCGCTGGCCGGATACCTGATCAACCGCGACACCAGCGGGCCGGGCGCATCCCCCGATGCCCTGGCGACGCAGATGGAGGCCGCGCTGCATGGCGCAGCGCCGTCGCTCAACGTCTATGGCGGCCCCCTGATGGTCGATCAGGGAAGCGTCACCGCCGCCGGCATCCCCCCCGGCGCCTGCGTCTCCGTCGGCTGGCAACTGGTGCGCAAAGGCCTGCTCAGCGTCAATGGCGTGATGCCGTCAAGGGTTTCGGCGGCAAAGCTATCGGAGCTGTGCAACCTCTACGACATCGCCACTATTTCGTGGACGCCCAAGCAGGCTGATTAGGCTCCCCATACTTCCTTCCAGATACAAAGCAATTGACGAAAGGCAAATCCAGGCCGAATGATCATGTCGGCCAAAAAGGAATCAATATGAAAGCATTCCAAGCTTCGTCTCTGGATTGTGTGTTGGTCGGTTCGGAGTGCTCGCACGTTGCAATGGGGGCGCATCCGGGCTGTCTGTTTCCGCAGCGCGGCAAGCTGAGGAAATCCGGCGCGCGCGAGGTGGTGTTCCACCAGGACAGCGGCTGCCGCGGGCTCTACCGCCTGCGCGAGGGCCTGTTGGCGCTGCGCCGCTACCATCCCGACGGCGAGCGATCCATCGTTCGGGTGGTGCGGCCGGGCGAGATCGTCGGATGGTCCGACGCCTTCATCACCGGGGTGCACCGCTGGGAGGGCTGGATGCTGACCGCCGGGTCCATGTGGTACATGCCGGCCACCGAATGGTCGGCGCTGCATCCCGGCGACGCCCATGCCCACATCCTCAGCCTTGCCTACGCCGAGAGCCAGCGACTGGAGAGTGCGCTGCTGGGACTGTCCAAGCTGAAGGCGGAAGATCGCTTGCTGTTCTTCCTGTTTTCACTGGCCGAACACCCCGAGACCTTCCCGGCGGTGGTTCACATTTCGGTGCGACGTGGCGACATGGCCGAGGTGGCGGCGATCACCCCGGAATCGTGCTCGCGGGTATTGCAGCGGCTAGAGAAACGCGGCTGGGTGACGTGGACCAACCCCAGCACCATGGTGCTCAACGAGGCCGCCGCCGCCCGCATCGCCGAGGTTGTCGATTGGTACTGAAGCATGATCCGATCACCTCGATCATGCTTCAGCCCGCGGCCTCAGGCAGCCGCCTTCAGCGGTGCGAAACGATCGATGATGCGGCCCATGGTGCCGGCAATCTCGGGGTATATTTGCGACAGCCTGGCGGCAACCCGGCAGGCCTCATCGGCATCGACTGCAACGCCCAGCGCTTCGGCCTCGAGCAGAACCGACAACTGCTCGATTTCTTCCCAGGTAAACGATGCCATGGTCAAATCCCCATACAGGTAGCCATGGGTGTAGATATTGGGCGGCGTCATGCTGCAGTGCAATACGGTGAAGACCCTGGAAACCGGTGACTTTTTTTTGACGGCTCCTGCTATCGGCGGTCCGAGGCGATCAAGGTATAGATGGCGGGCAGCACGAACAGGGTGAACAGCGTGCCGATGCCCATGCCGGCGACGATCACCACCGCGATGGAAAAGCGGCTGGCGGCACCGGCGCCGCTGGCGAACAGCAGCGGCACCAGCCCGGCCACCATGGCGGCGGTGGTCATCAGGATGGGCCGGAACCGCAGTCCGGCCGCCGCCTTCACCGCCTCCAGCCGCGACAGCCCGGCGATCTGGCGTTCGCGCGCCACTTCGCAGATCAGAATGCCGTGCTTGGTGATCAGGCCGATCAAGGTGACCAGCCCCACCTCGGAGTAGATGTTCATGCTGACCACCCCCAGCGCCAGGGGGATCAGGGCGCCGCACATGGACAGCGGCACCGTCACCAGGATCACCAGCGGATCACGGAAACTCTCGAACTGGGCCGCCAGCACCAGGAAGATGATCACCAGGGCGAACACGAAGGTCAGCAGCAGCGCGTTGCCCTCCTGCATGAACTGGCGCGACTGCCCGGCGTAATCGACGGCGTAGCCCTGCGGCAACACCTCGTCGGCGGCGCGGCGCATCAGGTCGAGCGCCTGTCCCAGCGTCACCCCCGGCATGGGGAAGCCCTGGATGGTGACGGAATTCAACTGGTTGAACTGGTTGAGCGACACCGGCTGGACCACATGCCCCAGCGTCACCAGCGACGACAGCGGAATGGCCGAGCCATCGGTGCTGCGCACATGGAAGCGACCGAGTTGGCGGGGATCGAGGCGCCAGTTGCGCGGCACCTGCGGGATGACCTGATAGGAGCGGCCTTGCAGGTTGACCAGATTGACGAAATTGCCGCCGGTCATGGTCGCCAGGGCGTCGCCGATCTGCTGCATGGAGATGCCGTAGGCGGCGGCCTTGTCGCGGTCGATCACCACCTTGGTCTGCGGGCTTTCGTATTTCAGGTCGGCATCGACAAAGGCGAACATGCCCGAGGCCTGGGCGCGCCGCACCATCTCGGCCTGCAACTCCTGCAACTGCCGATAATCGGCGATGCCGCTGATGACGAACTGCATCGGCAGGCCATCCACCCCGGGCAGCGGCGACGGCGGGAACACCGAGGCCTTGACGCCCGATACCGTGTTCATGGCGAGCTGGAACTCGGCGGTAAGCTGCTTGGCGGCCCTCTGCCGCTCGTCCCAGCCCTTCAGCACCGCGCCGCCGAACCCCTGGCTGGGCGAGCCCATGCCGTTGATCAAAAAGACGTCGCGGGTCTCGGGAAAGGCGCGCAGCTTGGTATCGATCTGGCCGGAAAATACCTCCATGAAGTCGGTATTGGCCGAGGCCGGGCCATTATAGGCGGTGAACACCACCCCCTGGTCTTCCTCGGGAGCCAGCTCGGTAGCCGCCGCCAGGAACAGGAACGGCAGGCTGGCCAGCACGATGGCGGCGAAGGCCAGGGTGGTCGGCCGGTCGGCCAGGGCCGCGGCCAGCGCCCGCTCGTAGCGGCTCCGCACCCGGTCGAAGGTGCGGTCGACAAGGGCCGGCAGCCCCTTGCGGACGGGTTCATGCTTGAGGATTTTCGACGTCATCATCGGCGACAGGGTCAGCGCCACCACTCCCGAGATGATCACCGCCCCGGCCAGGGTCAGGGCGAACTCCTTGAACAGCGAGCCGGTCAGGCCGCCCATGAAGGCGATGGGGGCATAGACGGCGGCCAGGGTGATGGTCATGGAGATGACCGGCCCGGCGATCTCGCGCGTTCCCATGATGGCGGCATCGAACGGCGAGGCGCCGTCCTCGATGTGGCGATGGACGTTCTCCACCACCACGATGGCGTCGTCCACCACCAGCCCGATGGCCAGCACCATGGCGAGCATGGTCAACAGGTTGATGGAAAAGCCCAGGGCCAGCAGGAACAGCGCCACCCCCACCAGCGACAGCGGCACCGTCACCACCGGAATGGCCACCGAGCGCAGCGACCCCATGAAGAAGAAGATCACCACCATGACGATAATCGTGGCCTCGGCGATGGTGATGCCGACCTCACGGATGGCGGCGTCGATGAAGATGGTGGAATCGTAGGCGATCTTGGCGGTCAGGCCGGGGGGCAGCTGGGCCTGGATGGCCGGCAGCGTCTCCTCCCGCACCTGGCGGATCACCGACAGCGGATTGGCCTCGGGGGTGGTGAAGACACCGACGAAGATGGCGCGCTCGCCACTGGCGAACACCGACATGTCGTCGTTCTCCGGCCCCATCTGCACCTCGGCCACGTCGCCCAGCCGGACCAGCCGGGGGCCGTCATGCTTGATCACCAGCTGGCGGAACTCGTCCACCGAGCGCAGATCGGTATCGGCCTGGGTGTTGACCACGTCATAGGCGCCCTTGGTCGAGCCGGCGGCCGAGGTGTAGTTGTTGCGGGTCAGCGCCGCCTTGAGGTCTTCGGCGCCCAGCCTGTACTGGGCCAGCTTCTCGGGGTCCATCCAGACCCGGATAGAGAACTTCTGGCCGCCGAACAGCTCGGGATTGGCGACGCCCGGCACCGCCGCCAGCTTGGGCTGCACCACCCGGGTGACATAGTCGGTGATCTGCTGCTGGCTGAGGCGATCCGACGAGAATGCCAGATAGGCCGAAGCGAAGGACTGCCCGGTCTCCTTCTTGATCACCGGATCGTTGATGCCCTTGGGCAGCAGGGCGCGCACCTCGTTGGCCTTGCTCATGACCTCGGTCATGGCGCTGTCGGGGTCCTCGTTGAGGCGGACATAAGCCTTGACCTCGGACATGCCTTGCAGCGAGCGCGAGGTCAGGTAGTCCAGCCCCGAGGCGGTGGCCACCGCCTTCTGGATCGGCTGAGTGACGAAGCCCTGTACCAGATCGGCGTCGGCGCCGGGAAAGGTGGTGGTGATGGTGATCACCGTATTCTTCATCTCGGGATACTGCCGCACCGGCAGCATCATCAGGGCACGCAGCCCGATGAACAGGATCAGCAGGCTGACCACCGAAGCCAGCACCGGGCGCTTGATGAAAATATCGAACATGGACGGCAATCCCTAACGCAGCGACGCCTCGGCCGCGCCACCCAACGGAGTTTCGCTGGAGACCTCGACGTGGCTGCCGTTCTCCAGCTTGATCTGCCCCGACGTCACCACCAGCTCGCCGGCGGCGAGGCCGCGGCGCACCACCACCAAGCCGTCGCGGCGGTCACCCAACTCGACCACGGCCCGCTCGACCAACTGGACCGGTTTGCCGTCGGGGGCGGCGGTGGTTCGGACCACGAACACCGCGTCACCGTGCAGGTTGTAGGACACCGCCGAGGCCGGCACCGTCACCACCCGCTGGCCGGTGGGGCGGATGATCTCGATGCGGGCGAACATGCCGGGGCGCAGGACGCGGTCGGGATTGGGGAAGCGGGCCTGCACCGCCACCATGCCGGTCCTGGCATCGACCAACGGCTCGATGGCGGCGACGACGCCCTCGAACAGCCGGCCGGGCCAGGCGTCGGTGGTCAGGCGCACCGGCTCGCCGACGCCCAGCGCCGCCAGCTCCTTCTGCGACACCGAAAAGTCGCACAGCATCAGCGTCAGGTCCTGGAGGTTGACGATGGCCTGCCCCGGCTGGAGGTACTGGCCGAGATCGACCTTGCGCACCCCGAGCACCCCGTCGAACGGCGCCGACACCGTCTTCCTGCCGATCATCGCCTGCAACCCGGCGACACGGGCCGTCTTGACGCTGAGTTCGGCCTCGGCCTTCTCCAGCGCCGACTGGCTGACGGTGTTGGAGCGGATCAGGGTCTGGGTCCGGTTGAACCCCGTCCGGGCCAGTTCAAGCTCGGCCTGGGCACTGCGCAGGTCGCCCATCTCCACGTCGGTGTCGAGCCGCACCAGCGGCTGGCCGCGGCGTACCTCCTGGCCCGACTGGAACGAAATATCCCTGATCAAGCCGGCGGCCGAGCCGGCCACGTCGACACCGTTGACCGCCTGCAGGGTGCCGACCGCCGGCACCACCTCGCGCCACTCGCTCTCGCGCGCCGCCGTGGCGGTCACCGCCACCACCGGCTTGGGCATGTTGGCGAAGAACTGCTTCATCATGTGCTGGCGGAAGACGATAAAACCGAACACGCCGCCGAACACCACGCCGCAGACCGCCAGCATGATGACCATGCGCCTGATCCTCATGAGTCCACTCCCTCGCCCAGAACATCCAGGGCGGCTTGCATCAGGCGCGCCTCGCCCGCCACATCGCCCAGCCTCAGCCCCAGCACCCGTTGCAGGAACAGCCCGTCCATGGCGGTGCAGACCAGTGCGGCGCGCTCCATGTCCGGGCTGTCGCTGCGCAGCCGCTCCTGCCATTCGTCGTACTTGACCTTCAGCGGCGCCACCAGTTCCCGGTTGACCGCCACCGCCGCCAGCAGGGCGCCGCCCACCGGGTTGTTGGCCGGGCCGGCGGGGTCGAAGGCACTGCGCACCATGGTGCGGGCCCAACGATAGGGCCCCTCCGGCTCGCGCTCGTAATAGGCGCGATGCAACGAATCGCACTGGTCGATCAGCCGACCCACCATGGCGCGGATCAGGTCGTCCTTGCCCTTGAAGTGATAGAGCACGCCGCCCTTGCTGACTTCGGCCACCCGGGCCGCCTCGTCAAGGGTGAGCCGCGCCACGCCGCTGTCGCGCACGATGGCCATGGCCGCGTCGATGATCTTGTCCCTGGCGCTCATGACTCTCCATACCGTCCGGACGGTGGTGTACCGACTGGACGGTATATAATGGGGAGCCGGCGGCGTACAACCCTTCCGGCGCATGGCTCATCTGCATTTCCGCCGGGACTTAGAGCGTCGTGCCCATAATATGAAACACGGCGCTCATGCGAGCATTGAGCGAGCGGCCAAGCGGCCGGAGGGCCGCGCCCGGCGAGGGCGAAATCATAAAGGTTAGAGCGTGATGCACATTTAGGGCATCACGCTCTAAGGGCGGGCGGCATCCGCGACGACGGCCACCAGCTCGGTGGCTTCGAACGGCTTCGACAGCATCCGGCCGTGGGCGTGGGAGGCCGGCAGGGTCTCGCGGCCATAGCCGGTCAGGAAGACGAAGGGAATACCGCGCGCCGCCAGCGCGTCGGCGACAGGAAAGACCGGATGGCCGCGCAGGTTGACATCCAGCAGGGCCACGTCGACCTCCTCGGTCGCCGCCGCGGCCATCGCCTCGTCGAGGCGCCCGATGGGCCCCACCACGTGGCAGCCGGCGTCGGTCAGGACCATTTCCAGGCCCATGGCGACCAGAAGCTCATCCTCGACCACAAGTACGCGTTTACCGGCGGCGGCATCGGTCATTTCGGCGGTTCCTCATCCAAATGCATCGTGTTGTCGGTGGCGGGGATGCTGAGCGTCACTTCGAGACCCTCCGGCCGATAGTCAAGGGAGGCGGTGCCGCCCAGTTCGAAATGGAGGCTACGTTCGATCGGGTCCGAGCCGAGGCCCCGCGGCGTCGGCGGCACCACCGGCGGCCGTCCATCTCGCTCCACGTCAGGTTGAGAGTCTGTCCCTCCAGCCGCCCGCCGGCTCTGGAGAGCGCCCCGTATGTCATGGCGTTGGTGGACAACTCGTGGGTCTTGACCAGTCCCCGGATGCCGCCGATCAGCCCGTCGGCGAACTCGCCGATAATGGTGCTGCGGCGTGCCAGCTGGATCGCCGTGGATGACACCACCGCCAGGATGTTCTTGACCCGATGATTGAGTTCGGCCACCAGCAGCGCCGGCCGCTCCTCGGCGCGGATTTCCACCCCACCGGCCGAGGCCCCGATGCCCACCACAGGGAATAGATCGACCGTCATAGAAGTGGCGCCTAACTGAATCGACCGCCTGTGATAGCCTGATATTTGTCCCTGTTAAATATATAAGCTGGAATACCACCTACGATATTGACGCAGCGGTCGCCAACGCAACCGCGTGCACTCATACCATGTCTCGCCGATCGCAACCGATCTGCGCAGCCCTCAGGCGCCGGGCGGGATTCTCCGAATCCCTTGGCTGCCGCGCCACGAGGCGCGCGGCCGAACAAGCCTCGATGAGTCTGGTTCATCGAGGTTTGGTATCACCCCCTCGCCGAGGGGTCAGGCCTTCGCCTCGTACCAGCCCCTGGACGTGTTGACGATCCGCACCACCGACAGCATCACCGGCACCTCGATCAACACGCCGACCACGGAGGCCAGCGCCGCGCCGGACTGGAAGCCGAACAGGCTGATGGCGGCGGCCACTGCCAGTTCGAAGAAGTTGGAGGCGCCG
>CAJANL010000200.1 GCA_903941105.1 uncultured Rhodospirillaceae bacterium
AGAGATAGAGAAGCCGCTCACCCTGACGAGCATCGGTACGAATCGCTTCATCTTCCTTGCCAGCGACCTGCTCAACAATTTCCAATAGCAGCGGCTCAGGGACATTTGCCGGTTCTCTTCACCGCAGCATGCCAGCCTGCGCGGCGGCGATGTGTACATCCAGGCACACAAGACCGATGGGATGTTCATCAAGCCGAAGATATCCGGGGTTGTGTTCCGTCCGGCGGACCGCAGGGCGCAGATGGCCTTTGTCGAGGAGATCGACAAGTAGCGGCTACCTTTGACCGGTCAAAGCTTCGCCGCCTCGCCCTCAAACCTTTGACCGGTCAAGGTTTGGCTTCACCCCCTTCTCGCGTCCTGCTACACCTCATTCGGTCTAGCTGAACGAGGTGACTATGGCGGCGACACGAAAGCGGCTCCTGGTTTCAGGGCCCAAAGGGGGGATCGGCAAGACCACGTTGGCGCGCAACATGGCGGTGGCCGCCGCGCTCGACGGACTCAGCGTAGCGATGCTCGATCTCGACATGCAACGCAGCCTGACCAAGTGGTACTCCAAGCGTCCGGACGAGATGGCGCCTATCGCCCATTTCGAGGCCGGGATGGATCGAGTCACCAAGGATGCCTTGGCCGGCATCGCGGATTTCGACCTCCTCGTCATTGATACGCCGCCCTCCATCGAGGACCACCCCGAGGCGTTCCGCCTTCTGGCCGACGCCGCCAACTTGATTCTGATCCCTACCGGCCAGTCCGACGACGATCTCGATTCGGTGCGCCCGTGGATGCGCTTTGTCCGCAAGACCAAGACCAGTGGCGAGGCGGCCTTTGTGCTCAACCGAGTCAAGCCGCGGGCACGCAGCTTCACCGAAGCGAAGTCCATGCTGGTGCGGGACGGTCGGGTCTGCCCGATCGAACTGCCCGACTATGAAGATGTCGCCTTCACCAGCTCGAAGGGCATCGGGCTGCTGGAGTTGAGAGGGGCCAAGGGGACTGAGTATGTCGCCGGGATCTGGTCATTCGTTCGGACGGAGCTCGGGCTATGACTGGTTTCAAGCAGGTTACCAAGGCGCAGGCCCGCACTCACCTCTCCCGTGACGAGCGGATCGAGCGCCTCAACAGCGTCGTCGCCGAGCTGGAAACGCGCGAGGAATTCGTCATAGAGATCTCCCGGCTGTGGGGGGACGCCCAGAACACCTTTCTCACCATCGGGCGATACCTGGTGCAGGCCGCGGGTCGGCTTAAGCATGGTGAATATCAGGCGATGGTCGAGAACGAGCTGCCCTTCGGGTACACCGTGAGCTACCAGCTGCGTCGGGTGGCCGAGGCCATCGACAGCGGCCGCCTTCCCGGTGCCGACCTCCCGCCCAACTACTCGACGATCTACCAGCTGACCACGCTCAACGATGAACAGCTGCAGCTGGCCCAGAGCCATGTCCCTACACTCATCCGTCCCACGGTCAAGCGCGAGGACATCGTCCAGTTCAAGCGCGGCCTGGCCAAGGCGAAGCCTCCGGCAGTACCCCGCACCGGGCAGCTTGAGAAGCGGCGCAAGACGCTGCTGGCGCAGATCGAAAAGCTGCAGGCCAATTTGGCGGACATTGAGCAGCAACTGGAGGGCATCGAGGGCTAGCTGTGAAGTCTCAGGAGGTTGCCCACTCGGTCTGAACCGTGGAAGCTGAAATTGCGAGACTTTGGCTAATCAGGGGACCGAATGGGCATCCACAAGAATGCCCCGCTAACACCGGCGGCTCGGGAGATCCTGGTGCGGTGGCCACCGCCTTCGGGGTCTGCGTCAGCACCGTGCGCAAGTGGGTGGGACGATACACAGCAAGCTGAGTGCCTAGCGCAGGCATACGGCTTCGCCAGCCCCGAGATCGTGAATGCTGTGCCAAGCTAATGGCGGAGAATTCGCTCAGCCCAACCTACTTGTCCGGCTTCACCTTCGGATGTTGCTGATGGTTTGTCGCCGCCGGGCAATTTGGTCGCTTCATTTGTCGTTCGTTGGGGCGTGACGCTCCCAGAGCGATTTGCCGCCCGCAATTCTTCTTTTACTAACTGCGCCGCCCGACGATGGACTTCTCGACGGTACAATTCCTGATCGGCGGCATGCCTGAGAGCGACCAATTCTTCGTCGGACAGGTCGATCAAGCTAACTGCAACACGGGGATTTGACATGGCGGGACCTCAATGTGCCAACTGGCTGGATATGAGGGTGCCAAAGCCGCTGAACAAGCCTCATTCTTGGAATACAAAGGACGGAACTGGTCGGCCTCCAGGGCGGTAAGCCGGATGAGAAAGGAACCTGGGGGGCGAGACGATAACTCGGTATAGGCGGACGATGGGCAAGGGTGAGGCCACCCCCCATTTGCGCCGTTGGCGGCTCAGCAAACGGCAGGGCAAACTGCCCGATCACACGCGATTGTGGGTAGCCAGACATGTTTCCGCAACCCCAGCGCGACTAAAGCCCTTGTTGTTTCGGTTGCGGCCCCTCTTGTCGTCGGGACTGATTGTCTATTACCCTGAGGAGACCATCGGTGCGTTTCGAAGGGTGGGGCTCGTCGCGAAATGTTGGTCCGCTCCACTCTTCGACATAATGATCGCCATAAGCGGGGTATATATGTGTA
>CAJANL010000201.1 GCA_903941105.1 uncultured Rhodospirillaceae bacterium
GCCCGCATTCGAAAGCGGGCGGGCCGCCCGCGCTCCAAAGACAGGGAGAGGGGGCATGTTCACCGGTATCGTCACCGATCTGGGCGAGGTGCGGAAGGTCGTTGGTGGCGCCGGGCGTGACACCCGCTTCGAGATCGCCAGCCATTACGACTGCGCAACCATCGCCATCGGCGCCTCCATCGCCCATAACGGCGTCTGCCTGACCGTGGTCGAGACCGGGGAGGGGTGGCATGCCATCGAGGCCTCGGCGGAGACCCTGTCCAAGACCACCCTGGGCGGCTGGGCGGTGGGTTCGCGCATCAACCTGGAACGGGCGCTGAAGGTGGGCGACGAACTGGGCGGCCATATCGTTTCCGGCCATGTGGACGGCGTCGCCCGGGTGGTATCCATCCGGCCCGAGAACGAGTCACTGCGTTTTACCTTCGAGGCGCCGGAAAGCCTGGCCCGTTTCGTCGCTCCCAAGGGTTCGGTGGCGCTCGACGGCGTTTCGTTGACTGTCAACGAGGTTGACGGCCGGCTGTTCGGCATCAACGTCATTCACCATACCCAGGCGGTGACCACCTTCGGCACCTATCGCGAGGGCGACCTCGTCAATATGGAAATCGACATGCTCGCGCGGTATGTTGCCCGCCTCCTGCAGAAGGACTGAGCAGTGTCGGAATATCATCAGTATCTGTCGTCCATCGAGGACATCATCACCGAGGCCCGCCAGGGCCGCATGTTCATCCTGGTTGACGACGAGGATCGCGAGAACGAGGGAGACCTCGTCATTCCCGCCGAGATGGCGACGGCCGAGGCCGTCAACTTCATGGCCCGCTACGGCCGCGGCCTGATCTGCCTGACGCTGTCGCCCGAGCGCTGCCAGGAGTTGGGCCTCAAGCCCATGAGCGCCAGCAATGGCACCCGTATGGAGACCGCCTTCACCGTCTCCATCGAGGCGCGTGAAGGGGTGACCACCGGCATCTCCGCCGCCGACCGGGCGCGCACGGTGGCGGTGGCCATTGACCCGAAGATGACCCGCCACGACATCGTCACCCCCGGCCATGTCTTTCCGTTGCAGGCCCGGAAGGGCGGCGTGCTGGTGCGGGCCGGTCATACCGAGGCGGCGGTGGACATCTCGCGGCTGGCCGGGCTCAACCCGTCCGGCGTCATCTGCGAGATCATGAACGACGACGGTACCATGGCGCGCATGCCCGACCTGGTGACCTTCGCCCAGCACCACGGCCTCAAGATCGCCACCATCGCCGACCTCATCGCCTATCGCCGCCGCCACGACAAATTGGTCCGCCGCGAGGTCGAGGCGCCGTTCCACTCCACCTGGGGCGACGACTGGCGCATGGTGGTCTATGTCAACACCGTGGCCTATGCCGAGCACATCGCCCTGGTGAAGGGCGATATCGAGGGAGCCCCTGGCAAGGAAATTGGCCCGGTGATGGTGCGGGTCCACGCCGTGAACATTCTCGACGATGTTCTGGGCGATCAGGGCTCGGGCAAGGCCGGCCAGCTTCATGCCGCCATGGAAACGATCGCCGCCCACGGCCGTGGCGTGGTGGTTCTGATCCGCGAACCCAGCGCCACCAGCCTGTCCGACCGCGTCCGCGCCAATCTGGAGGAACGCCCCATGGGGTCCTCGTTGCGCGACTACGGCGTTGGGGCGCAGATTCTGTTGGATCTGGGGGTACACGAAATGATCCTGCTGTCCAATACCCCAAAGAAGACCATGATCGGGCTCGACGGCTATGGCCTCAAGGTGGTCGAGCAGCGGCCGATATGATTTCAAGGAGACCGTGAATGTCCCGCGTGCTGATCATCGAGGCCCGCTTCTACGACCACATCGCCGATGGCCTGCTGGCCGGCGCCAAGGAGGCGCTGGAGGCCAAGGGGGTCGCCTATGAGGTGATGACCGTGCCCGGCATCCTGGAAATCCCCGCCGCGCTGAAGATGGTGCTGGCAGCCGGTGAGCAGGGGAACTACAGCTGCCGCTATGATGGCTATGTCACACTCGGCTGCGCCATCCGCGGCGAGAGCGACCATTACCATCACGTTTCGTCCGAGTGCTACCGTGGCCAGAACGATATGGCCATCGATTACGAACTGGCGTTGGGCAGTGGTGTGCTGACCGTCCACAACGAGGCGCAGGCGCTCAACCGGTCCGACCCCAAGCGCAAGAACCTGGGCGGCCAGGCGGCCCGGGCCTGCCTGCGGATGATGGACATCAAGCGCGAACTGAAGCTGTAGGGCATGACCGAGAAAAAGACCAATCCGACCGCGGCTCGCCGCGCCTCCGCCCGTCTGGCGGCGGTACAGGCGCTCTATCAGATGGAAATGACCGGCACCTCGCCCGACGAGGCGCTGAAGGACAGTCAGGATCGCCGCGCCGAGGAGCCGCGCGGCCGCATGGCTGAACCGGATGCCGCTTTGCTGGGAAATCTGGTGCGCGGCACCACCGAGGAGGCCTCGCTGCTCGACGAACTGGTGGGCAACGCGTTGACCGCCGACTGGCCGGTGGACCGGCTGGAGGCGGTGTTGCGTGCCATTCTCCGCTCGGCGGCATGGGAGCTGAAGGCGCGTCCCCAGACCCCCGCCCGGGTGGTGATCTCGCAATATGTCGACGTTGCCCACGCGTTTTATTCCGGCCCCGAACCGGGCCTGGTCAACGCGGTGCTCGACCGCATCGCCAAAGTCCTGCGTCCGGGAGAATTTCAATAGGCGTCCTCTCCAGGTGAATCCGGGGGAGGGGAGGGAGAGGAGGCAGTTGTGGCTGGAGCTCCCGACGAATTCGGTTTGATCGCCAAATACTTCGCGCCGCTGGCCGCCGGATTCCCCGGCGCCCTCGGGCTGACCGACGACGCGGCCTTCCTGCCGCCGGATGCCGGTCATGACACCGTCGTCACCGTCGATGCCATCGTCGCCGGAGTGCACTTCCTGCCCGACGATCCGCCCGGGCTGGTGGCGCGCAAGCTGGTTCGCGTCAACCTCTCCGACCTGGCCGCCAAGGGCGCGGTGCCGTTCGCGGTGCTGCTGTCGGCGGCCTTTCCCCACGGCACCGGCGACGACTGGCTGCGGGCCTTCGCCGATGGCCTGGCGGAGGATCTCAAGGAGTACGGCGCCGCGCTGATCGGCGGCGACACCGTTTCGACGCCGGGGCCGCTCACCCTGTCACTCACCGCCTTGGGAAAGGTGGAGGCGGGCAGGGGGCTGAAGCGCTCCGGCGCCTGCGTCGGAGACGTCGTCTGGGTGTCGGGAACCATTGGCGACGGCGCCCTCGGCCTGCTGACGGCAACCGGAAAACTGGCGCCGGACGCCCATCTGCTCGACCGCTACCGCCTGCCGCAGCCCCGGGTCGGGCTGGGGCCGAGGCTGATCGGAATGGCTTCGGCCGCCATGGACGTTTCGGACGGGCTGGTGCAGGACCTCGGCCACATGATGCGGGCGTCGGGCGTCAAGGGCGATCTCACCGCCTGGACCGTGCCGTTGTCGCAGTCTGCCGAGGCGGCGCTGGCCCGCGACCACTCGCTGCTTGCCACGGTGCTGACGGGAGGCGATGATTACGAACTGCTGTTCACCGCACCGCTCGAGGCCGGCGGCGCGGTATCGGCGTTGTCCGCCGAGGTCGGCGTGGCTCTCACCCCCATCGGGCGGGTTGTTGCCGGGCAGGGCGTCGCGATTCGTGATGCCCGCGGCCGCGCGTTGACGCTGAAGCATGGGGGCTGGCGGCATTTCACGGGAGAGGCTGGGTGATACGCATCATCTTAATCGTCGTCGCCCTGCTGCTGATGATCGGCGCGGTGATCGGCGGCCTCTATTTCTGGGGCATCGATCCGCTGGCCCAGTTCAATGCACTGATCGGCAAGCAGCCCCCCGGCGCGACGGTGGAAGCGCCGCCGGCGGTTCCGCCCACCTATGTCGATTTCGGCCTGCTGGTGGTTCCGGTGATCCGCGATCGCGAGGTCAAGAAGCAGGCGGAGATGATCATCCGGCTGCAGGTGCCGCCGGAAAAGAAGGCCATGGTGGCCAACCGGCTGCCGCGGCTGCAGGCCGCCTTCCTCGAAGACATGCTGGGCTTTTTGCCTAATGTGGTACGCGACCGTCAGCCTCTCGATATAGAGGCGGTGCGCCGGCGGCTGGTTATAGTTAGCGAACGTACAATGGGTCCTGGATACATCAGTGATGTTCTTGTGGAGAACCCGTCACTGAAGTGACGGGCGACAGATGCTACCCATTCTCGGTAAGTCGTCCTGCCCGATGGAACGGGTGAGCGTCTGGCGTTCGCTTGACTGTAATTCGGTATCGCGTTGTGCCACGGCAGGACCATCTGTCAGGATGTTTGGCATATGTTCCGATATTTAGCGGCCCGCAGGCGCATTAGTGCGTGCTTATATTCAATATGAGCGCCCGGCGCATGAGCATTGTATTGCTTCGGCCCACTTCTTCTGGCAGTTTCTCCCCGCTTCCGTCGTCCTCCTAACGACCAGCATTCCTCGCCGGACGGCTTGCGAGGAGCGACGCAGAACTAGCTGCATCAGGGGACTCGAAATCTATGCCATACCTCATCGTCATCGCGTGCGGCGTGTTGGCGTTGCTCTACGGGGCATACGCCATCAGGTCGGTCATGGCGACTTCCGCCGGCACGCCTAGAATGCAAGAAATTGCCGCTGCGATTCAGGAAGGCGCCGCTGCCTACCTCAATCGTCAGTATGCTACCATTGGCGCTGTCGGCGTCGTCATCGCCATCATCCTGGCCGCTCGGCTGGGCATCTATCAGGCGTCCGGCTTCGTGGTCGGCGCCGTGCTCTCGGGCGTGGCCGGCTATGTCGGCATGAACGTGTCCGTGCGTGCCAACGTGCGGACCGCCGAAGCGGCCCGTTCCGGCGGCATGCAGCAGGCGCTCGACGTCGCCTTCAAGTCGGGTGCCATCACCGGTCTGCTGGTGGTCGGCCTGGGCCTGATCGGCGTCGCCGGCTACTACGTCATCCTGCGCGGTTCGGGCATCGACGCCCGCAATCAGCTGGAGGCCCTGGTGGCCCTGTCGTTCGGCGCTTCGCTGATCTCCATCTTCGCCCGTCTCGGCGGCGGCATCTTCACCAAGGGCGCCGACGTCGGTGCCGATCTGGTGGGCAAGGTCGAAGCCGGTATCCCCGAGGATGATCCCCGCAACCCGGCCGTCATCGCCGACAACGTGGGCGACAACGTCGGCGATTGCGCCGGTATGGCCGCCGACCTGTTCGAGACCTATGCGGTGACCATCGTCGGCACCATGCTGCTGGGCTCCATCTTCTTCACCGGCCCGGCCCAGGAGCAGATGATGCTTCTGCCGCTGCTCATCTGCGGCGTGTGCATCTTCGCCTCGGTGGTCGGCACCTTCTTCGTGAAGTTGGACGAGTCCCAGAAGATCATGAAGGCCCTCTACAAGGGCCTGGCGGTTACCGGCGTGCTGTCGGCGATCCTGGTCGCCGTCATCCTCAACGTCGTGTTCGGCGGCTTCGACGCCAAGTTCGTCACGGCCAGCCGGGTCATCACCGGCGGCGACCTGTTCGCCTGCGCCCTGATCGGCCTGGTGGTCACGGGTCTGCTGGTTTGGATCACCGAATACTACACCGGCACGGACTTCCGTCCGGTCAAGTCGGTGGCCCAGGCCTCGACCACCGGCCACGGCACCAACGTCATCCAGGGCCTCGCGGTCTCCATGGA
>CAJANL010000202.1 GCA_903941105.1 uncultured Rhodospirillaceae bacterium
GTCTTGGGTGCGCCCCAAACCAGCCATTCCGCCAGACCACCGAGAGAACGGTCGGCGGCCAGGGCGACGCTCACCGCCATCAGCAGGTTGTCCAATGCCGCACTGTCGTCGTCCTGGCCGCGCTGGAGGATGATTTCGATCTCTGTCTGGTGTTCCCAGAGATAAGTGACGGGCGACAGCACCACCTCCGGGTCGCCGGGATCGCCGTCGCGTAGGATGATCAGTCCACCCGCCGGGACCGTTTCGGGCAGCGGCGCTTCCCGTTTCACCGTGGCGCCAGGCACCGTTTCCAGCCGCGCCAGCAGGGCGGCGAGGATCTGTTCGCGGACGCTGGGCATGGATCATCATCCTTGCATTTCGGCCATTTGCACGTACATACTGGGCATATCGCCAAGGAGAGCCGTTATGCCCACGCCAACCGCCATCATCGACGTCGTCGGAGGCCCTTCGGTCGTCGGTTCGCTGATCGTCAATCAGTTCGACCTGATTCGCGCCGTTCGGGCCGGACTGCCCGTCAACGCCGTCCATGCCCTGATGCAGTCGGGGCGGTTGTCCCGAGCGGAGACCGACAGGGTGGTGCTGCCGCGCAAGACTCTTGCCCATCGGGAGCGCATCGGCACCCTGACCGTGGATCAATCCGACCGTCTGATGCGGGTCGCCCGTGTCCTGGCTGTCGCCGAGGAAGTCTTTGGCACCCAGGACAAGGCGCATCGCTGGCTACGGCGGCCCACCAGCGCGCTGGCGAATGAGGTTCCCCTCGATCTGCTCGATACCGAGGAAGGGGCTCGTGAAGTCGAAATCATTTTGGGCCGCATAGCCCATGGGATCGCCGCCTGATGCGTCTGTGGCGACTGGCCCGTGAGGCCCATTCCGCCCTGGACGGCGAGGGTGCCCGCATGTTCGGGGGGCGCTGGAATTCACCAGGGCGGCCCGCCGTGTATTGCGCCGGGTCGGCCGCGCTGGCCGTTCTTGAGGTTCGCGTCCATCTGGACCTGCCTCTCGACCTTCTGCCCGAGGATTACCGGCTATTCGCGGTCGAGACCGGCGACGCGGAATTCGAAGACGCCCCGCCCCAAGCGGTGGAGACGGCCAGGGCCTTTGGCGACGCGTGGCTCGCCTCGGGGAGATCGGCGATTCTGCGGGTACCGTCGATCATCCTGCCCGAAGAATGTAACGTCTTGATCAATCCACTTCATGCCCACGCACAACACATTCAGGTCATATCGCGGCGGCCCTTTTTGTTCGATTCACGATTGTTCTGATCAGCGTTACGGCCAATTCCTGACGATCATCTCCGGCAGCGCTGAAGCCCACCGCTCGGCGACGCCGTCCACGTCGAGGCGCTTCTTCAAGGAGACCTGCGGCACCAGGATGAACATCACCACACTGGTCATCCCGCGCCCGGAGCGAAGCGCCGAAGTGCTGCCCTTGGCAAAGCCGCCCCGTTTGCCGGTGCGCGCCCGCATGTTCTCGGCCACCAGCACCGAGGGAGCGCCGCGGCGATAGATGAAGCGCAACCGGCTGCCGTGCATCTGTTCCCACAGGCCGGGCGTCATGCGCTTGCCGCGGGCGCCGGTTCCGGCGGCGGGTGTGGGAATGGCCAACCAGAAGCCGTGCTTGGACTTGATCACGGCACCCTGGTCGAAGGCGCGGATGATGGTGGGAGCCCTGGTGAAGACGAAGCCAGCCGCCTTAATGCTTTTGCGCCCCTTGGGATAAAGCTCGGCCCGCCAGGTGTTGGCGAGGCGTTGACCCATGCCGGCCTCGGTGACCTGACGGCGGAGATCCGCCTTCAGCCCGTCGGCGGCCTGGCGCATCCCGGCGGTGACGGCGTCTTCGGCGGACTTGATCTCCTCGGCCATGATCTTGCGTAGATCGCCCGTGATGGCGGCGGCCAGTTTCATGCCGGTTTCGTGTCCAAGGTCCAGATCAGCCGTTCCGTATCCAGGCGGGGTTCGCCCTGGACGACGAAGTTGTCGCCGTCATGGTGAATGATGTCCCCCGCCTGAGGTGCCGGAACATCCCGTCGCCGGATCTCGAACATCGCCGTGCTGGTATGGACGGTGATGTCCGAGAATTCCATCTCACGGTCGGGCCGCCGCACCAGGGCACACACGGGGCGGCCCTGGTAACTGACGGTGACCGCCATGTTCGGATCGGCGAACAGGTCGTCGAGGGCATCGGCGAAGGCGCTCATCAATTGCCTGAGAACAACCGCACCGCCAGACGCGGGCGCTTGTTGACCGGCAGGATGGAGGCCTCGGTCTTGACGTCGATGGCGCTGCCGTCCTGGCGGGCAAGCTGGCGGGCATACATGGGCACGCCAAGGGTGTTGACCGTCTCGATCAAATTGGCCGGGGCGCCATAAGTGACGAAGGTGTCCATGGTGCCGAGCGGGAAGGCGATGCCTTCGCCCGCCGGGATCAGGGTTTCGGTCTGGCCGGTGGAAAGGGTGACGGTAGCGCTGTATTCCTCGAA
>CAJANL010000203.1 GCA_903941105.1 uncultured Rhodospirillaceae bacterium
AGCAATCCTGTACCCACTCCCAGACGTTCCCATGCATGTCGTAAAGACCGAAAGCGTTGGCCACCTTGCTCCCCACCGGCGCCGTCCGTCCGCCGGAATTGGCGGCATAGACCGCCGCCGAGGACAGGCAGCCCTCGGAGTCCCCGCATGACCAGTTCGTCGTTGTGCCCGCCCGCGCCGCGTATTCCCATTCCGCTTCCGTCAGAAGGCGGTACGGACCGTCGCCCCCCGTCGACACCGACACCACGCTGCGCACCTTGTCGTTCAGCCGACGGATGAAATCCTGCGCGTCGGTCCAGCTCACCTGCTCCACCGGATTGCGCGACCCGGAGAACGTGCTCGGGTTGGTTCCCATCACCACCTGCCATTCCGCTTGCGTCACCTCGTACTTGCCGACCGCGAACGACCGAGAGATCGTCACCGGATGAACCGGCTTCTCGTCGGCGACACCGTCGTTGCTCCCCATCATGAAACTGCCCGCCGGCACCACCGTCATCTCGGGGCAGTCGGCGCAGTCACGGAACACCTCGCCCGGCTGACGGGAAGCGGCCGAAGCCTTCGACGCGGCAGGGGGCGACACCACTGCCGTAACCTGTGACTCCTTGTCCTTCCGCGCCTTGTAGGCTTCCCGCTCCTCCAGCGTGTCGGCCACCACGAAGCCGTGCTGCCCCTTGCGGCTGACCGCGTACCAGTTGGCGCCCTGCACCTTGCCGGTCACCTGGACGGCATCGCCCTCGGCCAGCGTCGAGACCAGCTTCGCCTTGGCCTCCGGCGCCTCCCGCACGCTGGCCTTGCGGCCCGCCACCATCTCGCGATCCAGCGCGTCGAGAACCGGTTCGGAGCGCGGGGGTACCAGGGCGGCGGTCTGGGTGCCCTTCAGCTTATCCATCCGCGAGCGGGCCAGATCGGCAAAATCGCCATTCGGATAACGCTTCAGATAGGCGTCGAAGTCCGAGGCGTCCTTGCTGCCCTGGATTGACTGCCAGAATACGATCTCGGCCTGATTGCTGCCGCCAGCCCCGCTGTCATTGCGCACCACCGGCGCCGCCGCACTCCCCGGCCGGAAGTAGAAGTCGCCCTGCAGGCTGGCTTGGGTCCACGGTACCTGCTTGCCGCCGGTGCGCTCGCGCACCGCGTTGCCAGCACGCTTGAACACCTCCTCGATTTTGAGGCCCGGTTCGCGCAGCGCCTTGAGCAGTTCGCCGGTGTAGACGCCGTTGGCCCCCTTGTCGCCGTCCTGGGCCACCTTGCCGGGGCCGGTGGCGTAGGCCACCAGGGTGCCGGTGGGCGCCTGCACCACCGCCAGCCCCCGCGTCCCCGAGCGGCCGCCCTTGGGCAGCGGGTTGTCGCGGCAAGCGTCGAGCACGACGATGTTGAGCTTATTGCGCGCCACCTCCATCGCCCGCATCACCTTGCCGACGTCGATGGCGTCGGCGTCGAGGTCGTCCTCGCTTTGCAGGTCGGCGTCGACCGGCACCAGGAAGTTCTTGTCGCCCGACTGGATGCCGTGGCCGGCGTAGTAGAACAGCCCGACCGAGCCCGAAGCCAG
>CAJANL010000204.1 GCA_903941105.1 uncultured Rhodospirillaceae bacterium
GCCTTGAGAAACTGATTTCGACCCGGGGACGCGGCACCTCCATCGGCTTTGGCGCCGACGTGCGCGGCCCCGACGAGCGCCGCACCGGAGATATCCTGCGCGAGGTCGAGCCCGAGGATCTGCTGAAGTTCGGCCTGATCCCCGAATTTGTCGGCCGCCTGCCGGTGATCGCCACCCTGGAGGATCTCGACGTCGGCGCCCTGGTGGACATCCTGTCCAAGCCGAAGAACGCCCTGGTCAAGCAGTACCAGCGCCTGTTCGAGATGGAGGACACCCGCCTGGCGTTCTCCGAGGACGCGCTGAAGGCCATCGCCGAGAAGGCCATCGCGCGGAAGACCGGCGCACGCGGCTTGCGCTCCATCATGGAGACCATCCTGCTCGACACGATGTTCGACCTGCCCGGCATGGATAACGTGGACGAGGTGGTGGTGAACAAGGAAGTGGCGGAGGGGCGCGCCTCGCCGCTCTACATCTACTCCGAGCGTCGCGAAGACGTGGGGTCGAGCGCCTAGGGGCGCCGGCTCGGCGCCTCCGGCCGGCACGGGTGCCGCAAAGCGGGCGGCATCCGCCCTTGACGGGGCTGCCGGATGGGCCCACCTTGGTTATACTTAGAAGTTTTCTAAAAAGTCGGCTCTCATAATCCGTTAGGGCCGCCCGCTTAAAGAGGCAGCATGGTCGAAATCGCACCCGGCGACGTCTTCCCCGTACTCCCGCTCCGCGACATCGTCGTGTTTCCGCATATGATCGTGCCCCTGTTCGTCGGCCGTGAGAAGTCGGTGCGCGCGCTGGAAGACGTGATGCGCGAGGACAAGCAGATTCTGCTTGTGGCGCAGAAGAACGCTTCCCAGGACGATCCCACCACCGATGACATCTACACGGTGGGCACCGTTTCGACGGTGCTGCAGTTGCTGAAGCTGCCCGACGGCACCGTCAAGGTGCTGGTCGAGGGCGGCAAGCGCGCCAGGATCACCGGCTTCACCGACAATCCCGGCTTCTTCCAGGCCTATGCCGACGTCATCGACGAGCGGGAAGGCGACCTGCAGGAGCTGGAGGCGCTGTCGCGCTCGGTGGTGTCGCAGTTCGAGCAGTACATCAAGCTCAACAAGAAGATTCCGCCCGAGGTGCTGGTTTCGGTCAACCAGATCGAGGCGCCCGGCAAGCTGGCCGACACGGTGGCGTCGCACCTGGCGCTGAAAATCTCCGAGAAGCAGGAACTGCTGGAGGTCGAGACCATCTCCGAGCGGCTCGAGCGCGTCTATTCCTACATGGAAGGCGAGATCGGCGTCCTGCAGGTCGAGAAGAAGATTCGCAACCGCGTCAAGCGCCAGATGGAGAAGACGCAGCGGGAGTACTATCTCAACGAGCAGCTGAAGGCCATTCAGAAGGAGCTGGGCGAGGGCGAGGACGGGAAGGACGAAGCGGCCGAGCTGGAAGAGCGCATCGCCAAGACCCGCCTGTCCAAGGAAGCGCGCGAGAAGTCGCTGGCCGAGCTCAAGAAGCTGAAGTCCATGAGCCCCATGTCGGCCGAGGCCACCGTGGTGCGCAACTACCTCGACTGGCTGCTGTCGATTCCGTGGAAGAAGCGCAC
>CAJANL010000205.1 GCA_903941105.1 uncultured Rhodospirillaceae bacterium
CGGGGTCTCGCTCGGTGCCGGGGTATCGCTCGGGGCCGGGGTCTCGCTCGGGGCCAGGGTCTCGCTCGGGGCCGGGGTCTCGCTCGGAGCCGGGGTCTCGCTCGGAGCCGGGGTCTCGCTCGGGGCCGGCGTATCGCTCGGGGCCGGCGTATCGCTCGGGGCCGGGGTCTCGCTCGGGGCCGGCGTATCGCTCGGGGCCGGGGTCTCGCTCGGGGCCGGGGTCTCGCTCGGGGCCGGGGTCTCGCTCGGGGCCGGGGTATCGCTCGGGGCCGGGGTCTCGCTCGGGGCCGGGGTATCGCTCGGGGCCGGGGTATCGCTCGGGGCCGGGGTCTCGCTCGGGGCCGGGGTATCGCTCGGGGCCGGGGTATCCGTCGACGTCGGCTCGGGGGCCGGCGTGACGGTCGGCGTCGGTTCAGCAGTGGCCGTATCCGTGGTTTCGGGCGCCGAGGTCACCGGGATCGGCGTCGGCGCCGGTCCGGCTACGGGTGCTGGGGTCGGCTGTGGCTCGACCGGGGCCTGCGTCGCGGCCGGATCACTGCCGTCGCGGTAGCCGGGGTCGGGCTCGCGGGTGACGTCGGGGAACTTTTCGTCGGGGGTGACGGCGCTCTCGTTGCCGCCGGGAATCTTGACACCGAACTCGGCCGGGGGGATGTCGGTGGGCGGGATGGGCCGCTGGATTTCGGTTTCAGCGACCTCGATGGGCGCCACACCGCCGCCGGGGGTGAAATCATCGGTGACGACGGCAGTGTTGGAGTTCAGCGTGGCGCCGCCAATGTCCTGGTTGCCGGCGGTTACATCCTGCCGGCCGCCGAGGTGCACGTTGGCGAGGTCGCTGTTATCGGAAGTTTTGTCTTCATCTTCGTTATGCTCGACCGGGCGGTCGGTGGTGCCGTTGGCGCCGTTGTTCAGCGAGGTAAGATCATCGAAAACCTGGGTGTCCAGCTTCTGTTCAGCCGTCAGGTTACCCTGGGTGTTGTTGGTCTCGTCAGCCATAGCGCGCCCACCCCTTCCCGAGGATCTCAGTCATTCTTATTGAGTACCCCGTCCGGCGAAAAGCTTCAACGCGGCCAATGGTTACAGGTCTCGCCCACGCTCCAAGCACGTCACAACCCGCAACAACCTTGTTGATTCAATGGGTTGAACAGCTATTTTGAGTCGGTGGGGGAATGTTAATTATTTGCCGCGGGCTGCTCCCCCGGTCGCCCGGAGGGAGCATTCCGATCGCGCGGCTCAACGCTCGTGGAACGAGCTCTTCAGCGACACCGCTATGGGCTTGAACAGGTACTCGGTGAGGACCTTCTGGCCGGTGACGATGTCCGCCTCCAGCGACATGCCGGGCAGCACCGGGTTCTGCCCGTCGACCTTCCCCACCCATGGGCGCCCCAGGCTGACGGTGCCCTTGTAATAGGGCTTGTTCTGCTCGTCCATGAAGGTGGTGGGCGACACCAGCGCAAGGATTCCCGGCAGGGTCCCGTAGCGATTGTAGTCGTAGCTCGACACCTTCATCTTCACCGTCTGGCCGACGGCGACATGGCCGACATCGGCCGGCTGGATGCGGACCTCGGCTTCGAGGTGGCCGTCCGAAGGCACCACCCGCATCAGGGTGGCGCCTGCCGCCACCACCTCGCCGACGGTGCGCACCTTGAGGTCCTGCACCAGCCCGGTGGCCGGGGCGCGAACTTCAAGGCGGTCGACGCGATCCTGCAGCTTGACCAGGGTATTCTTGACCTGCTCGACCTCGGTCGAGACCGTGCCCAGTTCGGACAGGGCATCCTGCGCCTGGGTGGCGCCCAGGCTGCGGCGGCGCTTCTCGACCTCGGACAGCGAATCGTTGGCCACTTGGATCTGCTCGCGCAGGCGCCCAACCTCGCCCTCGGCAGTGACCTGGCCCCGGGCGGTTTCCAGGTAGACCTGGCGCGAGACCACGCCGTCGGCGACGCCGCGCTCGCGGATCTCCAACTGGTCGCGGGTCAGTTTCAACTGACGCTGGGCGATGTCGAGCGAATCGCGCAATTGGCGGATTTCGCGGGTCTTCTGGTCGACCTGGCTGTTGATGACATCGATGGCGCTGCCCTGGGCATTCAACTGGCCGGCCCAGATGCGCCGCTGATCGGCCACCAGCTCGGTATAGTCACTGGTGATGGCGGCGAAGTCGGGCTCGCGTGCCTCGATCACCGCCTTGAGGCGTTCGGCCCGCAGCAGCAGGCCGATGTGACGCGCCCGCGTCTGGTCCAGCTCGGAGCGGGCCGCGGCGGGATCCATGCGGACCAGGGGCTGGCCAGCCTTGACCATCTCGCCCTCGCGCACCCGGATCTCGCCGACCACGCCGCCTTCCAGGTGCTGCACCACCTGGACCGCGGCGCTGGGCACCACTTGGCCGGGGGCCGAGGCCACCTCGTCGACGCTGACCACCGAGGCCCAGACGAAGAACAGCACCACGAACAGCGCCGCGGCGATCAGGCCGCTGCGCACGAACAACGGCAGGCTCTGCTCCTCGAACAGCACCGGTTCGGTCAGCAGCTTGCGCTGGCGCCCGCCACGGGCGATGACCAGGGCGTTCTGCGGCTTGGCGGAAGAGGACACGGCGCTCATCGGTTCTGTCCCATGATCAGGTTGCTCAGTTTGTCGAAGGTGCCCACCTCGCGGATATAGCCGTCTTCCATGTAGACGACGGCGTCGGCGACCCGCAGATGGCTGGGGCGGTGCGACACGATGATGATGGTGGCCTGCTGGCGCAGATGCTGCACGGCGGCGAGGAAGGCCTTGTCACCCTCCATGTCCAGCCCGTTGCCGGGCTCGTCGAACAGCATCAGCGGCGCCGGCTTGAGGTAGGCGCGCGCCAGGGCAAGGCGCTGCTTGAAGCCGTTGGGCAGCTGCTCGCCCTGGCCGTCCTGGATACGGGTCTCGTAGCCGCGCGGCATGGCCATGATCTCGTCGTGCAGCCCGGCCAGATCGGTGGCCCAGTGCAGTTCATCGTCATTGGCGGTGGGGTGGCACAGGCGAAGATTCTGCGAGATGGTGCCGTAGAAGACGTCGCAGCGCTGCGGCACATAGGACACCAGCCCGCGCAGGTCGGTGGGATCGAGCTGGCGGATGTCGACATTGTCCAGGCGCACGCTGCCGGCCTGGGGCAGGTACACGCCGGTGATCATCTTCAGCAACGTCGACTTGCCGGCACCGTTGGGACCGGCCACCGCCACCACCCGCCTGGGGTCGATCTTCAGCGTCACCCCCAGCAACACCGGATCGGCCTCGTTGCTGTAGCGGAAGGAAACCCGGTTGAACGACAGCTCGCCGCGATAGCTGGGAGTGGGCTGACGGGGAGCCGCCGCCTCGCGCTCCACCTTCAGCTTCATCAGATTATCGATCTGCTTGATGCTGCCCACCGAGCGGTAGAGCGTCGCCAGCGACAGAAAGCCGTTCTGGATCGGCGATACCAGCCGCCAGGAGATGATCATCGAGGCCACCACGGCCCCCATGCTGGTCGTACCGGTGAAGGCACCGATGACGCAGGCCGACAGGGCAAGCAGGCCGGTCAGCACGCCCAGCGATTGGGCCAGCGCGGCGACCACCGCACCGAACTGCTGCGAGGCGAACTCGGCCGCCACCGCTTTGCCGGACAACAGCCGGAAGCGATCATACCAGCGGCCCTCGGCACCGGCCTGCTTGACGGCGCGCATCTTCACCAGGGCATCGGAAAGGAACTCCTGGCGCTGCGACGCGGCCCGCCCCGAGGCGGCACTGCGGGCGGCCATGCCCGGCTGGGTGGCGAGACCGAGGACGGCATAGCACACCAGGGAGCCCATGATTACCGCCAGCATCCAGGGATTGATCACTCCCAGGACGATGACGAAGACAATGGTCGCCGGCAATTCGTAGAACAGCAGGGCCACCGGCCCGATAAAGGCATCGCGCAGGGATTCGAGATCCTTGATGCGGGCGATCTGGCTGCCGACGGTCACTTGCTCAGTGGCCCAGGCCGGCAGGGCCATGATGCGCTCGAACACCGCACCGCCGAGGATGAATTCGCCGCGGCCGCCGATATAGGCCAGGATCTGCGAGCGCAGCCGCCGCAGCACCCAGTCGATCCCCAGCGCCACGGCCAAGCCTGCCGTCAGATAGGGAATCAGGGCAAGGGCACCGCTGGGCAGCACGTGGTTGTAGACCACCATCACGAACAGGGGCGTCGCCAGCACCATGACGTTGATGCCGATGGTGAGCAGCAGGGTCAGCCACATCAGCGGCCGGAAGCGTGCGAAAACGCGGCCGGTCCAGCTGCCCGGCTCGTTGCTGTTGGCGGCCTCGCTGGGCCGGAAGACGTGAGCCTCGCCCATGGTGCCGTCGGGATCGAGGTGCTCGGACTTCAACAGCCCGCCATTGAAGGCGACAAAGCCCTTGTCCGGTTCATGGCGGAAAATCACCCGGGCGTCGCCGTCATCGGGCAGGAACAGGCACGGCAGGATGCGCGGGTCGAGATTCTTCAGCCGGGTGCGGAAGGTGTGCCCGGTGAAATTGAGGTTGGCCATCACCCGCCGCAGGCCGGAGATATCGAGGCTGTCGGCCACATGCGGCATGGCCTCGGCCAACTGGCGGGGATTGCCGCGCCACTGATGGGCCGTCAGCAGCGCCGGCAGGCACATGCCAATGTCGGAATGCTTTGGAAAACGCGCCACGATGTTGGAGGCGATGCGCTCGTCGGCCTTGGGCCGCTCCACCACCTGCAGCGCCGTGCCGCCGCCGGGCATGGCCGGCAGCCCTACGCCGCCCACCTTGCCCTCGACCAGGCGGCCATCGTGGATGGTCAGGGTGCGATCGGCCAGCTTGACCAGGGACGGACGATGGGTGACCAGCACCATCGTCTTCTTGCCCTTGATGGCTTCGAGGTAGACGCGCAGCATCTCGTCGCCCGCCGAATCGATGGCGATGTTGGCCTCGTCGAACAGCACCACCGCCGGGTCGTGCACCAGGGCGCGGGCGATGGCGATGCGCTGCTTGACGCCGGCCGGCATGGCCTCGCTGGCGCTGTTGCCCACCGGCGTGTCGTAGCCGAAGCGCATCCCCGCCACCACCCGGTCGAGCCCCAACTGGCGCGCCACGTCGAGCGCCGCCACCTCCAGCGAGGCGTCGAACATGGTGATGTTCTCGATGATGGTGCCTTCCACCAGCACGCCCTGCTGCGGCAAATAAGCGATTTGCTGCGCCAGGCTGGAGGGGGAATGATCGTCCAGCGCAAAGCCGTCGATGCTGACCCGCCCCTCCGAGGGCTGCAGGAAGCCGGCGATCAGGCCGAGCAGGGTCGATTTGCCGCTGCCGTTGTCGCCCTGGATGGCGACGCACTCGCCCGGCCGGATGGAGGCCGACAGTTCCTTGAACAACGGTGTCGCCGTGCTGCGGTAGCTCAGGGTGATGTTATCGAGTTCGATACCACCCTGCACCGGCGGCAGGGGCGGCTGGCCGGCGTTGGCCTGCCGCGGCAACGCCAGCAACTTGTCGATCTGCTGACGGGCCACCAGGAAGGTCTGGAAGCGCACCCAGGTGCCCAGCACCGCCTGCAGCGGCTGCAGGCTGCGTCCGGCCAGCATGATGCAGGCGGCCAGCGCGCCCTGGGTCATGGCACCCTCGACCACGAAAGCGGCACCGGCAGCCACCACCGCCACCGTCGATAACTGCGAAAACAGCGCCGCCAAATTCAAGGCGAAGATGGAATTCTTGGACGCGTCATAGCTGCGATCGACACTGGTGTCCTGCAGCATCTCGTAACGACGCTGCATGATGGCCTCCATGGCCATGGTCTTGACCGTATGGATGCCACCCAAGGTTTCCGACAGGAAGCTGAAACGCCGCTCGTCGAATTCCGAGCGGCGGCGGATGTCGGCCCGCACCTGTCGACCGTTCCAGATGGCCACGCCGGTGAACACCGCCAGCAGGGTCATCGGAACCACGGCCAACCAGCCGCCCAGCAGGGCGATCACCACGATATAGACAACGGCGAACGGGAGATCGAACAACGACAACAGGGCCTGACCGGAATAGAATTCGCGGGCCTGGGCCGTGGCGCGCAGGCGCTCCAGATGCACCGAGGCGCCGTCGCGTTCGAACTCGGGCAACGGTGCCTGCAGCAGCCGGTCGAACACGGCGCAAGACAACCGGTGCTCGAAGCTGGCGCCGATCCAGCCGGTGATGTAGCTGCGCCCCATGCGCACCAGCGACTCGATGGCCAGCGCGACGAGGACGCCCCCTAGAAGTATTCCAAAAGTCGAGACGGAATTATGCGGGAGAATGCGATCGTATATTTGCAGCAGCATCAACGGCACTGCAAGACTCAGGACGTTGATGATAACGGAGGCCAGCCCCAACTCGGGCAAAAGCTGCCGGACGAAGGTAAGCCGCGATAGCGACACGGAACCATCGCTATTCTTTGTCGTAATTATCTGCTCGTCCATCGCCCCACGCCCGACAATCCATACCAAAGGCATATCGCAACACAAACGTCGTCACGACGCCAAACATCCAGCGAAACTTAACCCTGTCCCCCCCGTAATTCAATACTATCGTGAACCTCGATGAAATTTGTAGGAATGCGACACAAATAGTTACTTGATCTAGATGTCGACTATCGGCACTTTTGATTACCGATCCAGTCTGGCCCAGGGATGGCCGAACCGGAATTGGACAGCCTCTCCCCATGGGCGGAAAATGACGACGGGACGCGGGCAGTCACGGCCGGATTCGGCCAATTCCTTGGGCAGGACGAACCAGCTGACCGCGCGTCAGCTGGAGATCCTGGCCCTGTTGCGCGCCGGCCGCGCCAACAAGGAGATCGCCTACGAACTCGGCATCGGGATCGGCACGGTCAAGCAGCACGTCGTCGCCCTGTTTCGAAAGCTGAACGTCACCAATCGCGCTGCGGCTGTGTCACGCGGCAACGAATTCGACTGGCGAGCCGGGAATGATGCGCCGCTGATCGAGGCCGCCGAACACGGCGCCGCGGTGGAGGCACGCCCCGTCACCATCCTCAGCATGCGCGAAGACGGTCGCAACAACGCGCTCAACCGTGCGGTGAGTGTGGCGGTGGGCGAGCGCGACTGTACCCTGGTGATGCGGCCCAACGACGGCGTCGACATCATCTTCGGCCTGCATCGCGTCGACGAGCGGGACTGCCTTGACGCCTTGGCCGTGGCCTACGCCGCCTCGAACGGACTGCGAGAAGAATTCCATCGCAGCGGCGCACCGGCACCGGCCTTGCGGGCCGGGCTGTCGACAGGAATGGCGCTGGTCAGCGTCAGGCGGCGCGGCGGCTGGACCGGCGAATCGGTGGCCGGCCGTCCCATCGCGCGGGCGCGGGACCTGCGCGATGTGGCCGCCCCAGGCCGCCTGGAAATGGACGAGGCCAGCCGCCGCATGATGGCCTTCGCACTGCGCTCGGCCAACGATGGTGAGCGCCAATCAGAGCTGACACTGCCGCTCGATCGCGCGACCGACCGACTCCGCCGCGGTTGCCGTACCACTCCGGCCCAGGTGATCCACGGCCGCCGCGACGAAAAGGCCAGGCTTGACGCCGCCCTTGCGTCGCTGGCGGAGGGGCGTGGCACCGTGGTGTGGGTGGAAGGCGAGTCGGGCATGGGCAAGACGACGCTGTGCCGCGCCCTGCGAAGCGACGCCGCGGCCATGGGGGCCGCCTGGATCGATGCCGGGTGCGGCGCGGTGCAGCCGCTGGGCGAAGTTCTGGCCACCCTCGGGCGGGGCCAAGGCCGTCCGCCGGCCCAGGCGGTCATCGGCAACGATGATGCCCTGGCCGGTGTCGACCGCCTGCTGCGCAAGGGTCCGCTGGCGGTGCTGGTGGAAGACTGTCACCGCGCCACCGACGACGAAACCCGACTGATGCTCGGCCTCGCCGGGATGGTCACGACGCGACCGCTGCTTCTGCTGGGTGCCGGCCGCGCCGCCCGCCACCCGCTGCTACAGGGCGCGGGCACCGCCATCCGGCTCGGCCGCATGGGACAGGAGGACCTGTCGGCGGTGATTGCCGACGAGGCGGGCGGCCGGCTGCCGCCCCCCCTTGTCGACCGCGTCCTCGACCTGGCCGCCGGCGTTCCACTGTTTGCGGTGGAGCTAACCCGAGCGGCGGTGGCCACGGGCTTGAGCGTGGGCGACGCGCTGCCGCTGCCCCTCAGCTTGGTAGCGCTGGTGCTGTCGCGGATCGATTCACTGGACCTGGACCGCCACCTGCTGCGTCTGGTGGCCCGCCGTGGCGACGCGGAACTGTCCGCCCTTTCGGCGGGATGGGATGGTATAGAGGCGGAATTCGAAGCAGAATTGGGGCGCGCCGTGGCGGCCGGCGTGCTGTCGCGCTCGCGCGATCACGCCGGGTTCGCCCATCCGCTGGTGGGCGAGGTGGTTCGACAGACCATGTTGGCGGCCGGCGGCGAAGGCGGCAGGACGCTGGCGAGCCGCGTTGCGATGACGAGGGAGGCGGGGTGAGGATGTCAGGTTTTCAAGGGGGATGGCGGGTCCGGGCGGCGCTGACGCTGGCCGCGCTGATGGTGGCGGGCTGCTCGCAGCAGCCGCAATACGTTCGGCCCGACCAGCCGCTGCCGGCCAATTTCGCTCACGATGCCGGACGCGAGGAACTGCGCCAGCCGCCATCGCAGTGGTGGCGGGAGTTCGGCTCGGACGAACTGACCGATCTGGTCGAGACCGCACTGCGGGAGAACCACGACCTCAAGGCCGCCTTCCACCGCATCACCCAGGCCGAATCCCTGGCCGGAGTGGCCGCCGGCACCCTGCTGCCCACCCTGCAGTATTCCACCAAGGCATCGGTGACCTCGCCCAAGGGCGGCATCGGCACCATGGACGCCACCGAACGTTCGGAGCGGCTTTACCAGGTGGGCCTGCAGGCGAGCTACGAAGTCGACCTGTGGGGCAAGAACCGCTCGGCCATGGACGCGGCATTGGCCACCGCCCAGGCCAGCCTCTACGACCGCGAGACGGTGGCCATCACCCTGGTTTCCGACGTGGTGGTCGCCTACCTCAACTATCTACAGGCCACCGACCGCATTGCCGTCGCCAACAGCAACATCGACAATATGAGGCGCGTGCTGGTCACCGTCACCAAGCGGGCCGAGATCGGCGAGGGCACCGAGCTGGAACAGACCCAGCAGCAGAACGCGCTGGAGCAGGCCCTGGCAACACTCCCCGTGCTGGAGCTGTTTCGCTCGCAGCAGGCCAACCGTCTGGCGCTGCTGACCGGACGGACGCCCCAGGAGGTAAGGTTGCACGGCACCAGCCTTGAGCAATTGCGCATTCCCGAGGTCGCCCCCGGCCTGCCCTCCCAGCTGCTGTTGCGCCGCCCCGACGTCCGCAAGGCCGAGGCCGGGCTGGTGGCGGCCAACGCCAATGTCGGCGTGGCACGCGCCAAGCTGTTCCCGTCGCTGACCCTGACCGGCGAACGCGGCTACGGCGCCCCCTATCTCAGCCAGATGCTGACCCCGGCCGGGGCATTCTACACCGCCGCGGCCGCCTTGGGCGGCGTCCTGTTCAACAACGGCCAGACCCAGAGCGAGATCGACTACAGCAAGGCCCGTTTTGCCGAGTTGGTGGAAAGCTATCGCCACTCGATCCTCAGTTCGCTGCGCGACGTCGAGGATGCCCTGGTGGCGGTCCGCTTCACCACCGATCAGGAACGGGCGCAGCGCAGCGCCCTGGCGGTCGCCCGCCGGGCTCACAACCTCAGCCAGCGCGCCTATGCGGTGGGCATGACCGACTACCTGACCGTGCTCGACACCGAGCGCACCCAGCACACCGCCGAGGACAACACCGTCCAGGCCCGCTTCTCCCGCCTCAACGCGGCGGTATCGCTGTACAAAGCCCTGGGCGGCGGCACAGAACAATCCGTCGTGGAGGAACAGGGATGAGCCGGCTACCCAAGGCCATGGTGGTGGTGTTGGCCGTGCTGGCCGGCGGCTGCTCGGCGACCACCTGGCGCCACGATACCTTCCGCGACGTCGAGGTGGACGGCCGCCCGCTCATCGTATCCTGGCTGGTGACCGAGAAGCGGGAATTCGACCTGATGGTATTCGACGAGACGCCCGCCACCGCCCGCGAGCCGCTCGACGTCGTCACCGCCCGCCACGCCGCGGGGCGGTTCATCATCGGCAAGTGCGGCCGCCACGTCACCTGGATGGAACCGACGCGCAGCTTCGTCGACCATCGCCACGCCTTCCGCGTCCGTTGCGGACATGATCCGGTGCCGCAGCAATGATCAAGCGCCGCACCTGGCTGATCGGGCTAACCGGCGTCCTCATCGCGCTGGTTGCCGCCGCCTCCGCCATCGCCGAATCCTGGCGGCCGTTGCCCTGGCACCTGGTCGACCATACCTGGCGCTATCCGCCGATCCCCGAGTTCCAGCAGCTTTCGGCTCAGGTGGACATCCGCGGCCAGCTCGGTCCCGGCAGCAACGTCTACATTGCCCCGCTCTACGGCAAGATCGGCACTGTCCCGTTCTATTTCGGCATGCAGACCGATCTGGGCGGCAAGGGTCCCGGCTTCATCTTTTCGCGCTGGGGCCAGGCCACCCGCGACGACGGCCACCCCGCCCCCGGCGGCTGGGTCGACGCCCTGACCGATTCTCAATCCGGCGAGGGGGATTTCGCCGGCGTCCGCCTGTCCTATCCGTGGACGCCTGGGCTCTACAGCTTCCGCATGCGCGCCCGCCCCGAAGACGGCGCCACCCGGGTGGAACTGGAAGTGTTCGACCATCAACGGGGCCGACTGATCGACGTGGGCAGCCTGCGCTTCCCCACCGCCACCACCGCCTTTTCGCCCGACGCCACCGGCTTCGTCGAGATCTACGGCAAGCGCACGCCCACCGGCTCGGTAGCTCCGTTCTCGGTGACCTTCAAGCCGCCGCTGGTCAACGGCGTCGTGCAGCCCTCGGACGGTCGCTCGTGGACGCCCAAGGGAGTGCCGCCGCTGGCCCGCACCGCCAAGGCCGCCGACTCGGTGGTTATCGAGGTGGGGGGCATGATACCTTCCCAGTAGAAAAGAAACCGGAGGGGGACGATGTTTCTTCAATACCTGGACGATGGACAACGGCGGGCGCTGGTCATCTTCGCCTATTACATCATGGCCGCCGACCACGACCTCGCGCCCGAGGAAAAGGCCATCATCGCCGCCCTTGAGCACGAGCTGACCCTCCCCGAGGACATTCATCCCGCCGAAATGCTGGTGGAGCCGCTGTTCTCGCAATTCACCGACCGGCGCAGCCGCATGGCGGTGATGCTGAAACTCAACGCCGTGGCCCATGCCGATCGCATGATCCACCCGGCGGAAAAGGCCCTGCTGGATGACTACGCCGGCCGCATCGGTCTCAGCCGCAAGGACGTGGCCGCCCTCGACAAATGGGGCCGCCGCCACACGGAACTGGTAGAACAGGCCCGCAAGCTGATCGAAGAGTGATACATTTCCAGATAATTCCGACCCGTGGTCGAAATTTTCAGGCCCTCGCCGGACGGGCGCATCCTCAATGGGCGCCCACCATCGCCGCCAGTTCATCGGGAACTGTCGCGGCGGCGGCGTGGATGTTTTCGAGGAGCCGGCGCTCCAGGCCATCGACGCTGCCGTCGCGCAGCACGTGCCCCTTCAGCCACGCCCACTTTTCCGCCGTCACGGCGGTGCCGCCGCCCAGCACGAAGCCGGTCAGCGCCTCGACGAACAGAGTCTCGAAGCTGGCGGGGTGCTCAAAGCCGCTGAGGACGGTATTAAGGTCGAGCAGGACTTCGGCCTCATCCTCTCCGATGCCCTGGGACAGGATGTCGCGCAACATCTTGACTTCGCGCTCGTCGATATTGCCGTCCTCGTAGACGGACAATTTGAGATCCTTGAGATACTCGTTCATGGCCTGCCTCCCGGTCTACCGGACCGATATTACTGCACCATCCGAACGTCGAGCGCACCGATGGATTTCAACAGGGTGAACGCGGCGATGCCCACATCGGCTTCGGCGGAGGCGGCATCGCTCTGGGCGTTGATCAGGGTGGTCTCGCCGGCCAGCACGTCGATCAGCGAGCGACGCCCATGCAGGCGTTCCTCACGCGCCATGCGCAGGAATTCGGCTGAGATGCGGGCCTGATTCTCCAGGTATTCCGCATTCTCCCGCGCGGTGGCGAGGGCCTGCCAGGCGTTGCGCACCTGCTCCTCCACCGCGTCGCGGGTATCGGCGTGGCGATTGTCGGCGGCCAGCACGCTCTCGCGCGCCGCCTCCAGCGACCGCAGCGGTGCGAAGCCCAGGTTGAAGGGATAGCTCAACTCCAGCTTCACCACCTGTTCCTGCTGGTTGCCGATAGTGCCGTCGACATTGACCTTGACCTTGGCCTCGGCCACTGCGTTGAGCTTGGGTGCCAGTTCGGCCCCGGTGACCCGGCGCACCTCGGCCTGGGCGACACCACTGGTCAGGCGCGCCGCCCGCAGTTGGTAGTTGTTGTCGCGCGCGGTCACCACCGCATCGTCGAGCGCGGGCGGAAGTTGTGCCAGCGGCACCGCCACCAGCCCCACTTCGACCATCGGCGGCGGCTCGGCGGCGAAAACGGCACGGTAGCGATTGATGGCGGCGACCAGGCCGCCCTTGCTACGCACCAGCCGGGCCTGGGCGCCGGCCAACTGGCTCTTGGCCTGAAGCACGTCGGTGGGCATGCCGGCCCCCAGCTCGACCCGGCTTTCCTCCAGTCCGGTCTGGCGGCGGATGTTCTGCACCGACTGCTCGGCATAAGCCAGCGAGCGGTAGGCCCGGTGCAGGTTGATGTAGGAGGAGACGCCCTCCAGGATGAGGTCCTGGCGGACGCTGGCCAGGGAGTTGCGTGATTGCTCGTTGGCGAGGTCGGCCTTGTCGACCTCGGCGTCGGTCTTGCCGAAGTCGATCAGGTTCTGCGTCAGCGAGATCGAGGCGTCGCGGTTGATCAGCTCGGTATTGGCGTTGGGATAGCTCTTGTGGATGTGCTGGCGGCCCTTGTTGGCGCCGAGCTTGAGGTCGGGGAAATAGCCGCCCCGCGCCTTGCCGGCTGCGGCATCGGCGGCGCGCAGGTCGGCCTCGGCGGCGGCAAGCCGCTTGTGGTGGGTCAGCATCCGGTCCAGCGACTCCCGCAACGGCTCGGCCGAGGCCGGGCCGGTGGCCATGACGGCCACCAGCAGGACCATGAGCGATACGGAACGGGCGGCGGACACTGTCAACGTTCCTCGAAGGCAAAGCGCAGTGACTGAAACCACGGACTAAGCAGATAGGCGAACACGGTACGTGAGCCAATCAGAATGCCACACTGAACCTGCATCCCAGGATAAAGCTGGTATACCCTGTCACCAGACTCGAATCTATTTTTATCCGTCACAATACGGATCTTGTAGAAGGCTCGGCCGTCGTTGGTAACGGTGGCGTCGGGGCTAATGGTGTCTACCGTGCCGTCCATGTGACCGAAGGCGGCCGCCTCGGCCGACGCCAACGTCACCCGGGCCGGCTGGCCGCGGCGGACATAGCCGATGTCCTGGACCGGCAGCTTGGCCTCGATGATCAGGCGATCCTCGATGGGCACCAGTTCCAGCACGGTCTGGCCGGCCTGAATCACCCCTCCTTCGGTGGCGACGGCGATGGTCTTGACGATGCCCTCCACCGGGGCGCGCAGCACGGTGCGGTCCTGGGCGCTGCGGAACTTCAGCATGCGCTGGGACAGTTCCTCCAGCGACTGGTTGGCCGCAGCGAGCTCCTTGCGGGCCTGTTCGATGAAGTTCTCCTTAAGGCTGCCCATGCGCTCGCGGGCGTCCTTGAGACCGGACTCCATGCGCGGGACGGCGGCCTGATCGGCGTCGAGCTGCCCCTTCAACGTCTGCTGCTGCCTGACAAGGTCGAGATGGACCATGCGGCTGGTCAGCTCGCGGCGGAGCAGGTTTTCGCTGATGCCGACCTGATCCGCGACCAAATCCAGCGCCCGTCGATTATTACCGATGCGGACGCCGATCTCGGTCAGTTCCTGCTGGCGCTGGGCGATCTGGGTCTGCTGCGAGCCGATGTCATGGGCGAGGCGACGGCGGCGGGTGTCGAACGCGTCGACGGCAGCCTGCGCCACCTCAGGCGCCTCGCGGGCCAGGGCGGCGGGAACCGTGAAGCGGTCCTCACCCTTGACCTCGGCCTCCAAGCGGGCGATGTCGATCCTGAGGCCGCCGAGACGCGACGCCAGTTCCTCCAACTCTGAACTGGCGCGGATCGGGTCGAGTCGAACCAGCGGCTGGCCCTTTTCCACCCGAGCCCCCTCCTCCACCAGGATGGCGCTGACGATGCCGCCCTCCAGGTGCTGGATGGCCTTGACCTTGCTCATGGGCATGACTTCGCCGACGGCGCTGCTGACCACGTCGAGACGCCCCACCGCCCCCCACAGGACCGCCACCATCGCCAGCACCAGACTATAGGCCAGCAACCGCCGGCTGGGCGAGGCGGCACGGAATTCGGCGAGGCACGCGCCAATCATCCTTCGCGACGCTTCGCTCATCAGGAGGAGGCGGCCGCCCATCGATGCCTCACCCCGGGGAGGTTGTGCAATTGCCGTCTCGACGGGTGGCTCCCCCGGGCTCATGCCGCCACCTCGGCGGTGGTCACCCGGCAGCCGTCGGGATCGAGGTCGAGCACCCGGCCAGCACCCCGGATGATGTTGGGATCATGGGAGACCACCACGATGGTGCACCCGCGTCGCGCCAGTTCAATCAGCAGGCCGTAAACCACCTCGACGCCCTCGCGGTCGAGGCCCTCGGACGGCTCGTCCAGCACCACCAGCCGGCCGTCCACCGCCAGGGCACGCGCCAAGGCGAGGCGGCGGCGCAGTCCCAGGGCAAGGCTGCGCCCGCCCATCGCCAGACGGCGGTTGAGCCCATCGGGATGCTCGTCGACGAAGCGGCCCAGGCCGGCCTTCTCCAGGCAGCGGCGCATCTCGGCCTCGGGCAGGCCCGGCCGCGCCGCCGCCAGATTGTCGGCGATGGTGCCGTCGAGGAAAACCGGTTCCTGCGGCAGGTAGGAGACCTGCGCCCGCCACCAGGCCGGGGCCAACTGGCGGATGTCGACGCCGTCGGCCAGAACCTGCCCCTCGCTGGGATCGGCGAGGCCGGTGATCAGGCGGACCAGGCTGGACTTTCCCGAGCCGTTGCGGCCGGTGATCGCCACCACGCTGCCGGGCTCCAGGCTGAGGTCGAGGGTGGAGAACAGCGGTACCGGCTGCCCGGGCGGGGCATAGGCCAGCCGGCGCAGTTCGAGCTTGCCGTGATAGGCGGCCAGCACGGCGCCGCCCTCGGGTTCCACAGTGATTTCGGCGGCGAAGGCCCGCGCGGCGCGCAGGCTGGCCTCGGCCTGCTGCAACCCCTGGCTCAACTGGGCCAGTCGCACCACCGGCGCCAGGGCGCGGGCGGCGATCAGGTTAGCGCCGATCAGGGCACCGACATCGAGCTTGCCCTCCACCACCAGAAGAGCACCAACGGCGATGATGCAGGCGCCCATCAGGCCCTGGGTCGCCTGACTGACCGACGAGCCCGAATTGGCACCGGCCGCCAATTGGGCGCGCAACGCCCGCGCCTTGACCGAAGCGTCGCGCCAGCGGGCCATCAGCAGGGGAGCGCCACGGAACTGACGGATGGCATCGGCGCCGCTGCCGGCCGCCTCGACCAGACTCGCCACCGCCTGACCCGCCGCCTGGGCGGCACGCACCGGCCCGGCCTGACGGCGCTGGGCGAGCCAGATGGACAGAACGCTCAAGCCGGTGAACAGGGTGGCGATGCCGGCCAGCGACGGCGACAGCAAAGCCAGCACCAGCAGGAAGAACAGCGAGAACGGCACATCGGCCAGCGCCGCCAGATTGGTGGCGCCGAATGCCGCCTCGCCGCGCTCGACGCCGCGCATCAGCATCTCGGCCTCGCCGCGCGGACGGGCGTCGAGATCGGACATCCGGGCGGTGAGCATCAGCCCGAACAGGCCGGTGGATAGCCGCTCGTCGCCGTCACCGACAATCTCGCCCGCCAGTTCGAGGCGAAGGGTGCGGAAGGCGTGCTCGCCGGCAATGGCGATGACCACCCCCGCCGTCAGGGTGAACAGGGTGGCGCCGACGCCATGGCCGACATAGCGGTTCAGCACCTGGATGACATAGAGCGACGACGCCAGCCCCAGGGCGTTGATCAACAGCGACGCCAGCAGCAGCCGCACGGTGGCGGCCGGAGCCCTTGAGAGTCGCGCCAGGAGTTCGCCCATGGCCCCTGTCTCAGGCCCGGACCGGAACGGGAATGTCGACCGGTTCGCGGGTGTCCTCGGACAACGGCTTCCACACGATGCCGGCCTCGGCGAAGGCCTGCCAGATGCGCGTCCACACCTCGTCCTGGGCGAAGCGCATGCGGCCCATGTGCTTGATGCTGAACCGGATATTGTAGCGCGCCACCCAGTGGCCACCGATGCATTCGACACCGGCGAAATGGACCTCGGCGCCCTCGGTGCTGCCGCCGCCCTCGGGGTCCTCGCCGGCGATGAACTCCTTCACCCCCACCAGGCTGTGCTTGATCAAGGCCACCACTTGATCGGGGTCGTGGGTCGGGTCGGCATGGATGATCAGCCCGGTATAGGCGCCCTTGGCGGTACTGTAATTGTGCACCTCCGCCTCGGACACCTTGCCGTTGGCCAGGGATACCGTATAGCCGTTGGAACGGATGCGCACCGTGCGCCAGGTGATGTCCTTGATCTGGCCGGTGATATTGCCGATCTTGACGAAGTCGCCGACCTTGAACGGTCGCTCGATATTCAGCACCACGCCCGAGAAGATGTTGGCGATGTTGGCCTGCACCGCCAGGCCGATGATCATCGCCAGCACGCCGGAGGTGGCCAGCAGGCTGGTCAGCGTCTGCCCCATCACGAAGGCCACCACGCCGCAGACGGCCAGCGAGTAGACCACCGCCGACGACAGCATGCGGATGACGTTGGGAACCTTGCGCCCGCTGCGGCTTTCGATGGGCACCCACAGGAAACGTTCCAACGAAATGGTGATAATGCGCGCCGGCACCATCCACCACAGCGTCTCGTAGACGAAGAAAATGGCGTCGATGGCCGAGGTGCTGAAGTTCTGCAGGGCGTAGTCGAGGAACAGATTACCCACCGACACCAGCAGCAACGGCCAGCTTATGGCTCGCAGCACCAGGGTCTGCATGCGCCAGAACTGCCCACGCTCCTTGCGGTCCAGCAGGCTCGCCACCACCGAGCCCGCCAGCGAGAAGATGGCGATGTAGATGAAGGAATCGGCGGGGAAGGCATCGCGCGCCTTGAAGCCGTCGGGCTTCAAAATCATCCCCATGTCGATGGTCGAGAACGATGGCAACGGCTTGCCGAAACCGACGAAGGTGGGGTCGCCGCCGGTGCCGCGCAGCGCCGCTTCCTGCGACACCCAGGCCCGTTCGATCATCCAGCCCGACAACCCGGCCAACACCCGGCCACGGGTCATCATGTCCACCAGCGGATCGGCGTTGACCATGCCGCCCGACAGCGTTCCCAGCACGCTTTTCAGCAGGCCGCCGCCGTCGCCCTCGCTGATGGACATCTTGGACTTGCGCAATTGCTCCTGCAACGTGCCGCCGCTGCCGAGCTCCATGCCCAGCACGTCCGAGACGTACATCAGGTTGTTGCCGTTGAGCAGACGGTGGTGGAACGACAGCCCGACCAGCTCGGTGCCGTAGGCGCGGCTGACCTGGGAATAGTTGCGGAAGAACTTGCCGTGCACCCGGTACGACCGGTACAGCATGTCGCCGTCCTGGCCTTCCTTCTCGGGCTTGTCCAGCTTGATGGGGGTGACGGCGTTGGTGAACACCACATCCTGGGGATCGATGCCGCCCCGCCAGCGGAACCAGATGGTGAAGTCGAGATCGACGGTGTTGGCCTTGGTATCCAGCGCCGAAACCTTGTCGACCTTGACCCCGGCGAAGACCACGTTGGTCTTGTACATGAAGCGGTCGTTGACGTAGAGCGCGCGCCCGGCGATCAGCTCCTGAAGATAGTTGGCGACGCCCTCCTCGCGGATGGGCGACAGCTGGGTCAACGCAGAAACCAGCTCGATACCGTCATACTGGCCGATCCAGGCCGGCGCCGCCGACACGCCGCGGGCGTCGAAGAACTGCGGCCCGTTGATGCCGGCGAAGGCCTTGTCGACCCGGTTCATCGCCGCCAGCGCGTCGCGCAGCAAGATGCGCAGCGACGGGCCGGTGCGCTGGGCGGCGGACAGGCCGCGATAGGTCTCGGCCAGCAACCGTGCGCCGTCGAAGGCATAGCCGGCCAGCCAGTCCGGCTGGATGGCGTACGTCTCGATGAAGGCGTTGCGGAACCGTTGCGCCCGCTCACCGGCAGTGTCCAACAGCATGGGGGCGCTGACCATGGTGCCGTTCAACGCCGCCCCCACCGAGCCCTCGCCCTTCCAATGAGCGGCCAGACTGCTGCGGAAAGCGTCGGTGGCCAGCGCCCGCAGGCCCACCACCTTGTTGCGAACGCCGTTCTTGCGCAGGCTGGCGACGATGCGGCCGGCGGCATCGGCATCGCCCAGCACAAACACCGCGCCGATCAGCTTCTTGTCGCCGATGTCGATCGCGACCTTTTCGATGTCGCGATCGAGGGAGGTCGAGGCCGGATTGTAGGTCCAGCGGAACAGCACCTTGGTGCCGAATCGTTGCAGCACCTCGTCGAATACGGTGGACAGGGTCTCGTCGCGCGGGCTGCCGGAATGGATGATGGAGACGGTCTTTTCGCCGACCACGTTGCGCACGTAGTTGGCCAGGAAGCGGGTCTCGAAGGTCTCGTCGAAGGTGGTGCGGAACAGCCACGGATCGGCCGGCAGCGCCTCCTGCTGCGCCGTGGCGGGTGTCAGGGCCGGAATGCCCCGAGCGGCATAGACCTCGGACGCCGCCCTGGCCGCCGCACCGGAGGCATGGCCGATCACCCCGATGACATCGCTGGCTGCCGCCTTTTCCGCCGCTTCCTTCGCAAGGGCAGGATCATCGCCGTCGTCGATCTGCACCACCGCCAGCGGATGGCCGCCGATACCGCCCGACTTGTTGACCTGCTGCACCAGCAGGTCGACGCCACGCCGGATCGACTCGCCCTGCTCGGTGCTGCGGCCCGAGGCCGGCGCCAGCACCGCGATGCGCACCGGCTTCTTCGAGCTGGTATCCAGCACCGCCACCCAGACGACGATGGACAGCAAGGCGGCGATGCCGCCGGCTCCCGCCAGGATGCTGAGGAACAGGCCGCGCTTCGAGAGATGGGAAAGATGGGCGCGGAGTCGGTCGAGGGCGTTCATCGGCGGGGCGGTCCTCAGGTGACGTGGATGGTGATGGTCTGGGCCACGGTGTTGACGCCATCGCTGACGTTGACGGTGAAGGTGTCGTCGTGGGCGCCGCCGCTGGCGGCATAGGTGAAGGTGTTGCCGCTCATGGTGACGCCGCCGTTGTTGGCGCCGAGCGCATAGGCCAGGGACTGGCTGTCCGTGTCGGAGCCCAGCACCATGCCCTTGTAGCTGCTGCCGCTGGCCACCGAGAACTCGTACTGGTCGGCCCATTCCGGTGTGCCGTCGGCCGTGGCGTTGTGACCCTTGCCGCTGCTGTCGGCCACCCCGGTGCCGGCTCCCTCGTTGAACTGCCAGCGGCCCATCAGGTGGGAGGTATCGGCGATGTTGGCGTTGGTCTTGCTTTGCAGGATTTCGGCGGCGCTGCGCGCCGTGTCCCACACCCGCACGTTGTCGATCTGGCCGGTGAAGGCGCGGCCGATCTCGAAGGCCTCATTGCTTTGCTTCAGCGTCCCGCTGCCGTACTGCCCGGTCTTGGCGACGACGCCATCGACGTAGAGGCCATAGGTGCCGGTGGCCGTGTCGTAGGTGCC
>CAJANL010000206.1 GCA_903941105.1 uncultured Rhodospirillaceae bacterium
CGCCGATTGTCAGATTGCCATCCGGCAATTGATCGATAAGGTTTATGGCGAGCGGAGGAATCTCGGACTTGCCGGGAACCTGCAACAAAGTCGAATCTCCGCCATCGCGCGGCAATTTCACAGCCATGGCCTGACCATCGGCGGCCTCTGGGACCATTACCGCCACCACCGAGGGCGAGTCAAGCTCAGCTCCCGGCAGGCGCGTCTTTAAGGAAAGCTGATGTTTGCCGGGCTTGAGTGGAATTTCCGGGACAAAGACCCATTCGCCACGTTGATCGGCGGTAGCCCGTCCGATGAGCCAATCGTTTTCAAGAATTATTACTTCAAGCCCCGGCGTGCCGCGACCGGCAATTACCAGCTCGCCATTGGGCGAAACCCGCACCACGTCGAAACTAGGTGGCACGGCCTCCCCTTTAAAGGCCTGATTGGCCGGAGCCATGCTGGGAATTTTGATCGGCTCAACCGGCGTCGCTGTCGTTGGCTTGGTGATAAGCGGCTCATCACTTCTTGACGGCCCGGAGTTAGTGGAAAAAACGCGTTTTTCGGCGAAGTTATCGCTCTTGCGGTAGGCGAGGAAGCTCGCCACAGCCACGATAGCCAGAAAAATGAAAAGCAGCGGACGCCCCATTGGGGACCGACCTTTCTAGTATGGTGAATTTGCCGACAACGCACCATAATGCCGACTGACCATTTCATGCAACGGCCACGCTTACCACCCTTCAATTTTCTTGACTGAGAGGAATCGCGTGTGATTCAAGGATTCTCCACATGTTTTGGAGGATCGTATGGGCAAAGGGTTGCAGTTGATCGAGGCGATTGATAGGGATTTTCAGAGGCGGCAGCCGCTTTATCACAAATCGCGGCGCGAAGGTCTGGCTGCGTTGACTGGGGTGATGCTGGATGTGCGCATCGCCAACCTTATGGAACTGGCTGCAGCGTTGCCGCGCGAGATTGGGGCTGCAGAACACCGGTATCAATACATTGTACGCCAGTTAAAGAACGACGAGATTGTGCCTGATGCCGTTATCAAGCCCTATGCGCTTGATGTGATCGAGCGTCTGGCGGCAAACGGGCAGACGCTTATTCTGCAAATTGATCAAAGCCATATCAACGACGTGAATGAGGTTTTGATGTTGTCGGTGCGCCTGCGCAAACGGGCTGTGCCGGTGGCGTGGCGCGTGCGGGCGACAAAGGGGAACATCGGCTTTGCCGTCCAAAAGGAACTGCTGAACACCGTGCTGACATGGCTTCCGGACAGTGTGAAGATCATGCTGGCGGCGGATCGGTTCTACGGCACGGCGCAGCTGATCGACTGGTGCCAGAAGGCCGGATGGTCGTATCGGATTCGACTGAAGGGCAACCTGACGCTCAGCCACGAAGGCGCCGAAATCACGACGGGGGAAGTCGCTACTCATATTCCAAATGGTGTAAAAGGCGCTGAACTTTACGGCAGCGGCGTGAAGACCAACATCGGCGTGTTGCACGAGAAAGGCCACAAGGAGCCGTGGATCATCGCCATGGACGCCGCGCCTTCGGCTTATACGGCGCTTGATTATGGTATGCGTTGGGGGATCGAAAATATGTTCTCGGACTTTAAATCCCGAGGCTTCGGTCTCATGCAAAGCCAAATCCAAAAGCCTGATCGCATGGAGCGCCTGATTCTAATTATGAGCATGGCTCTTTACTGGGCAACATCCTGCGGTATGTTTGCGGAAACTCAAGCCGTCGTTGACGGCTTAAAAAGGGGACTCTGAAACAAGCCCTGCGTTCCCTTGTCTCGGTATTCCGCCTCGGTTTGCGCTTCCTCCGACGATGTGGCGCCCTGGCAATCCCCATTCCACCCCTTTGGGCGGTTTGGTGCGAGGTCAGTCTATACGATTAGAAAATTGAAGGGTGGTAAGAACGGCCACGATGGATTTTTGCTATGAGCGATGAGAATTCCCAAACTCCCAAGCTAAAAGTCTGGGATCTGCCCACCCGGCTGTTTCATTGGGTTCTGGTGCTGCTGATCATCGTGATGGGAATAAGCGGTGAGCTTGGCCAGATGTTCATCCACATGCTGGTCGGCCCGGCGGTGATCGCCTTGATCCTGTTTCGCCAGATCTGGGGGGTGATCGGCAGCGAAACCGCCC
>CAJANL010000207.1 GCA_903941105.1 uncultured Rhodospirillaceae bacterium
ATGCAGCAGATGGCCGGCGCGCTCACCACGCTGACCGCCACCCTGGCCGACCGCCAGAATGCCCGTGCCCGCGACAGCGAATTCATCAAGGCCGGGCGCAGCAACACCCGCGCCAACGTCCTGCTGGTCACGGCGGGGGCCGGCATCGTCGGCGGCATCGGCTTCATGGTGTTTGGCCATGTCGATGGCAACACCGCCGTCGGTGGCTGCATCATCTCGGTCGTCACCCTGCTGGCCGGAAAATTCGCCACCGCCTTCGACTTCGAGTTCGGCGGCTCGGCGGATTCCGAACAGACCCGCACCCTGCTGGCTCAGGCACCGCCTATCGGCAAATAACCGCCAACCGCATTTATCTGATCCAGCCGACCGAGGGAGCAATTCCCCCCCCCGGCCGGCTTTTTTGTGTTTGTGGCCTGCAATAAGGCAGGCCAGTGGTGGTGGGCTCAGGTCAGGGTCGCTGCCGTTCCCACCCCACGATTGATCCGTCCCTCGCGACGGCGTCTCCCTGTGGTCCCCGCGCTTAAAGGGTCCGGGTCCCCTGACCAACTTGCTTTATCGATCCAGCATCCGGGCGTCGCCGCCGACCGCGTCGATGATGCTGCGCATCTCGAAGGCCAGTTCGGGGTGGTGACGATCCAGGAAATCAGAAATCGCCTCGTTGCGAAACAGCTTCGAGACATACCCCCTGGTCACCACCAAAGCCAACATGGTGTCGCCCAGGCTCCCTTCAACCGCCCGGTAATCCCGGTTCAGCCTCTCCATCTCCCGTTCCATCCTTGCGATGTCTTCCGCCGACACCCCCTCCAGCCTCTTGGGCTTGTCCGAATCCACCAGATGCTCCGGTCTTGTCGCCGCCAGCAGCACCTTGGCGTAAGACACCGTGAACCGGTTGGCCAGGATCATCATTTCCGTCGCCTCGATCTGGCGCATCGGCTTCATTTTACGCAGGACCGGAAATATTGCTGGTGTGACCATGCGGTCCTTCAGCATTTCCGCAACTTCCGGCGCGATGCGATCCAGCATGTGCTGGCGCTCCTGGATTCTCTTCACGTCCATCGCCATACCCTCGGCGATCTCTTCGGCCGGGACTCCTCTCTGGATGGCCCGCAGGATCATTCGGTGCTCCTGGACCGCCGTCATTCTGGCGACCCGCCGGTTGTAGGTGAACCCCTCGTCGTCGGTGGACACCAGGCAGATTGCTGACATGGCCCCAATCTCTTTCAGGGCGTGGAGACGGAGATGTCCGTCCAACAGAATGTAATGGGGAGAACCATCGCTCCCCTTCTCGGGATAGACCGCCAGCGGCTCGATAACGCCGACCTTGCGTACCGAGGCCAGGATGCTGCGGTACTTGGATGTTTTGAGGACAGTCTTGGCGACGATTCGGGTGGGAAGAATCCGCTCCAGCGGCAGCGTGACCGTCGTGGTCTCAAAACCGAGATGGATGGAGGTCATGGGGCGGACTTCATCTGATTGGCCACGACCTTGGGCAGATCGTCCAACCCCTCGGCTCTGAGCAGGGTCCGAAAATGCTCGTCCGAGAGCAATTGGCGCAGCGCGGTCGTCAGCAACAGCAGGCGTTGCTCGCCGATCTCGGCCTTTCGGATCAGCACTTCCTGGCGCCTCACCTCCTCCTGATAGGCACGCACCAGCGAACGGGTCGATGTGGTCGGCTGGCCCTTGCTTGCCAGGGAACGGCCATAGCCAGTCCCCATCAACCGTCGCCGCTCGATCAGCCGCCGGACCTTGAGCAATTGTGTCCCTTTGAGGATACCCTCCTGGTAGGCTTCCTGCAGGGTGTTCTGAAGGGCGGTGTCGTCGCTGTGAGCGATCTGGGTGGCGAGATACATGGGCATCCAACCCCGCTCGACAGCGGCTATCAGCCGATCCTCGCCATTGTTCAGCAGCACCAGGATACCATCGACATAGACCTTGTTCAGTCCCGTCTTGGAGGCGATTTCCGTTGGTGAATACCCTCGCTCCTCCATGACGCGGATCGCCATCAGCAAATCCCGGTTGGAATGCTTCCGCCTTGCCATGTTTTCGATCAGGCTACGGAGGTAGCATTCGGACTCGGTGGCCTGGATGACCAGGGCGGGGATCTCGCTCTCGCCCATGGCCTGGAACGCTTCGATGCGCCCCTGGCCGCAGACGAGATCATATCGTGCCCCGTCGTTGTCGGCTCCGTTCTCGCGCACCGTGATCGGTCGCTTCAAGCCGACGGTCGAGATGTTGTCGACCATGCCGGCGAAAATCTTGCTGTTGCGACTGCGTGGGTTGAGAATTCGGATGCGGTCGATCGAAATCATCCGAATGACGTTATCATTGTCGTCCATCACGCGAACTCGCGGAGCGGTACCCTGCGGGCGAGATCGTAGAGGCGGTCCAAGCTGTCTTGGCGATAGATGTCGAGGCCCAGGCCGTTATCTTCCGCCAGCCGCAGCTTTGCTGCATTCATGTCGATGGACGGCAGCAGGTAGTAGTCCTGGATCTCACGGTTGTCTGGAGCCATGCGGGCCGCCACCGTGATGTCGGGGGCGAGGCCCGTCTCCAGCCGAATGGTCCAGCGGAGCGACCCCGCCTTGGTTTCCTCACAACGGGCGATCACCAGGGAGATAGAGAACTCGTCATTGATGATAACCAGGCCGCTTGCCAATTCCCGGCGAACCGAGCCGCCCAGGTCGCGGATGTGCCGCAGCATGTCCTCGACCACCGTGGGGAACATGCGACGGAGATTCCGGTTAATCTCGATATAGCCATAGTCGCGGCCAGGATCGTAGCCGATCAAGGCATAGGCCCGCGGCAAGCTGCCGAAGCGATGCAGGTAGGCGCCGCTGGAGGGGCCATTCTCGACCTCGTCAATGACGATCCCCGACAGCCGTCCATGCCGGTCATAAAGCGTCTTCAGATGCTCCAGCATCTCCTGATCGGAAAAACGCCGTGCCCGTTCGACAATGATCACCTGCGCCGCCCGGTAGTCCTGGATATCGACGATGGGAGTGAAGACGCCTTCGGCCCGGATCCACTCTTCTGGCGGATTTTTAACCCGCTGAGCCTTTAGCTTGAAGGATCGGCGGTTGAAGACATTGTTGCCGATATACTTCTCGTTGGTCAGCACCTGATGCACCGTCGAAGCACGCCAAGGCCGTCCTAAGTCGGTCAAGGTGCCCTCGGCGTTGAGCCGGGTTGCGATCTCGCCTTCGCGGCAGCCCTCCTTCACGAACAGGCGGTAGATGCGTCGCACGGTCTCGGTTTCGTTCTCGGGACCGGGCTTGAGGATCACCCGGTCGGTCTGCAGGCATTTGTGCTGTCCCCTTTCCAGAACGCCAAGCTCGGCTCCGCTCTGGTCGATCCGCATCCGGCGCAGGC
>CAJANL010000208.1 GCA_903941105.1 uncultured Rhodospirillaceae bacterium
ATGCACCGCCTCGTCGGCCATGGACACATGCAGGGCGTCCTTGTCGGCCTCGGAATACACCGCGACCGTCTTGATCCCCATCTTGCGCGCCGTCTTGATGACCCGGCAGGCGATCTCGCCGCGGTTGGCGATCAGAATCTTCTTGAACATGAGATCGTCCCCCTCAGAGCGGAATGTTGCCGTGCTTGCGCCACGGGTTTTTGACGTCCTTGTCCTTCAGCATGGCCAGGCTGCGGCAGATGCGCTTCCTGGTGCTGCGCGGCATGATCACGTCGTCGATGAAGCCGCGATGGCCGGCGATGAAGGGGTTGGCGAATTTCTGGCGGTATTCCTCGGTGCGCTCGGCGATCTTGCCGGCGTCGCCGATGTCGCCGCGGAAGATGATCTCGACGGCGCCCTTGGGTCCCATCACCGCGATCTCGGCGGTCGGCCAGGCGAAGTTGACGTCGCCCCGCAGGTGCTTCGAGCTCATCACGTCATAGGCGCCGCCATAGGCCTTCCTGGTGATGACGGTGATCTTGGGCACCGTGGCCTCGGCATAGGCATAGAGCAGCTTGGCGCCGTGCTTGATGATGCCGCCGTATTCCTGGGCGGTGCCGGGCAGGAAGCCGGGCACGTCGACGAAGGTGACGATGGGGATGTTGAAGGCGTCGCAGAAACGCACGAACCGCGCCGCCTTGATCGAGCTGGCGATGTCGAGGCAGCCGGCCAGCACCATGGGCTGGTTGGCGACGATGCCGACGCTGTGGCCCTCCATGCGCCCGAAGCCCACCACCACGTTGCCGGCATAGGAGGGCTGGATCTCGAAGAAATCGCCCTCGTCGACCACTTTGACGATCAGCTCCTTCATGTCGTAGGGCTTGTTGGGATTGTCGGGGATCAGGGTGTCCAGCGACAGCTCGACGCGGTCGGGGCTGTCATCGGTCGGCCGGACCGGCGGCTTCTCGCGGTTGGAGCGCGGCAGGAAATCGATGAAGCGGCGCAGTTGCAGCAGCGCCTCGACGTCGTTCTCGAAGGCCAGGTCGGCGACGCCCGAGCGTGTGGTGTGGGTGACGGCGCCGCCCAGCTCCTCGGCGGTGACCGTCTCGTGCGTCACCGTCTTGACCACGTCGGGGCCGGTGACGAACATGTACGAGCTGTCCTTCACCATGAAGATGAAGTCGGTCATGGCCGGCGAATACACCGCGCCGCCGGCGCAGGGGCCCATGATCAGCGAGATCTGCGGCACCACCCCCGAGGCCATCACGTTGCGCTGGAACACCTCGGCATAGCCGGCCAGGCTGGCGACGCCCTCCTGGATGCGCGCCCCCCCGGAATCGTTGAGCCCGATCACCGGCGCCCCCACCTGCACCGCCTTGTCCATGATCTTGCAGATCTTCTCGGCATGCGCCTCACTCAGCGAGCCGCCGAACACCGTGAAGTCCTGGCTGAACACGAACACCTGCCGGCCGTTGACCGTGCCGTAGCCGGTTACCACCCCGTCGCCGGGGATCGACTGCTCCGCCATGCCGAAATCGTGGCAGCGGTGCTCGACGAACATGTCCCATTCCTCGAAGGTGTCCTCGTCGAGCAGCAGCTCGATCCGCTCCCGCGCCGCCAGCTTCCCCTTGGCATGCTGCGACGCGATCCGCTTCTCTCCACCCCCCAACCGCGCCCGGTTCCGCTTCTCTTCCAGTTGGCGAAGAATGTCATGCATGG
>CAJANL010000209.1 GCA_903941105.1 uncultured Rhodospirillaceae bacterium
CGCTGCACAGCGATACCGTCCAGACCATCCAGACCCTGGATCACCTGCGGACTCAATTGGACTGCCTTCTTCACCTCTCGGTATCGCCTAACAAAGATCCCCGCCACATGTTGCCCCACGTCTATTCTGGAACAGAACGCCTGTACTGGCGCGACTACGGTCCCGAGGAGACGGACAAGGACGATCTTGTGGTCTGGGGGCTGCATCGCTGACCATGAACAGCGTCCTCGACCACGCCCTCCAGTATCTGTCGCTGGGCCTCGCCGTCCTGCCGCTGCATTTCCCGTTCGAGCGGGAAGGGAGCCTTCGGTGCTCCTGCGGCAAGGATGGCTGCCGCCAACCGGCGAAGCACCCGTTCGGGCGACTGGTGAAGAACGGCCTCAAGGACGCCAGCAGATCCCCGGAATTGATCCAGCGGTGGTTCACCGGATCGTCGTTCAACATCGGCATCGCCACCGGAGCCGTCAGCGGCATCATCGCCCTGGACGTCGATCCGCGCCACGACGGCGATGCCACCCTGGCGGGCCTGGAGGCCGAACACAGCCCCCTGCCGCCGACTTGGCGCTTCCTCACCGGGGGCGGCGGAGAACATATCCTGTTCCGCCACCCCGGCGGCACGGTGGCCAACAGCGCCGGGCTGCTCGGCCCCGGCCTGGACGTGCGCGGCGATGGCGGATACATCGTCGCCCCGCCGTCCCGCCACATCTCTCGACGCGCCTACGCCATCTCGGTCGATCACCACCCCAACGACGTGCTGCTGGCACCGCCGCCCGAGTGGCTGATGCAACGCCTGTCCCGCCGCAAGCCGGCAGCCAAGGACGCGCCCCAGGAGCGTACCGACTGGCGCGGCCATGTCGGCGCCACCCATGTCGAGGGCACCCGCAACACCGCCCTGGCCAGCCTGACCGGCCACCTGCTGCGCAATCGCGTCGATCCGTTCGCCGTCCTCGACCTGATGCTGTGCTGGAACCGCGCCCATTGCAACCCGCCCCTGGACGATGACGAGGTGTCGGCCACCGTGCGCAGCATCGCCCGCAAGGAAATCGACCGTCGGGAGGCTCACCATGCTCACTGATCCCCTCGACCGTCTGGCCACCCTCAATCAGCCCAACGCCCACACCAACCGCATCGTCGTCGTCAACATCGGTTCCGACATCGAGATCGCCCGGCGCGTTCGCGGCGATCTTGAGCGAGCCTTCGGCGACATCATCCACACCGAGGGAGCCTTCTGGCGCTACGAGCGCACTTGCTGGCACCCGATCCCCGAACCGGAACTGCGCCGCGTCGTCCATGTCTATGACGGCGCCGAATTCATGACCCCTGCTGGTGAACCATCCAACGTCAAGCTATCCAAGTTCCGCGTCGATTCCGTTCTCCATGAAATGGCGGCCATGATGGCGGAAGAGGATTTCTTCGCCCGCGCCCCCATCGGAATCAACTGCGCCTCCGGCTTCATCCGCTTCATGGGCGAGGGCCTGCCGGTGCTGGAGCAACACCATCAGGACCACCGCAGCCGCCACACCCTGCCCGGCCAATGGCTGCCCGGCGCTGAAGCCCACCCCACCGCAGGATCGCTGCTGGCCCGCCTGCTGGACGGAGTGTTCAAAGGCGACGATGATGCCGCCCAAAAGGTCGATCTGCTGGCCGAGGTGGCAGGCTCCGCCGCCCTGGGCTACGCTACCAAGCTTCGCCAGCCCCGCGCCATCATCCTGAAAGGCGAAACCGCC
>CAJANL010000210.1 GCA_903941105.1 uncultured Rhodospirillaceae bacterium
TACGACAAGGCCGCGGTGGTGCCGACCTGCCTGCGCAACCACGCCATGCTGAAGGAAATGCGCGAGGGCCGCGGCCCGATCCTGATGCAGACGCCGGACGCCATGGCCAAGCTGGCCGAGACCATGACCCCGGCCGAGATCAAGCATCTCGAAGCCGAGGCCTGGGAAGACTTCCTCGACATGTGCATCGGTCAGGCCGGCGTGTGGGCCGGCATGAACATCCGCCCGGACAAGAACGTCTCCGAGCTGATGCCGACCGAGCCCTACCTGCTGGGCAGCCACTCCGGCTGCTGCGGCATCTGGGTGTCGGGCCCCGACGATATGAGCGCTCCGAAGGAGTGGCATTGGGGCTACAACCGCATGACCACCGTGAAGGGCCTGTTCACCGCCGGTGACGGCGTCGGCGCTTCCGGCCACAAGTTCTCGTCGGGTTCGCACGCCGAGGGCCGTCTGGCCGCCAAGTCGATGGTCAAGTGGTGCCGCGACAACAAGGGCTACAAGCCCGCGTTGAAGGGCGACATCAAGGCCATCGCTGAGGAAATCTACAAGCCTGTGCGCAACTACATTGAGCACAAGGACAAGACCACCGCCGAGGACGTGAACCCCTTCTACATTCTCCCCCGATCGCTGCAGCAGCGCCTGCAGAAGCTGATGGACGAGTATGTGGCCGGCGTGTCCACCTACTACAACACCAATGGCCGCCTGCTCGATCAGGGTCTGCATCTGCTGACCATGCTGAAGGAAGACAGCCACAAGATGCGGGCGAAGGATCTGCACGAGCTGATGCGCGCCTGGGAGAACTACCACCGTATCATCACGGCGGAAGCTCACCTGCGCCACATCATGTTCCGTGAAGAGACCCGGTATCCGGGCTTCTACTACCGTGCGGATTACCCGAACCTGAACGAAGCCGAGTGGAAGTGCTTCGTCAACAGCCGCATCGACCCCGAGACCAAAGAGTGGAAGTGCTTCAAGCGCCCCCACGTCGACGTGGTCGAGAAGCATTACGGCGGCCAGAAGCACTAAGGCCCGTCGTAGCTGGGATGTGGGGCGCCGGTTTTCCGGCGCCCCATTTTCGTTGTATGATGCCGTGAACCCCCCGGAAAGGACCGTCATGACCAATACCCCCCGGACGCCCGACGACTGCGAGGACGAGTACATGGACCAGGAGGATCTGGTCGATCAGTGCTACGTGCGGCCCGAGCCCAATCTTGAGCTTGAGGTGTTCGACGCGGTGCGGGGCCAGGGCGGCTTTCCCGTCAATCCGGTGCGGCTGACGGCGGAGGACAATTTCCACTTTCGCTGCCACAAGGGCGTGTCGTGCTGGAACGAGTGCTGCCACGGCGCCGACATCACGCTGACGCCCTGCGACATTCTCAAGATGTCGAAGCATCTGGGCGTGCGCCCGGCCGAGTTCCTCGCCGCCCACACCGTGCCGGCCACCTTCGACAAATCCAACCTGCCGGTGGCCAAGCTCAAGATGAGCGGTGCCGACGGCAAGGGCGCCTGCGCCTTCGTCGGCCCCGAGGGCTGCTCGATCTACGAGGCGCGCCCCGCCACCTGCCGCTATTATCCGCTCGGCCTGGTGTCCATGAAGATGAAGGACGCCGAGGCCAAGGAGGACTTCCACTTCATCGTCACCGAGCCGCACTGCAAGGGGCACCAGGAGGAGCGCGAACTCAACGTCGCCGCCTATAAGGCCGAGCAGCAGGTGGCCGACTACGAGCGCGTCGATCGCGGCTGGATCGACATCCTGATGAAGATGGCGTCGTGGGCCACCCTGGGCGGTCCCATGGGTAAGGACGTTTCCATTCAGACCAAGAAGATGTTCTTCATGGCCACCACCGACGTCGACGCCTTTCGCCGCTTCGTCCTGGGAAGCCGCTTCCTCGAAAGCTATGAGATCGCCGCCGAGGCGGTGGAGATCATCAAGACCGACGACGAGGCGCTGCTGTTGCTGGGCTTCGACTGGCTGAAGAACATTCTCTTCAACGAGCCGACCCTCGTCCTCAAGGAACAGATCCTTCAGGGAGCCATCGCCAAGGCCCGCCAGGACATGGGGGCGGCATAACGTCCGGCCAGGGGCGCCGCCGCCAAGGGCGGCGCCTAAATCCGTTTTCCTGCCACACCGTTAGTATATAGTGCCAACCCAGGGCGGGGCGCCGGGGCTGCTTCCGTCGATGGGGGGGCGGGATGGCGGGGTCCGTACTGGTCGTCGATAATTCGAAGTTTTTCGCCAATTTGGTCGCTTCGGCGGTGACCGGGAAGCTTGGGATGGCGGTGCGGATCGCCGACAGTCTGGCTGCGGCGCAACGGATCATCACCGCCGAGGATATCTCGATCGTCATCAGCGGTTTGGTGCTGGCCGACGCCAGCGGTGACGCGGTGGTGGATTTCTTCACCTCGCGTAAGCTGCCGCTGGTGGTCGCCACTGCGGTCTTCGACGAGCCCACCCGCGAGCGCATCCTGTCCCGACCGGTGGTCGACTACGTGCTGAAGGACGCGCCGACCAGCGTTGATTATCTGGTCTGGCTGGTGGGGCGGATCGCCCGCAACCGGCGGGTGGGCGCCTTGGTGGTGGATGATTCGCCGTCCTGCCGCGGCCTGCTGGCCCACCATTTGACGCTCTACGGCTTTCGCGTCGTCGAGGCCGGCAACGGCCTGGACGGGCTGGCGGCGCTGAAGGCCGATCGCGACATCCGGCTGGTGGTGACCGACTACGAAATGCCGGGCATGGACGGTGTCGAGATGACCCGTCGCATCCGCGCCGAGTATTCCCGCGACAAGTTGGCCATCATCGGCCTGTCGGGCAGTGTCGCCGCCTATGGCCTGCTGTCGGCCCGCTTCATCAAGAACGGCGCCAACGACTTCCTGACCAAGCCCTATCAGCGCGAGGAGCTGCTGTGCCGGGTGGCCCAGAATATCGAGACCCAGGAGCACGTCGCCCAATTGCGCGACCTTGCGACCCGCGACCACCTGACCGGCCTGTTCAATCGCCGCCAGTTCTTCGAGTGCGGGCGGAAGCTGCATGCCGACATGCTGGCCGGGCGTCGCAAGGTTTCGGTCGCCATGCTCGATATCGATTTCTTCAAGCGGGTCAACGACACCTATGGCCACGACGTGGGCGATATCGTGCTGAAGGACGTGGCGCGCATTCTGGACGGCGGCATTGCCGGCGACGATCTGGTGGCCCGTTTCGGGGGCGAGGAGTTCTGCCTGCTGGCGGTGGACAAGCCCGCCGGCGGCGAGCGGGCCTTTTTCAATGCCATCCGCGAGGCGGTGGCGGCGCGGCCGGTGATGGCCGGCGAGCGCGAGATTGCGGTGACCGCCAGCATCGGCGTCTGCACCATCGGCGGCGAGTCGTTGGAAAGCATGCTGAGTGCCGCCGACCGCGCCCTCTACCGTGCCAAGGAGAAGGGCCGCAACCGGGTCGAGGTCGAGTTTTAGCTCCGTGAGCGGATCGTCCGTCTCGCCCCCACCAGCACTCCGGCCCCCGCCATTGCCGGTAAGGCGGCAAGGGCGTAGGTGGCGGTCCAACTGCCGGTGAGGTGTTGCAGGGCGGCGAAGGCGGGCGGCCCCACCAGCACGCCGCCATAGGTGAAGAACAGCGACAGTCCGGTCACCCGGCCGACCTGTTCCAGCGGCGTCGCCCGCGCCACCTGGGCGAGGTAGATTCCGTTCCAGCCGATGGCGGCGGCGCCGAACACCACCAGCACAGCCACCGTGGCCCAGCCCGGCCAGTCCGGCCCGGCGGCGGCGGTGGCCAGGGTGGCCAGCGCGGTGACGACGCCGATGACGATCAAGGTGGCGAGGCCGTCGTCGAGGCGGTCGGCCATGGCGCCCCACAGCACGCGCCCGACCGCTCCCGCCACCTGCACCGCCGACAGCGCCAGCCCGGCCTGAACCAGCGGCCAGCCCAGCTCGGCCACCAGCAGGGTAACGCAGAAGGTGGACAGGCTCAGTTGCACCGCCGCATAGGCGAAGCCCGACAGTGACAGGGCGCGCAGCAGCGGCATCCGCCATACGTGCCCGAGGCCCGCCAGCGGATTTTCGCCCCATCCTGCGGTCGGGACGCGGTCGCCGTCCCAGCGCGCCCGGTTGGGTTGCAGCGCGAGCATCAGGCAGAGCCCGGCCACCGCCACCACCGCCATGGCGCCCTGCCAGCCGAACGCCTGCGCCACCGGCGGCGCCACCATGCCGGCCAGGGTGCCGCCGAGGGGCACGCCGGTCTGCTTGATGGAGAAGACCAGATTGCGGCTGGCCGGACTGGTGGCGCGGATCAGCAGATGCGAGGCGGCGGGGTTGACCATGCCGTAGCCGAAGCCGATCAGTACCGAACCCACGGCCAGCCCGGCGGCACCGCCCGCCATGGCCGTGCCGGCGCCGGTGGCGGACAGCAGCAGCGCCGCCTGGCTCGTCCGTACCGCGCCCAGGCGGCGCACCAACCCTCCCGCCACCAGCGAGGTGAGCATGGCGCCGCCATAGGCGATACCGATCTGCACGCCGATCAGCGCCGCCGGCAGTTCGTGGGCGGCGGCAATCGCCGGCGCGATGGCGGGCAGGGCCAGCATGGCGAAGGAGGACAGTGCCTGCACCGCGGTGCTTTCGGCAACCAGTCCGGCCAGCGCCAGGCGGGCGAGGGGAGCGGGGGGAGGGGAAGTCATGGTCATACCAGTTAAGCCGCGCAACGGGGCTACGGTCAATCCCGGCGAGTTATGTTACCCTCCGGCCATGAAAATCTTCGGCATCGCCGGCTGGAGCGGCAGCGGCAAGACGACGCTGCTGGTCCGTCTCATTCCCGCCCTGGTGGCTCGCGGCATCGCGGTCGCCACGGTCAAGCATACCCACCACGATCCCGCCGTCGGCGAGGGCGAGTGCCGGGCGCTGGCCGAGGCCGGTGCGGTGGAGACCCTGGTGGCCTCGCCGGCGCGCTTTGCCCTGGTGCATGAGCTGTCCGACGGACCGGAGCCGGCGCTGGCTGACCTCATCACCCGCTTCCAGGGGGTCGATCTGTTGTTGATCGAGGGCTTCAAATGGGCCGGTCACGCCAAGCTGGAGGTGTTCGACCCCGCCCTGGGCAAGTCGCTGCTGGCCGGCAGCGGTGCCAATGTGGTGGCTTTGGCGAGTGACGGTGAGGTGCCCGGGGTGGTGCTGCCGCGCTTCCGGCGCTCGGATGTGGCGGCTATTGCCGACTACATCGTCGGATGGATGGCGGCGGACCGGAGCTGATCGGCCCGCCGCGACGGCCGTCAGGCGCGCTTGAAGTAGTGGGAGTCACCAAGGGTGGGAAGTGAAATGGTCAAGGTTTCCTTCCCATCTCCTTCTTTCGCCAGATTAGCATGGGCCGGTTCCGACGGAATGTTAAATATCCTCGCCACAATCCAAACATGGGATTGAAAAGCGCCGAGTTTAACGAAGCGGTCACCGACCTTGATGGGCGGCTTTTTCAACACGTTAGTTTTCTCCTCTCAATATAACCGGATGTTTATCGGGCCTGTATAGGTTCCTTGTTACACCAATTTTCCTGGGCTTTCCACTGAAGGAATTCGCCATTGCGGTGACAAGTGTACTAAGCTTAAGGTAGAGGTTGGTGGTGATCGTTGTCTTCGTAAGACTGATAAGGGTTTGCAGACCATGAAGGTCCTTCTGGCGGATGACCACGTGCTTTTCCGCGAAGGCGTTCGAATGGTTCTGGAGAGCCTGTCGGATGAAGTCATCGAGGCTATCGAGGTCAGCGATTTCGTTCAGGCCCTGGCAGCGGTGCGGGCCGACTCCAAGATCGATCTCGCTCTGATGGATTTGTCCATGCCCGGCATGGACGGCTTTTCCGCCTTCGAAGCGGTGCGCCGCCTGGCTCCCGATATCTTCCTGGTGGTGGTTTCGGCCTCGGAAGACCCGGCCGACGTTCGCCGCGCGTTGGACGCTGGCGCCCAGGGCTTCATCTGCAAATCCTCGGGCAGCGCGTCGATGATGGCGGGTATCCGGTCCGTACTGGCCGGCGATACCTTCGTCAGCCCGCAGATCATGGTGCCCATGCTCGACGGCACCAAGCCGGTGCGTCCGGCCGTTGACGGCGATGTCGGACAGCGGTTGACGCCGCGTCAGCGCGACGTGCTGGCCATGCTGCGCCAGGGCAAGTCCAACAAGGAAATCGCCCGCGACCTCGACCTGGCCGAAATCACGGTCAAGCTGCACGTCACCGCCATCTTGCGCACGTTGGGCTGCGAAAACCGCACCCAGGCCGCCATCATGGCGGCGAAGTTCGGGCTGTAGCCCCCTTCACCCCGCAATTCTTCCATCCACGAGATGAACCCGTCGGTCGGCCATCGCCGCCAGTTCGTGGTCGTGGGTCACCACCACCACCGAGCGGCCTTGGTCACGGGCCAGGGCGCGGAATTGTTCGAACACCAGATGCGCCGTGCGGGTGTCGAGATTGCCGGTGGGCTCGTCGGCCAGCAGCAGCGACGGGTCGTTGGCCAGGGCGCGGGCGATGGCAACGCGCTGGCGCTGGCCACCCGATAATTGATCGGGATGTTTGCGGCGGTGGTCGCCCAGTTCGAGGCCGTCGAGCAAGGCCTCGGCGCGCGCCCGCACATGGGCGTCGTCGAGCCGGCCAAGCCGGCGCATGGGAATTTCCACATTGGCCTGGGCGGTGAACTCGGGCAGCAGGAAGTGGAACTGGAAGACGAAGCCGATGCGGGCGAGCCGGAGGTCGGCCAGCGCATCGGTATCGAGCCCGGCGGTCGCCATCCCCTGCAGCGCCACCGTGCCGGCCGTGGGCACGTCGAGCAGGCCGAGCAGGTAGAGCAGCGACGACTTGCCCGAGCCCGATGGCCCGGTGATGGCGACGAACTCGCCCGGCGCCACCGCCAGATTCACCTCGCGCACCAGCGTCACCGGCACCGGTCCCGGCAGCTCGCGAGTCACGTGAACGGCTTCGACGGCGGGCGGGATCATGCGCTGCCCCTGACGATATCCACCGGGTTGAGCTTGCTGGCGCGCCGGGCCGGCAGCCAGGCGGCCGAGGTCGAGGCGATGATGGCCATGGCGCCGCTGATCAGGTAGTGGCGCGGCGTGCGGTAGAGGACGAAGCCCTCGGCACGGACGAAGCCCTCCATATGGAATTCGAGGCTGGCCATGAACTCGACGAGACCCCAGCCCAGCCCCCAGCCGATCAGCATGCCGATGATGCCCACCACCAGCCCTTCATAGACGAAGATGCGGCGGATGTCGGCGTCGCGGAAGCCCATGGACTTGAGGATGCCGATGTCGCGCGTTTTTTCGAACACCACCGTCGAGATGACGTTGAAGATGCCGAAGCAGGCGACGATCAGGATGGCGCCCACCGTCGAATACATGATGGCGTTCTGAATGACGAAGATCCCCAGCACGTTGCGCGATTGTTCCTGCCACGATTCGGCCCGGTAGCCGAACTGCCGCTCGATGGCGGCGGCCACTTCGGCGGCCTGTTCGACGTCGTCGAGGCGCAGGTTGACGCGGTTGATGACGTTGGGCCGGTTGGCCAGCACCTGCGCCTTCTTCAGCAGGGCGTAGGTGTCGAAATTGTCCATCAGGGTGAGGCCGCTGCGGAAGATCCCCACCACCTTCATCTTCATCTGCACCCCCATGGGCGACACCACCGAGACCATGTCGTCGACGCGGATGCCGGCCTTGTTGGCGATGCCCTCGCCGATGATGAGGCCGTTGGCCGTGGTGGACAGGCCGTCCAGCGCACCGGAGATGATGTCCTTCTCCAGGGTCGAGACGCGGCGGTGCTGTTCCGGCACGATGCCGGTGACGTTGGCCGAGACGTCCTTGGAGCCGAAACGCAGCAGGATCTGGCTCGACAGGGTGGGGGCGACCCGGGTGCCGGGGCGCTTCTCCAGCACCTCGATCAGGTTGCGGGCGCCGCGGATGCCGCGGATTTCCTCCTTTGGCTTGAGGCTGCGCAGCTCGATGGCGGCGCCGGCATAGAGCCGCTCCACCGGCTGTTCGGGCGCGGTGCGGAACTCGTCCTTGACGATGATGTGGGGCTGAATGTCGATGATGCGGCTGATGAAGTCGCGCTGGAAGCCCTGCATCATCGAGGCGATGCCGATGAAGAAGCCCACCCCCAGCGCCACCCCCACCAGTGACACCACCGTCTGGCGCCGACGATGAATCAGGTGCTGCATCGCGATGTCTAGCCCGAGGGGAAGCGCCATCGCCGCCGTCTCCTATTTGGCGTGCAGCCGTTCGCCGGCCTTGAGGCCGGCCGGGGGATTGGCCACCACCGCGTCGCCGGGGGCGAGGCCATCCACCGCCTCCACCCGCAGGCGGCCGCGGATGCCGACCTTGACGTCGCGCACCGCAGCCATGCCGTCGGCGATGACGAACACATGGCTGCCCACCAGGGCACTGGCCGGGATCAGCAGGGCGTCCGGCTTTTCGGCGGTGATCACGTTGATCTCGGCGGTCATGCCCACCAGCAGCGGCGTGTCGTCGGGCAGCGCCACCCGCACCCGGAAGGTCTTGTTGACGGGATCGCCCTTGGGGGTGATGCGGTCGATGCGGGCTTCCAGCACTCGCTCGGGGAAGGCATCGGCCTTGACCAGCACCCGCTGTCCCGGACGGAGGCGGGCGATGTCCTCCTCGTCCACGTCGGCGGTGATGCGAAGCGGGCGCGGCGTTCCCACCCAGAACAGCGCCTTGTCCAGGCCGATCACCTCGCCGACCTCGCCGTCGTGGCGCAGCACCACGCCGTCGATGGGCGAGGTCACCACCAGATCGGTGCGGCGCTGGCGGGCGGCGGCAATGGCGGCGGTGACCTGATTGAATTCGCTGCGGGACTTCTCCTCGGCCTCACGGCTTTTGATGCCGCGCTCGGCCAGCAGGCTCTGGCGGCGCATCTCTTCCCGCCAATAGGCCGCCTTGGCCTCCAGTTCGGCGATGCGGGCGGTGGCCTCGCGGTCGTTGAGCCGGGCCAGCGGCTGGCCTTGCCGCACCGTCTCGCCCTCATGGACCAGCACCTCGGCGATACGGCCCGGCACCACGGGCGCGATGCGTGCCCAGAATTCCGGCTCGACGGTTCCGGTTGCATAGACCGCTTCCACCGCCAGCCCCCGCACCGGACGCACCACCTCGACCGGGCGCCCGCCGTTGTACAGCAGCGCGGCGGCGGCAGCAGCAAGGGCTATGATGGCGAGAATGAGCAGGGGAAGTCGGCGGAGACGGCGACGGGTCATGATGGAGACTGAATATAGTGCAAGACCTCGCCGTTGTCCCCGCCCAGTTGCCCTAGTCCGTTTCAGCTAGTTCCAAACGCCGCCGCGCACGGTGTCGATGAAGGTGCCGGCCGGCAGGGCGCCGACCTGACCGGCATTCCAATAGGCGTCGGGTTGCCCGATACCGGTCATGGGGGCCAGCGGATAGCCCTGGCCGGATAATTGCGGCGAACTGGTGAACTCGGAATAGTTCAGCAGAGGAATGCGCGGATTGATGAAGCGCGACTCGCCCAGCTCGTTGCCGCGGCGTGCCGCGGTGGTCTGGTCGAGCATGGCGTATTGCCGGGTGCGCTGCACCGGCTCGTCGGCCATGGCGTATTGCTGTCCGGGTTCGCGACCCATCATGGCGGTGGCCTGGCCGGTATTCACGTCGATCCCCATGGAGGCAAGGGTTTCCAGGTCGATATTGCCAGTGGGGCGCAGGCCATGGTCGGCCTGATAGGCGATGATATTGTTGCGGGTCTGGGCATTGAAATGCCCGGTGACCTCTCCGGTGTAGCCCATCTGCTGTAGTCGCTGCTGCGTCGCCACCAGTACATCGCGCACCGGCTCAAGGTCGGACTGCTGCAGGGGCTGGCCGGCAGGGAGTCCTTGGGCCAGGGCGGGAACGGCGGTCATCATCAGCCCCAATACGGCAAGGGGCAGAGCCGATCTGATCATCAGTCACCTCCGTTGTGGTGGTGTGGCGTTATGGGCTGGCCGACGGCGCCGCCGCCGGCCGGCTGCCAGCCTCTGTCAGCGGCTCATGCCACCGCTCGGGGGATAGGACGGGCTTTCTTCCTGGGTACCGCTCTGGCCCGGCTGCTGCTGCGGCATGCGACCCTGTTCGGGCGTCGGGGCCTGTTCGGGCGTCTGGGCCTGCTGCATGCCGGTCTCGACACCGAGTGCAGCCATGGTCTGCTCATTGAGCTGGCCGCTGCCGGAAATGCCTTGATCCATTTGGAACTGGCGCAACGCCTGACGGGTGTTGGGTCCCATCCTGCCGTCGACGGCGATGTTGTAGCCCTGCTGCGACAGCTTCTGCTGGACCTCGCGGATGGTTTCCTGGTCCATGGACATTCGCTGCTGCTGCTGCTGCATCTGACTGGGCTGATTCTGCGTCTCCCCGGACTGCTGTTGCATGCCGCGGGCGAAAGCCGGGCCGGCCATGACGGCGCCGACCAGGGCCAAACAAAGGACGGTCTTCATTCCTGCCTCCTCATCGCATTGTGTCGGCACTTGCGGTTTAACCTCCCCCTATGAATGCCTTGCAGCCGCAATGGTTCCCGGCGGTCTGCCGAAGATCCTTCAGTCCGTCTCCGGGACTGGTCCGTGCAGGGGGACCTGCGCCTGCTGGGTGTCGGGGGGGAACGCCAGGGCGGCCAGCGTCTGCTGGTCCATGTGGCCGGTCAGGGTAAGATTGCGGTCGGTCTGGAAGTCGAGCAGGGCGCTCTGGGTGTTGTTGTCGAAAAAGCCGTTGATCTCGCCGATGTAGTAGCCCTCGCGCTTCAGGCGGCGCTGGACCTCGGCGATGGTGGCGGCGCTGTTTTGCGACCATCCCAGATCGTTCATGCGGTTGTAAGGCTGCTGGGCCTCGGCCGGGTGGACGGCCGACAGTGCCGTGAGCACGACGACGGCGACGTGAAAGGGCTTCATGGGGGCGTCTCCTCGGAGGGTCATTCCCGCACGGCATAAATGCCCGGAGCGGCAGCCTTGTTCCCGAGAAACTTTCCGCGCCTCAGAGGAGCAGGGCGAGGACGCCGGCCAGGGCGAGGATGGCGGCGAGGACGATCTTCGCCTGCTCCGATGTCCGTGTCACAGGCGGAGGGGCGATGAGGGGGGCCGACTCCGAGGCGGGTGGGGCTTCCGCCGGCACCACTGTGGCCCCGCATTCCTCCGCCGGCGGCGGCAGGGAAGGACGGTGGGCGGGCTTCGGAGGAGTCAATCGGCGTCGCTTCACCAGCTTGATCTCGGCCGGAATCAGCTCCGGCGGGTGGGCGCGCGCCTCCAGCACGGCCCTGGCCATGGTGCGGGCGCGGCGACTGGTGATGCTGGCGGGGCGAAGGCGGGTCAAGGCCACCGGATTGGCCAGCAGGTGCTTCAGGCGGTTGTCGTCGAAAGACTCGAGCATGTCGCGGAAGTCGTCGTCCAGCGCCCCCTCGATTTCGTCGATATTCAGCATAGGTTTGGCTTCAGCATGGCAATTGACTCACAAACCGGCGACCACCTCGGCAATGATGTCCCAGGCGCGCTCCAACTCCCCCCTATCCAGGCAGTAGGGTGGCAGAAGATATAGGACGTTGCCCAGCGGTCTCAGCAGCAGGCCGCGCCCGAGGAACTCTTTTTTCAGCCGCGCCCCGATGCCGGCGCCATAGCCTTCGCCGCCGCCGGGCAGGTCGAAGGCGGCAATGGTGCCGCACACCCGTGGCCGCGCGATGCCGCTCATGCCGGCGAGGCGTTCGCGATGCACCGCCTCGATGGTCCGGCGTTGCTGGGCGCATTCGGCGGTCACCAGCAGGTCGAGCGAGGCCAGTCCGGCGGCGCAGCCCAACGGGTTGGCGGTGTAGGAATGACCATGCAGGAAGGCGGTGGTGAGGTCCTCGCCGAGGAAAGCCCGCCAGATCCGTTCGGTGGTCACCGTGGCGGCCAGCGGCAGGAAGCCGCCGCTGATCCCTTTCGACAGGCACACCAGATCGGGCGTTACCCCGGCGCCCCGGCAGGCGAACAGGTCGCCGGTGCGGCCGAAGCCGGTCATCACCTCGTCGAAGATCAACAGGCTGCCGGCATCCCGGATCCTGGCCGCCAGGGCGCGGAGGAACTCTGGCCGGCACATGCGCATGCCGCCGGCGCCCTGCACCAGCGGCTCGACGATCACCGCCGCCACCTTGCCCCGGTGGCGGTCGAGGATGCGCTCCAGGGCGTCGAGCGCCACAGCTTCCTTCGCCTCGGGGTCGGGGTCGCCGTCCCAGGTGGCGGGGAACGGTACCATCTCCACCGGGAACAGCATCCGTTCCCAGGCGGTGAAGAAGCCCGAGGCGCGGCCGGCCGACATGGCCCCCACCGTATCGCCGTGGTAGCCGCCCTCGAAGGCGACGTAGGTGGTGCGTTCCTCGCCCAGGTTATGCCAGTACTGATGCGCCAGCTTGAGCGCCACCTCGACGGCGGTGGAGCCGTTGTCCGACCAGAACACCCGGTCGAGGTCGCCCGGCAGCAGCTCGGTCAGGCGGGCGGCGAGGCGGATGGCCGGCTCATGGGTGAAATCGGCGAAGATGATCTGCTCCAGCCGGGCCGCCTGATCGGCCACCGCCTGGGCGATGGCGGGGTGGGCGTGGCCGTGCAGGTTGACCCACCACGACGACACCAGATCAAGATACTCGCGGCCGTCGGCGCCGTAGATGGTGGCGCCCCGGGCGCCCAGGGCCAGGATGGGCGGCGGTGCCGTGCCGGCCTGGGTGAAGGGGTGCCAGACATGGCGGGCGTCGAGCGCCCGGAGCTCGTCGTAATTCAGCGTCATGGCGTCATCTCGGGGCAGGGGAAGGCTGGCGGCGGCAGGCTGGCCACCACTCCGGCGGTGACCGCGAACAGCGGCTGCAGTTCGGCCAGCACGGGGACACCGCCGAAATGTTCGATGGCCTGGCGGTTGCCGGAATTCTTCTGGCCGTTCATCACCACCCCCAGCAGGGGCACGCGGTGGCGGCGCAGGATCTCCAGTGTCATCAGGGTGTGGTTGATGGTGCCGAGCCCGGTGCGCGCCACCACCACGGCAGGCAGCCCGAGCCGTGCCATCAGGTCGACCATCAGCGCCGTTTCGTTGAGCGGCACCATCACGCCGCCGGCCCCCTCCACCACCAGCGGGCGGTCGGTCTCGGGGGGCACCATGGCGGAAAGGTCGATGCGCATCCGTTCGCGCCGCGCCGCCTCGTGCGGCGACAGCGGGGCCTGCAGCACCACGGCGGAGTGGTGGATGGTGGCGCCGGGCGCCAGTCGGGCGACAGTGCCGAAGTCAGTGCCCTCGGTGGCGCCGGTCTGCACCGGCTTCCAATAGTCGGCGCCCCAGTGGTGGGTCAGCCAGGCGGCGACCAGGGTCTTGCCCACCCCGGTGTCTGTGCCGGTGACGAAGACGCCCCTCATTTCTCCCACACCGCGTAGAGGACGTCCCAGGTGACGGCGCAGGGCGACCCCATGGCGGCGATGGCCCGGCGCAACGACCCGGCGGGCAACGCCTTGTAGCCGGCCCTCGGCGTATTGGCGCCGATAGCCTTCAAGGCGGCCAGAAAGGCGCGGGCATCGTTATACTCCATGATGACCCGATCGCTGGTCACCGTGGAATGTCCGTGCGTTGGCAGCATGGCGGCCAGGGCCGGCGCGTCGGGATAGTCGTGCATGCCGCTGTCGAGGTCGAGGCCGGCCAGGGTCGTTCGCCATTCGGCGAAGCTGCCTTCGCCCACCAGCGTGATGGCCATCCGCCCGCCGGGAGCCAGGCAGCGAGCCAGCCGGGCCAGTGACTCGTGCAATTCATCGAACCACTGGGCCGCTAGGCTGGATACCACCAGGTCGAAGCTCTCCGGCGGCACGTCGGGCAATTCGCCATCCATGACTCGGAAGCTGCAGCGGCGGTCGCGCACCACGGCGCGGGTCTGCTCCACCATGGCCGGACTGAGGTCGGTGACCAGGAAGCTGCCGTCCTCGCTGCCGGCCAGCAGGCGGCGGGTCAGCAGCCCGGTGCCGCAGCCCACCTCCAGAACGCGCGGCGAGGCGGCCAGGGGTGGGGCGAGCGCCAGCGCCGCCAGCCGCTCCGCGGTGCGTACCTGGACCGCCGCCTCGTCCTCGTAGGTGCGGGCGGCGGCGGAGAAGGCTTCGATGATGGTTCTCTTGTGGCTGCTCATGCGGCCCTCGCCGCGAAGTGGCGGATTTGGCTGGCGACCCAGTCGGGGTGGCTGAGGGGCAGAGTATGCCCGGCCCCTTCCGCCAATACCAGATCGCGGTTGAGGAAAGCGGCGCGGCTCATGGGTTCGGACACCACCACGTCGCGGGTGCCGGACAGCGCCAGCAGCGGGCAGGGCAGCATGTCGAGCGTGGCGCGCTCGTCGCAGTCGGCCAGCCAGGCCAGGGCGGCGCGCAGGCGGTCGTGGTGGAAGCCGTCCAGCGTGGGCGCAGCGACGCCGCAGCGGGACAGGAAATCGCGCAGCACGAGCTCGGGCTCGGCGTCGAAGCGGTTCAGCATGCGTTCCACCAGTCGCGGCGCCACGCCCTCGATGAAGCTGGGGCAGCGGGTGAAGCGGGCGAAGCCGTTGACCGCCACCACGCCGGCCCAGGGCCGCGGCACCCGCGCCAGCGCCCAGGCCAATCCCATGGAATGAGCCACCACCAGCGGGCGCTCCACCGAAGGGGCTTCCGGCTCGCCGAAAAAGCCGAGATCGAGCGAACGCGGCCGGAAATCGGGCAGCCGCTCTGCCACCGGCTGCCAGAAATCGGCGTCGAACCCCCAGCCATGGACGAAGAGGACGGTCATTAATTCCTCCCCTGCCGCAGGCGGGGGAGGGTAGGGTGGGGGCCCAACGAGCAGAGCGAGGCGTGAGTGGTGCCGCGCGGAAACACTCCCGCGCTTCGCTTGGGCCCCCACCCCAACCCTCCCCCGCCTGCGGCAGGGGAGGGGGCCATTTTGATGAATGGTGTCATAGGGCCTCCGCCATCGCGGCGATCAGCGCGACGATGTCCGCGTCCGTATGCGCCGCCGACAGGGCGAAGCGGATGCGGCTGGTGCCGGGAGGGACGGTGGGCGGACGGATGGCGACGCCGAGGATGCCGCGCTCCTCCAGCGCCTGGGCCACCTCAAGGGTGCGCCGCTCGTCGCCGAGGATGACCGGGATGATCTGGGTGGCGGAGGCGCCGGTATCCAATCCTGCCGCCTGGAACTCGGCGCGCACCCGTGTCGCCATGGCTTGCAGCCGGGCGCGTTCGGCAGTCAGGGTAGGGACGAGCTCCACCGCCGCGTCGATGGCGCCCAGCACGGCGGGAGGCAGGGCGGTGGCGTAGATCAGGCCCGAGGCACGATTGACCAGAACCTGCTTCATGGCCGCCGAGCACGCCACATAGGCGCCGAAGCTGCCCATGGCCTTTGAGAAGGTGCCCATCACCACATCGACGCGGTGTCCCACCGACAGCCCGAAGCCGGTGGCGCCCAGCACGCCGGTGGCATGTGCCTCGTCGACATAGAGCAGGGCGTCCCAGCGCTCGGCCAGGGCGGCGAGGCGGGCCATGTCGGTGGCGTCGCCGTCCATGCTGAACACCGTCTCGGTGACGATGACGCGCGGCCCCGGTCGGTCTTGCTTGCTCCGCAACAGGTCTTCCAGGTGGTCGAGATCGTCGTGGCGGTAGCGGGTCGGCGCGATGCCGGCGATGGCCAGCCCGGCGTGGATGCTGGCGTGAACCAGCTTGTCGGCGAATACCAGCGGCTCGGCGCCCCACAGCGCGCGGTCGAGTAAGGCCGGCAGCACCGAGGCGTTGCATTGCCAGCCGCTGGCCAGCACCAGGGCGGCCTCGGTGCCCTTGGCCCGCGCGATCCTGGCCTCCAGCGAGTCCAGGGCGTCCAGGTGCCCGGTGACCAGCCGTGAGGCGCCGCTGCCGGCGCCGTACTCGGCCGCCCAGGCCCGCGCCCGCTCGATCAGCAGCGGGTGGCGCGACAGGCCGAGATAGTCGTTGGCGGAGAAGTTCACCAGATCCCGCCCGGCAATCCGGATGCGTCCGTCCGGCAAGGGGGCGACCGGCCGGAGCAAGCGTCGCCGCCCGGCGGTATCGAGGCCGGTGAGGAAGGACTCCAGGGTTGCGTCCAGATCGCGCATCGCCGGTCGTAATAGAAGCTTTTCGCTCTTGTTGCAAAGGCGGCGTTCGCCGGCCTAATCTCACACCCTCGCGAGGCGCAAGGGAGGTATGTCGGTGACGGTTCAGGCGGTACACATCGAGGCGGACCAGGTTCGCCACGACTGGACGGTGGATGAGGTCGAGGCGCTGTTCGCACGCCCCTTCAACGACCTGCTGTTCGAGGCCCACGCCACACTGCGCCGCCATTTCGATCCCAACCGGGTTCAGGTCAGCCGGCTGCTGTCCATCAAGACCGGCGGCTGCTCCGAGGACTGCTCGTACTGCCCGCAGAGCGCCCACTACGCCACCGGGCTGGAAAAGGAACGCCTGCTGGCGGTGGAGGAGGTGGTCGAGGCCGCCCGCGTCGCCAAGGAGGAAGGCGCCTCCCGCTTCTGCATGGGCGCCGCCTGGCGCGGCCCCAAGGGTGACGATTTCGGCGTGGCGCTGGCGATGATCGAGGGGGTCAAGAGCCTCGGCATGCAGACCTGTGCCAGCTTCGGCTTGCTGTCGCGCGAGCAGGCCCGCCAGCTCAAGGAGGCCGGCCTCGATTATTACAACCACAACCTCGATACCAGCCCCGAGCACTATAGCGAGGTCATTTCGACCCGCACCTTCCAGGATCGCCTCGACACCCTGGACCATGTCCAGGAGGCCGGCCTGCATGTCTGCTCCGGCGGCATCGTGGGCTTGGGCGAGGTGCAGCGCGACCGTGCCAAGATGCTGATCGCCCTGGCCAACCTGCCCAAGCAGCCCGACAGCGTTCCCATCAACCTGTTGATCCCCATCCCCGGTACGCCGCTGGCCGAGACGGTGCGGCCCGATGCCTTCGACTTCATCCGCACCATCGCGGTGACCCGCATCATGATGCCGAAGTCGTTCGTCCGCCTGTCGGCCGGCCGCGAGGGGATGAGCGAGGAGATGCAGGCGCTGTGCTTCTTCGCCGGTGCCAACTCGGTGTTCTGCGGCGCCAAGCTACTGACCGCCAGGAACGCCTCGCCCGAGGACGATAAAAGCCTGTTCGCGAGGCTTGGCCTGCAACCGATGTAGGTGCCGGGAGCAGTCCAGCGCTTTTTCCCATGCGGTCCATGCATGCCGCCTTGCGTTTGCGGCCATTGCTGCCAAGGGGCTGACTCCCATATGAATGTCTGTATCATTCCAAAGAGGATGCAGCCATGTCACTTTCGCCCGCCTTCGGTCCCGGCGCCCCTCACCCGGTCTGCCGCCCCGCTCCGGTGCCGCACCGGCCCGATGAATCGTTGTCCGAGCGGCTGGGCCATTGGCTCAATGGCCACCTTCTGCAGCCTTTCTGCTCCTGGCGGGCGCGCGAGCGGCTTTATGCCGAGATGGCGGGCATGGATCACCGCGAATTGCACGATCTCGGGCTGAGCCGTCAGGACGTGGCGGACTTCGTCACCTCGTGGCAGCCCGGCCGCCGCCGCAGTCTCCGCTAGGCAGTTTCCGCTGTCGCCGGCCCCTGTCCGTTGGTAAGGTTCGGTGGGGGCACGGGGGAAACCCTGATTAGGCGAGGGCGGAGAGAATGAGTGTTGCCGACTGGGGGGGCACCCCCATGGTCTGGCATGATGGCTATCGGGAATTCGCCGCCCAGTTGGGCGATCTTTATGGCCGTTGCCAAGCGACCTATCACGCCTTTGACGACTTGCCCCGGTTGGTGGATCAGCTTCGAATCCTGTCGGTAAACGCCGAACTGGCCTCGGTGCGGGCCGGCGACCATGGACGCGCTGTGCGAGTGCTGACCCATTTCGCCACCGAGTCGGTGACCCGGCTGCTTGGCGTCATCCCCGAGATGATCGGTCTGAAGCGCGATACCTATGCCCAGGCCGGCACTATCCTTCGCGCCGCCCGCGACGTGGGCAAGATCGAGTCCGCCGGCAACAACATCCTCGCGTCGGGCAACGCCACCGCAATCACTGCCCTGACGGCACTCGACCTTGCGTGGCGGAGCCGCCTGGCCGCCCTGGGCGCCGCCGCCGCCGCGCTGACCAAGGCGCATGGCGGCCTGCAGGCGATCATCCGCACAGTACGGGAAGTGGTGCTGCAGACCGAGATGATCGCCGCCAATATTGCCATCGAGGCCACCTCGGCGGGACCCCATGCCGCCGATCTCCGGGCCATTGCCGATGTCATGCAGCAACACACCGCGGGGCTTCGCGCCATGGGGGACGCCGCCGGGCGCGGCATGCGCGATGCGAGCCAGTCGAATGTCGCCATGGCCGCCTTCGCCGCGCTGGGGCGTGGCGGACGCACCGCATATCAGGGAGGGGGCCGGTCTTGAAGTGCTTCACCATTTGGCAGGACGGCGAGCACCGCTGGCTGGCCTTTGCCCAGGACCCCGACAAGCCCGACAACATCATCGACACCAACCAACTGGTGGTGACCAGCGAGGATGCCGCGGTGCTGCTTGATCCGGGCGGCATCGAGCTGTTTCCGGCCATGGTGGCGGCTGTGACCCAGGAGGTCGAGGTCGGTCGGCTGCGGCACCTGTTCCTGTCGCACCAGGACCCCGATGTTGCCTCGGCCCTGCCGTTGTGGCGCCAGGTGTGCCGTGGCGTGCAGGTGCATGTGTCGTGGCTGTGGACCGGGTTCGTCTCTCATTTCGACCGCGAGGCCGAATTCTCCGTCATCCCCGATCACGGCGCCGAGTTGGAGCTGACGCGAGCGGTGCGGCTGAAGTTCCTGCCCGCCCACTACCTGCATTCGTCGGGCAATTTCAGCGTCTATGACCCCAAGGCCAAGGTGCTGTTTTCCGGCGATATCGGTGCCGCCATCGTGCCCAAGGGGGTGTCGAACGGCATCTTCGTCGAGGATTTCGATCGGCATATTCCGTTCATGGAAGCCTTCCACAAGCGCTGGATGGGCTCCGCCCCGGCCCGCGATCGCTGGGTGGCGATGGTGCGGCGGTTGGAGGTCGACATCATGGCGCCGCAGCACGGGCTGTTCTTCCGGGGCGCCGATGTGGCGCGTTTCCTCGACTGGCTTGAAGCCCTGCCCATCGCCGGCGGGCTGGAGGCCTATGATCAGGCCATGGCGGCGATGTAGCATCCCTGCCGCGGGGATACAGCGGCCCGGCCGGTAAGGCGAGACGCGGCGAGTCGCTTCGGCGGCTCGCCGGAATGGCGTACGAAAAGACAAGATAAATGGATCCGCCTGCCGGTGGATCCATTCTCCCTTGCCCAACCCTCCCCCGGCGGGGGAGGGGGCTTTTTGATACCTTAGCGCTTGATCATCGGCACGAAGTCGCGCTTGTCGGCGCCGACATAGAGCTGGCGCGGCCGGCCGATCTTCTGGTCGGGATCGGTCAGCATCTCGTTCCACTGGGCGATCCAGCCCACCGTGCGAGCCAGCGCGAACAGGCTGGTGAACATGGAGGTGGGGATGCCCATGGCGCGGAAAATGATGCCGGAATAGAAGTCGACATTGGGGAACAGCTTGCGCTGGACGAAGTATTCGTCCTCCAGCGCGATGCGCTCCAGTTCCATGGCCAGCTTGAGCAGCGGCTCGTCCTTGACGCCCAGTTCGTTGAGGACCTCGTGGCAGGTCTTCTGCATGATCTTGGCGCGCGGATCGTAGTTCTTGTAGACGCGGTGGCCGAAGCCCATCAGGCGGAACGGATCGTCCTTGTCCTTGGCCTTCTTGATGTATTCCGGGATGCGGTCGACCGAGCCGATCTCGTGCAGCATCTCCAGCACCGCCTCGTTGGCGCCGCCATGGGCGGGTCCCCACAGGGAGGCGATGCCGGCGGCGATGCAGGCGAACGGGTTGGCGCCCGACGAGCCGGCCAGGCGCACCGTCGAGGTCGAGGCGTTCTGCTCGTGGTCGGCGTGCAGGATCAGGATGCGGTCCATGGCGCGCGACAGCACCGGATTGACCTTGTACTCCTCGCACGGCGTGGCGAACATCATGCGCAGGAAATTCTCGGAGTAGGACAGGGCGTTCTGCGGATACATGAACGGCTGGCCCTGGCTGTACTTGTAGGTCCAGCTCACGATGGTCGGCATCTTGGCCACCAGGCGATAGCTGGCGATCATCCGCTGGTGCGGGTCGTTGATGTCGATGGAGTCGTGATAGAACGCCGCCATGGCGCCGACCACGCCGCACATCACCGCCATGGGGTGCGAGTCGCGGCGGAAGCCGCGGAAGAAGAAGCCGATCTGCTCGTTCA
>CAJANL010000211.1 GCA_903941105.1 uncultured Rhodospirillaceae bacterium
ACAGAACGGGGGAACGGATGGAGGGGCGCGCCAGGGTGGCGCCGAGATCGGCCAGGGCGACGCGAAGCGTGCCGATCTGGTCGGCGAGGCCTGCGGCAACCGCCTCATCGCCGCGATAGACCACAGCCTCGGTGGCGCGCACGGCGTCGGGAGACAGGCGGCGGCGCTCGGCCACCAGGGTGGTGAACTTCCCGTAGAGGGCATCGACATCGGCCTGAAGGGCGGCACGGGCAGAGTCGGAAAGCGGCTGATGCGGGTTGCCATCGACCTTGGCGGCACCGGCATGAACGAAAGTCCAGGCCAGCCCAGCCTGGGCATCGGCCCCCGATTCGTCGCGGTGGACGGCGACCACGCCGATGGACCCGACCTCGCCGGTCTGGGTGACGTAGAGGCGGTCGGCGGTGCAGGCGATGGCATAGGCCGCCGACAGCGCCGCTTCATCGGCTACCGCCCAGATGGGCTTGCCACACTGGCTGCGGATGGCCTGGATGTGGTCGACCAGATCGAACAACCCGCCCACCTCGCCACCGGAGGAGTCCACGTCCAGCAGAATGGCGCGAACGCCGGGATCGGTGGCTGCCGCCTCGATGGCATCGGCGATGTCGCCATAACCGGTCAAGCCGCTGGCGGCGCCGAGATAGCCGGAGCGGGCCACCAGGGTTCCCACCACCGGTACGATGGCGATGCCGTCGGGCGTCACCGCCACATCGGCGGATGGAGCCGTATCACCGTCGAAGGAGATGGACTGCCCAGCCAGCCGGGGGCCGAGAGCACCCAGGATCACATCCAGCTTACTGCGGGCGACCAGCAGCGGCGTCCCGTACAGACGAGCCGCGAGATGGGGCAAATCGTGCATGTCCGTCCTTACGATGTCGGTGGGGGCAACAAGAGCGGTGTCGGATCGGAACCGAAGGTCAGCCCCAACCGCTGTTCGCGTTCCCGGTCGGTGGCAATCTCGGCATCCACCTGCTCGGCGTCGAAGCCACGCTCGGCCAGGGCCTGCGTCCTGCTTTTCAGCCCCGCCCCGATCTGCTCAATTTCGGCCTTGGTATCCTTCAGCGGATCGACCCAGTCCCATTTCGGCGGCAGCCAGGAGCAGGCGATGAAGGTGGAGCGGTTGCGCTCATAGCCGGGAATGTCGAGCGCCCCGGACAGAACGGCCACATCCAGCCAGCGCTGCCACACCACCCGGCACATTTGATGCACCATCACCGAGTGCTGCCAGGCCTCGACCCGGCGGCGGAACTCCAGCAGCGCCATGCGCGAGTTGGAGTAATTGGCCTTCAGCATGTCGTTGGACAGGTAGGCGTAGGGGATGCCGGTGGCGGCGGAGATCTGCAGCAGGGTGCGGTACTCGAACGGCTCATACGATCCGCCCACATCGGCGGGGGCCGAGGTCTGGATCTGCTCGCCCGGCTCCAGCGGCACCACTTGGCCCGGCTGCACCTCGACGATGCGGTCGCCGGAACCGTCATCGGCGGGCACCAAGTCGATCACGTCGGCGGGAGCTGGAGACGTCACGAACATGGCGTACATGGCCGCGATCTTCTTGCGCTCCAGTTCGGCGTCGTCGTACTGATCGAGCAGGAACAGCTTGACGATGGCCGGAGCCAGCCGCGACACCCCGCGAAGCTGGCCGGATTCCACCGGGTCGATGACATGGATGATCTCGGCGGCCGGAACGCGCACCATTTCGCCGACCATGCCGGGATCGGTGAGATCGCCGGGGTGGCGGCGCAGGAACCAATAGGCCGCCCGCCGACCGATGCGGTCGAACTCGATGCCCTGACGGATGACGTTGCCGTTGGGAAGAACCTCGGTTCGGGTCAGCGGCAGCATTTCCGAGGGCAGCATCTGAAGCTGCAACGGCACCGTCAGGCCGTCTTCCGGGCGACGCGGGCGCAGGCGGAAGAACACTTCCCCGGCGATGAACACCTCGCGGGCGGCGCGACGCTGCTGGCCGTAGAAATCGGT
>CAJANL010000212.1 GCA_903941105.1 uncultured Rhodospirillaceae bacterium
AGACTCAAATCGCGATTCACTATCGCCAGCCATTTCATGGAGACCCATCCTCGCCCCCTATCGAGCAGACCGAATCTCCATGCATACCATAGTCGCTTGTTTTATGACACAGTAGAACTAGTAGGCCCACGAAGAAGCATCTGCGGAACGCCTCCGGGCGAACCCGCGCCCGCAGCCATCCTCCAAGTGCCATGCCTGCCAGCGCTGGCAGTAAGGCCAGCAGCGAGGCGCCTGTGGCTGCGAGCGGCAGCGCACCATGGAGTACAAGACCGACCGCGAGCGCAAAGGTGGACACCGTGAACGACAGACCGAGCGCTTGCACCAGGTCGTCACGCTCGAGTCCGAGTGAACCTAGATAGGGGACGGCCGGGATGACGAAGACGCCGGTTGCACCTGTCACGAGCCCCGTCACCGCCCCCACCAGCGGGCCGGTCAAGGGCTCTGCGTCGGGCGGCATGCGCAGGAGGGGTCTCGTCAACCCGACCGTGCCGTAGAGCAGCAAAGCGGCGCCCAAGCCCGCCGTCGCGGCGTGCGCGGCCGGACTAGCGATCACCCCGGACCCGGCAAGGGTGCCGGCGATGACACCAAGCATCATGGGCCATAGGCGGCGTAGGATGGCGCCGAAGCGCGGTCCGGCAAGAAGTTGCCAGACATTCGTTACCAGCGAAGGCAAAAGCAGCAGCGCCGCCGCCTCGGCGGGGGGCATTACCAAGCCGAGTAGGCCCATGCGCGTGCGGGTTAGTGGCATGGACACGGCTTGCCGCATGGTGGCGCTTGGTGCGGGTGTTGCAGTGGTGCCGGAGGCAGCGGCCAAGCAGTGGGGGGAGCGCGGCAGCCTCGCTGTCATAAATCTGGAGGACCCGTGGGCAGAGCGACGCTTGGTCGTGGCTGTGCGACGTTTCGACGCATTGGCGGACGGGTTAGCTCCCCTCCTCGGCCATCGAGAAGTCTACGCGCCCCATTCGCGGATCAGCACGACCAGCGCCGATCGGGCGGCTCGGTCGAGGAAGCTTTGGCCCAGGCCGCTGATTCGGACATGGCCGATCAGCTTTTGGTCGGGCACCGGACCGTCGAGGCGGATGGTCACGCGGAAAAAGCTTCCCTGGGGAACCAGAACCTGCCCGGCCATCCGCACCGGGATGTCGCCGCCATGGAGTGAGGCCAGAGCAGGATCGGTCAGGACCTTGACCGGATTGCGGTCTATGGAAATCACCTGGCCGCTCATGCCGACATGGTCAAGGTCATGGGGGATGAAGCGGGCGTCATTGCCCTCCCTGATCCGAGGCAGGTCGTCCTCGGCCACATAGGCGGTGGCGATGGCAACACCATCGGCGCGGATCAGGCCCAATTGCTGCTTGGGCGACAGCCAGGCGCCGGGCTTCAGGTCCGGCAGCGGGTCGAGGAAGACGCCTGCATGGGGGGCGATAATGGTCAGGCGCTCGGCCTCGGCGTCCAGTGCCGTCTTCTCGGCATTCAGACGCGACAATTCCTCGGTCAGGGCCGACAAGCGTTCGCGCCCGAAGGGATCGAGCTTGACCGCCTCCAACTCGGCGGCCTTGCCCTCGGACCTTGCCGCGATGATGGCCCGTTTCGCCTCGATATCGGGGGAGACGAAGGATAGCAACGGAGTCAGGGCGGCAACATGCTGGCTACGCGTCACCATCAGCCGCTCCAACCGGGCTGGACCAGGCAGGAACAGCGGGGCGTTGATCTCGGCGGCGGAGCTGGCTGGGGCTTCGATGCGGGCTCGCCAGGGAACAAAGGCCACCAGCAGCATCAGGCCAAGGCCCAGGAGCGGCCGCCGCCAGCGGGTTCCCTTGAGGATGTCGTCCCGGCGGTTGGCCCATTCCCTCAACTCGGTCCAGATGGGCAGGAACACGAACCAGCCGATCTCGACCGCGAACAGCAGGACGCCCACCGCCTTGATGAAGAAGTGGTAGACCAGCACCGCGATGCCGAGGAACAGCACCAGGCGGTAGACCCAGACAGCGACGGCGAAAGCCACCATGGCCCGTTGCCGGCTCCGGGGCATGGGCTCGGGCGGTGGCTCGCCCAGGCCGAACAACACCTCGCGCAGCCACCACCGGGCCATGGCGAAGGCCCTGGGGTGGAGATTGGGCAATTCCAGGGCGTCCATGGCGAGGAAATAGCCGTCGAAGCGCATGAACGGGCTCAGGTTGATGACCAGCGACGACACCCAGGTGAAGGCGGCCAGCACGAAAACGCCCTGGCGCAGCGACCCGTCGGGCAGGAAGACCCACAGCAGGGTGGCCCAGGCCGCCACCGCCAGTTCGGCCCCAATGCCCGCCGCGCCAACCAGCAGCCTCTGGCGCCGTGACGCCAGGGTCCAGGTCTCGTTGACGTCGGTATATAAGACCGGCCACATCACCAGGAAGGCGACGCCCATGGTTGGCACCCGGCAGCCGAACCTTTTGGCGGTTAGGCCATGGGCCAATTCATGGATGACCTTGACGAGGCTGAGCGCGATGGCGTAGCTCACCACGCCGGACAACGAGAAGGTGTCGAGCAAGGTGGCGGCAAACAGCTCCCATTGCCGTGCTACCAGTAGCAGGCCCAGCAGCAGTGCTCCAATAGTGGCCCAACGGAACCAAGTGTTGCCCAGCCACGACACCAGCGGCAGCAGCGTGCCCAGGAATCGGTCGGGCCGCACCAGGGGGATGCGGAAAAACAGGTAATGGTGCAGTAGCCAATTGAAGACGGAGTGTCTTTCTGCTGTCGCCTGTTGGGTGAGGTGGAGCGTGTCGGCGTGGGAAGTGGGTGCGGTCAGCTGGTTGCCGTGAATGAACCGCGCCACGTCCACCACCTCGTCTTCTGTCATATCGATGGTGGTTTCAGCCCGCACGGCATCAGCCACTTCGCCGGCAGTACCGCCCCAGCGGCTCAATGCCTCGAAAGCGGCCCAGCCGATGCGGAAATACCGGTTCCTGACCGGATCGCGGATGGTCCAGGTGGGCGAGCCGTCGAGCGAGGCTGGGCCGGGATGCAGCGACAGCTCGTCACGCAAGGCCGGCAGGGGCAAGGCGGCGGCCTCCATTGCTACATCCCCAGGAAAGTGCGCACGACCGACAAGGGCCGCCGCGCCAGCCAGTATATCAGCGGAACGCGATGACCATCGAGCCGGGCGGTACCCTTGAGGCCCAACCATGGACCGCTTTCCCCCTTGGACAGTTCGGCCCGCACCCGGTGGCCCAACGTTCCGTCGGGCTGTGGAATGGCCTCGTAAGCGACATAAAGCAGTCGGGCGGAAACCGGTGACAGCGGATCGGTATTGAGGAACAGGCTGACCGGTCCGCCGTTCTCCAGCGCGATGACGTCGGCGGGAGCGAGCCATGCCTCCACTTCCACGTCGTGGGGGGACGCCACCGCCAGCACCTTTTCGCCCACCGCCACCGGGCGACCCTGCCATTCGGCTGGGTCGTCCAGAACGGCGACAC
>CAJANL010000213.1 GCA_903941105.1 uncultured Rhodospirillaceae bacterium
GGCCGTTGCCCGGGCCGCCGGCGTGGACGATGGTCTTGCCCATGTTTTCCAGCAGCGGCCGCGCCTGCTCGAAGGCGGCATCGGGGCCGCCGACCATGAAGGTCAGGGTGCCGGCCTCGGCGCCGCCGACACCGCCCGACACCGGCGCGTCCACCATCATGTGGCCCATGGCGACGGCGGCGGCGGCGACGTCGCGGGCGGTGGCGACGTCGATGGTCGAGCTGTCGATGAACAGGGTCCCCTTCCTCGCCACGTCGAGGATGCCGCCGTCGCCGAGATAGACCGCCCGCACATGTTCGCCGGCCGGCAGCATGGTCACCACCACGTCGACGTCGCGGGTGGCCTCGGCGGCGGTGGCGGCCACGGCGGCGCCCGCCCCGGCGGCGGCCTGACGCGCCGCGTCCATCACGTCGAAGGCGCAGACCGTGTGGCCGGCCTTGGCCAGGTTGCGCATCATCGGCCCGCCCATGTTGCCCAGCCCGATGAAACCGACAGTCGCCATGGTGCTCTCCCTATTCTTTCGTCAGCGCGCGGCCGACGATGACCTTCATGATTTCGTTGCTGCCTTCGAGGATGCGGTGGACCCTGAGGTCGCGCAGATAGCGCTCGATGGGATAGTCCTTGATGTAGCCGTAGCCGCCGAACAGCTGGAGTGCCTGATCCACCACCTGGAAGCCGGTGTCGGTGGCCAGTCGCTTGGCCATGGCGCATTGCACGGTGGCCTCGGGCGACCCGGCGTCGAGGCTGGCGGCGGCGCGGTGGATCATCAGGCGGGCGGCGTCGAGCCCGGTGGCCATGTCGGCCAGGGCGAACCGGGTGGCCTGAAAGGCGTTGATGGGCTGGCCGAACTGGCGACGCTCCGCCGTATGGGCCAGGGCCAGGTCGAGGCATTGCCGGGCGCCACCCAACGAGCAGGCGCCGATGTTGATGCGGCCGCCGTCGAGGCCCTTCATGGCGATCTTGAAGCCGTCGCCCTCGGCGCCGATGCGGTTGCTCACCGGCACCCGGCAGTCCTCGAAGATCACCGCGGCGGTGGGTTGGCTTTTCCAGCCCAGTTTCCTCTCCGGCTTGCCGAACGACAGCCCCGGCGTGCCCTTTTCCACCACCAGACACGAGATGCCCTTGGGGCCGGGGCCACCGGTGCGCACCATCACCACATAGAGGTCGGACACCCCGCCGCCCGAGATGAAGGCCTTGGAGCCGTTCAGCGCATAGTGGTCGCCAACCCGCTCGGCGCGGGTCTTCAGCGCGGCGGCGTCGGAGCCGGCGTCGGGCTCGGTCAGGCAATAGCTGGCGAAGGCCTCCATGGTGGTCAGCGTCGGCAGCCAGCGCCGCCGCTGCTCGTCCGTCCCGAACGAGTCGATCATCCAGGCGGCCATGTTGTGGATGGAGATGTAGGCGGCGGTGGATGGGCAGGCGGCGGCCAGTTCCTCGAAGATCAAGGCGGCGTCCAGCCGTCCCAGCCCCGAGCCGCCCACGTCGTCCCGGACGGTGATGCCGGCGAAGCCCAGGGCGGCGGCGGCGCGCAGAGTCTCCACCGGGAAGATCTCGTACTCGTCCCAGCCGGCGGCGTGCGGCGCCATCTCGCCCAGGGCGAAATCACGTGCCGCGCGGCGGAAGGCCTCCTGGTCCTCGGAAGGGGCGAACTCCATCACTGTCCTCGTCCCGGTAACGTCGACCTTCTAGCGTTACCATAACCGTCATGGCTGGTCCATCTCTGTATACGCAGGTCTAGGGTCTTGTGTGCAAGCCTTCCCCGCCGGTATAAGGAATGGGCGGAGGGCACCTCATGACCAACAAAGCGTCAACCCGGGCCGACGGCATCCGGCAGGCCATCGAGCAGGACATCTTCCAGGGCGTGCTGCGTCCCGGCAGCCGCCTCGACGAGGTCGGGCTGGCCGAGCGGTTCGGGCTGTCGCGCACTCCGGTGCGCGAGGCCATCCTGCAACTGGTGCATTCCGGTCTGGTGGTGAAGGCGCCGCGCCAGGGGGCGGTGGTGGCGCCCCTCGACCTGCACCGCATGGTGCAGATGTTCGAGGTCATGAGCGAGATCGAGGGCCTGTGCGCCCGCTATGCCGCCCGTCGCATGTCGGCGGAGGAGAAGTCAAGGCTTTCCGCGCTGCACGAGCAATCTGGCACCCTGCGCGCCGAGCGCCGGCTCGACGACTATTACGCCGTCAACCGCGCCTTCCACGAGGCCATCTATCAGGGCAGCCACAACGAGGTGCTGCTGGACATGGCCCGCAGTCTGTTCGCCCGGCTGGCGCCCTATCGCCGCTATCAGCTCAACCACCCCAACCGCATCGACGGCTCGTTCGGCGAGCACGGCGCCGTGGTGGAGGCCATCCTCGCCACCGACCCCGAGGGTGCCCAGGCGGCCATGCGCAAGCACGTCACCATCCAGGCCGACATCTTCGCCGAGTTCATCTCGATCATGGCGTGAACGCTGTATACGGAAAATACGTTTTTGGATACAAGATGACAACGAAGCCCTCCCCCCTGCGGCGGGGGACGGGGTGTTTTTTCTGACGAGGGGAGCTCTGCCATGTCCGGCAATCTGTTCGACCTGTTCCGCAGCCGGTTTCCCGCCGACCTCGCCAAAGCCTTCATGGAGGTGCCGGGCGGCCGAACCTGGAGCTATGGCGACCTGGAGCAGCAGTCGGGCCGCTATGCCCGGGCGCTGAGCGACCTTGGCGTCGCGCCGGGCGACCGCGTCGCGGTGCAGGTGGAGAAAAGCCCCGAGGCGGTGTTCCTGATCAACGGCTGCCTGCGCGCCGGGGCGGTGCTGTTACCGCTGAACCCGGCCTATCAGGCGGGCGAGCTGGAGTATTTCCTCGCCGATGCCGAGCCGGTGGTGGTGGTGTGCGCGCCGGCCCGCCACGCCGAACTCTCCGGCATCGCCGCCAAGGCCGGTGTCGCGGCGCGGGTGGTCACGCTGGGCAGCCACGGCGACGGTAGCCTGCCCGAACTGGTGGCGTCCGCCGCCGCCGACTTCGTCACCGTGGCGCGCGACGGCGGCGATCTTGCGGCGATCCTGTATTCATCGGGCACCACCGGGCGGCCCAAGGGCGCCATGCTGAGCCACGACAATCTGGCCGCCAATGCCCGCACCCTGCACACGCTGTGGGGCTTCCGGCCCGGCGATGTGCTGCTGCACGCCCTGCCCATCTTCCACACCCACGGCCTGTTCGTCGCCATCAACTGCGTGCTGCTGAACGGCACCGGCATGATCTTCTGCGCCAAGTTCGACGCCGACGAGGTCCTGTCGCTGCTGCCGCGCGCCACGGTGATGATGGGGGTGCCGACCTTCTATGTCCGCCTGCTGGGCAGTCCCGGGCTGACCGCCGATCTCTGCCGGGGAATGCGGCTGTTCATCTCGGGCTCGGCGCCGTTGCTGGTGGAGACCTTCAGCGAGTTCCAGGCCCGCACCGGCCACACCATCCTCGAACGCTACGGCATGACCGAGGGCGGTATGTACACCTCGAACCCGCTCGACGGCGCCCGCAAGCCCGGCACCGTCGGCCCGGCGCTGCCCGATGTGGAACTGCGGGTGACCGGCGAGGACGGCCGCACCCTGCCCGCCGGCGAGGTCGGCGGCATCGAGGTGCGCGGGCCGAACCTGTTCTCGGGCTATTGGCGCATGCCGGAGAAGACCAAGGCCGAATTCACCGCCGACGGATTTTTCCGCACCGGCGACGTGGGCGTGATCGACGCCGACGGCTATGTCTCCATCGTCGGCCGCGCCAAGGACCTGATCATCTCGGGCGGCTTCAACGTCTACCCGAAGGAGGTCGAGGACGCCGTCGACGCCCTCGACGGGGTGCTGGAATCCGCCGTGGTCGGCATGCCGCATCCCGATTTCGGCGAGGCCGGGCTGGCGGTGGTGGTGCCGCGCGGCGGAGCCCAGCTCGACGGCGAGGCGCTGCTTCGCCAGCTCAAGGGCCAACTGGCCAACTTCAAGGTGCCCAAGCAGGTGGTGGTGGTGTCCGAACTGCCGCGCAACGCCATGGGCAAGGTGCAGAAGACCGTGCTGCGCGATCGCTACGCCGAGGCCTGGACGGCCGCAATGGGGAAGAGGGCATGACGATGGAAATTCAATTCGAGCAGGCCGGCAATCTCGCCCGCATCGTCCTCGACCGGCCCAAGGCGCTCAATGCCCTGACCCTGGCGCAGATCCACGCCATGGCGCCGAAGCTGGAGGAGTGGGCCGCCGACCCCGCCGTGACGGTGGTGGTGATCGAGGGCGCCGGGCCGCGCGCCTTCTGCGCCGGTGGCGACATCCGCGCCCTGCACGAGGCCGGCAAGGCGGAGGACATGCCGTTCATCGCCGCCTTCTATCGCGATGAATACCGGCTCAACCGGCGCATCAAGACCATGCCCAAGCCCTATGTGGCGCTGATCGATGGCATCGTCATGGGCGGCGGCGTCGGCGTCTCGGTGCATGGTTCCGCCCGCGTCGCCACCGAACGTACCCTGTTCGCCATGCCCGAGACCGGCATCGGCTTCTTTCCCGACGTCGGGGGCAGTTCTTTCCTGCCCCGCCTGCCCGGCGCGGTGGGGATGTATCTCGGCCTCACCGGTGCCCGCCTCGGCGCCGCCGATACCCTGGCCGTGGGCGTCGCCACCCACTATGTCGAGAGCGGCCGGCTGGAGGCGCTGAAGGAATCCCTCTCCGAGGCGCGCGACGCGGCCGAGGTCGCGGCGGTGCTGGCCGGCTTCCACCAGACCCCCGGCCCGGCGCCCATCGCCGCGGCCCTGCCGCTGATCGAGCGCTGCTTCTCCGCGCCGACCCTGGCGGCGGTGATCGCGGCGCTGGAGGCGGAAGACGATCCGTTTGCCGCCGAGACCCTGGCCGGCTTGCGCGCCAAGTCTCCGACCCTGCTGCTGCTGACCTTCGAGATGATCCGCCGCGGCGCCGGCCTGGCGTTTGACGATTGTATGCGCATGGAATTCCGCCTCAGCCAGGTGATGGCCCCCTGCCATGACTTCATCGAGGGCATCCGGGCGGTGATCGTCGACAAGGACAACCGGCCGGCCTGGCAGCCCGCCCGCATCGAGGACGTCGTCGAGTGGATGACGCCGTTCGACACCGTGCCGGCCGGCGGGGATTTGAGCTTCTAACACACGGAAACCCTCTCCCCTCGCGGGAGAGGGGGTAAAGCCCAGGGAGAACCATCATGAACATCCATGGTTTGGCCGCCATCGTCACCGGCGGCGCCTCCGGTCTGGGGGCCGCGACCGCCCGGGCGCTGGCCGGGGCCGGCGCCAAGGTGGCGGTGCTCGACATCAACGCCGCCGCCGTCGAGCAGGTGGCGGCCGAGATCGGCGGCATCGCGCTGGCCTGCGACGTCACCAGCGAGGAGTCCGTCGTCGCGGCGATGGCTGCCGCGCGCGATCGGCACGGACCGGTGCGGGTCTGCGTCAGTTGCGCCGGCATCGTCACGCCCGGCAAGGTGGTGGGCCGCAAGGGACCGCATTCGCTCGACAGCTTCGCCCGCGTCATAGGCGTCAACCTGATCGGTACCTTCAACGTCATGCGCCTGGCGGCGGCCGAGATGGCGGCGCAGGAGCCGCTGGCCGGCGGCGAGCGCGGCGTGGTGGTCAACACCGCCTCCATCGCCGCCTGGGAAGGCCAGGTCGGCCAGTGCGCCTATGCGGCATCCAAGGGCGGCGTGGCGGCACTCAGCTTGCCGGCGGCGCGCGAGCTGGCGCCCCTGGGTATCCGCGTCATGGCCATCGCGCCGGGCTATTTCGGCACCCCCATGCTGGCCGGCATGCCCGACGAGGTGATGGACGGACTGGTGGCCTCGACCCTGTTCCCGCATCGGCTGGGCGATCCGGCCGAGTACGGCCGCATGGTGCTGGCCATCGTCGACAATCCCATGCTCAACGGCTCGGCGGTGCGGCTCGACGGCGCGGTGCGGATGCCGCCTCAATAGGTGTTGGCCCAGTAGCATTTGTGCGTCGAGCGGGGTACGCTTTTTTCCTCTCTTCGTTGGAGGTCGCCGATGAATACCAGGACCGTGCTTGCCGTCGCCCTGCTGCTCAGCTTTCCGGCGGCGGCCGAGGATCTCACCGGCACGCTGAAGAAGGTCAAGGAGACGGGCGCCATCTCCATGGGTATCCGCGAGTCGTCGTATCCGCTGTCCTATCTCGACGACGGACAGAAGCCCATCGGCTACCACATCGACATCTGCAACCGCATCGTCGACGCGGTGAAGGCCAAGCTGGCGCTGCCCGGACTCAAGGTCGAGCACCAGCCGGTGACCTCGCAGAACCGCATCCCGCTGGTGGTCAACGGCACCGTCGACCTGGAATGCGGCTCCACCACCAACAACGAGGCCCGCGCCCGCCAGGTGGCCTTCGCCCCCACCACCTTCGTCACCAATGTGCGCATGACGGTGAAGAAGGCCTCGGGCATCACCGGCATCTCGCAACTGGCCGGCAAGCCGGTGGCCGCCACCACCGGCACCACCAGCGTGCAGCTGCTGCGCGCCCACAAGAAGGCGCAGGGCATCGAATTCAAGGAGATCTTCGGCAAGGACCACGCCGACTCGTTCCTGCTGCTGGAGACCGACCGGGCAGTGGCCTTCGTCCTCGACGACAACCTGATGGCTGGCTTGATCGCCACCTCGAAGGCCCCAGGCGACTACGCCATCGTCGGCGAGGTGCTCAATGTCGAGCCCATCGCCATCATGTTCCGCCGCGAGGACCCGCAGTTCAAGGCACTGGTCGACGACACCGTCAAGGCGATGATGAAAGGCGGCGAGATCGACACGCTCTACGCCAAGTGGTTCCTGTCCCCGATCCCGCCCAAGAACGTCAACATGAACTTCGCCATGAGCGAGCAGTTGAAGCTTTTGATCCAGGCCCCCAGCGACGCCCCGGCGGAGGCATTCAACCCGAAGCAATGACATGACCTACCACTGGAACTGGCTCATCTTCCTGGAGCAGATCCAGTCCGGCGACGAGACCTATCTCGCCTGGCTGCTGTGGGGGCTGTACTGGACAGTCTCCATTTCGCTGGCCGCCTGGGCGCTGGCGCTGGCGCTGGGGGTGCTGGTAGGCACCTTGCGCACGGTGCCCAGCCGCCCGCTCGCCGCCCTGGCCACCGGCTTCGTCGAGCTGTTCCGTAACATCCCCCTGCTGGTGCAGATGTTCCTGTGGTTCTTCGTCTTCCCCGAACTGCTGCCCAAGTCCTGGGCATTGTGGGTGAAGCAGGAGATGCCGGCCAAGGAGTTCGTCACCGCGTCGCTGGGCCTCGGCCTGTTCACCGCCGCCCGCGTCGCCGAGCAGGTGCGGGCCGGCATCGAGAGCCGGCCGAAGGGGCAGCGCATGGCCGCCCTGGCGCTGGGGCTGACCGAGGCGCAATGCTTTCGCCACGTCATCCTGCCGGTGGCGCTCCGGGCGATCATCCCCCCCCTGACCTCGGAGTTCATGAACGTCTTCAAGAACTCCTCGGTGGCCTTCGCCATCGGCATCGCCGAGCTGACCTTCGTCGCCCGCCAGATGCAGGAGGAGTCCGAGCAAGGGGTCGAGACCCTGGCGGCGGTGACGGGGCTCTATTTCGCCTGCGCCTTCCTCGCCAACCGGGGCATGGCGCTGGTGGAGCGGCACTACCGGGTGCCGGGGTTCCTGGGGGCCAAGGCCTAGGATGAAAGCGACCGATTCCATCCAGCACGGGTCGGAACGACCCGCCCCGGTGGAGAACTGACATGTTCGCCAGTCTCGACCTTTCGGTGATCACCGCCAGCCTGCCCTTCATCCAGACCGGACTGCTGTTCTCGCTGAAGCTGACCCTGGTGGCCATGAGCGGCGGCATCGTCTTCGGCACCGCCCTGGCCCTGGCGCGGCTGTCGGGGCCGCCGTGGCTGGCCTGGGCGGCGACCACCTATGTCAATGTCATGCGCTCGATCCCGCTGGTGATGGTGATCCTGTGGTTCTTCCTGGTGATCCCACTGCTGACCGGGAAACCCATCGGGGCGGAGAACTCGGCCCTGATCACCTTCACCGCCTTCGAGGCCGCCTTCTACGCCGAGATCATGCGCGCCGGCATCAACGGCGTGCCCAAGGGCCAGGTCTGGGCCGCCCAGGCGCTGGGCATGAGCTGGAGCCAGTCCATGGCGACGGTGGTGCTGCCGCAGGCCTTCCGCGCCATGACGCCGTTGCTGCTGACCCAGACCATCGTGCTGTTCCAGGACACTTCGCTGGTCTACGCCATCGGCGCCAAGGACCTGCTGAAGGCGGCCGAGATTGCCGGCAAGAACTACAATCGCCCGGTGGAGATGTATCTGTTCGTCGCCGTGCTTTATTTCGCCATCTGCTTCGCCCTGTCCCTGGCGGTGAAGCGACTGGCCGGGGGGCGGCGATGATCGGGATCGAGGGCGTTTCCAAATGGTACGGCGCCGTCCAGGTGCTCGACGGCTGCTCCACCCGGGTGGCCAGGGGTGAGGTGGTGGTGGTGTGCGGCCCGTCGGGCTCGGGCAAGTCGACGCTGATCAAATGCGTCAACGGGCTGGAGCCGTTCCAGCGGGGCGACATCACCGTCAACGGCGTCCGCGTCAACGACCCCGCCACCGACCTGCCCAAACTGCGGGCCCATGTCGGCATGGTGTTCCAGCATTTCGAGCTGTTCCCGCATATGAGCGTGCTCGACAACCTGTGCCTGGCGCCGGTCAGGGTGCTGGGCCGTTCCCGCGACGAGGCCCGCGCCAGGGCGGTGGCGCTGCTCGATCGCGTCGGGCTGCAAAGCCACGCCGTCAAGTTCCCCGGCCAACTGTCGGGCGGCCAGCAGCAGCGGGTGGCCATCGCCCGCGCCCTGGCCATGGACCCGGTCTGCATGCTGTTCGACGAGCCCACTTCGGCGCTCGACCCCGAGATGATCGGCGAGGTGCTCGACGTCATGGTCGAACTGGCCCGGGAAGGCATGACCATGATGGTGGTCACCCACGAGATGGGCTTCGCCCGCACCGTCGCCGACCGGGTGGTGTTCATGGACAAGGGCGCCATCGTCGAGGACGCCGCCAAGGACACCTTCTTCGCCGCCCCCGCCACCGAGCGGGCGCGGCAGTTCCTGGCGCGTATCCTGCGGCATTAGCCGCCCATTGAGGGCGCGGCCAAGCGAGCGGAGCGAGCGCCCGGCGAGGGCTATTTATTCTAGGAGTCCCCCATTTGACCCCCGACCGGATCGAGCAGTTCTACGCCCGCCTTGCCGCCGCCATGCCCGAGCCCAGGAGCGAGCTGGAATACGTCAACCCCTTCACCCTGCTGGTGGCGGTGGTGCTGTCGGCGCAGGCCACCGATGCCGGCGTCAACAAGGCCACCCGGCCGCTGTTCGCCCGCATCGACACTCCCACCGCGATGGTGGCGCTGGGGGAGGCGGCGCTGACCGAGGCCATCAAGACCATTGGCCTCTACAAGACCAAGGCCAGGAACGTCATCGAGCTGTCGCGCCTGCTGGTGGAGCGTCACGGCGGCGAGGTCCCGCGCGACCGCGCGGCGCTGGAGGCTCTGCCGGGGGTGGGGCGCAAGACCGCCAACGTGGTGCTGAACGTGGCGTTCGGCGAGCCGACCCTGGCGGTGGATACCCACGTCTTCCGCGTCGCCAACCGCACCGGGCTGGCCTCCGGCAAGACGCCGCTGGAGGTCGAACTGGGCCTGCTGGCGGTGACGCCGGCCAAATGGATGCCGCATGCCCACCACTGGCTGATCCTGCACGGCCGCTATGTCTGCACGGCCCGGAAGCCCGACTGCCCGGCGTGCCGGGTGCGGGATCTGTGTGAGTTTCCCGACAAGACGGAGGGGCGGCTCGCTACCGGGTGATCTTCAGCAGCGCCCGCAGCCGTCCGGCGGTCTCGGCGTCGACCACGCCGTCCACCTGCCAGGGGCGGAAATGGCGCTGGAATGCCGTCACCGCCGCCGTCAGGTCGGTGGTATCCCAGCCGAAATGCGCCAGCCCGGCCGCCACCACGTGATCGGGCGGCACCGCGCTGGCCTCGCCGCAGGGCCACAGGCCGATGGCGTGGTCCTCGGCCAGGCGCTGCCAGGGGAACAGTTCGCCCGGGTCCTGCTTGCGGGTCGGCGCCACGTCGGAATGGCCGACGACATTACGGGCGGCGATGTGGTGGCGCCGCAGGATGCCGTCGATCAGGGTGATCAGCGCCGCCACCTGCGACTCGGGGAAGCGACGATAGCCGAACTCGTGGCCGGGATTGACCAGCTCGATGCCGATGGAGCGGGAATTGACGTCGCCCTCGCCGCGCCACGAGGAAACTCCGGCGTGCCAGGCGCGCAGGGATTCGGGCACCAGGGAAAAGACGCGGCCGTCCTCCTCGATCAGGTAATGGGCGCTGACCTTGGCCTCGGCGTCGCACAACCGGGCCAGTGCCGCGGGGCCGTCTGCCATGCCGGTGTAGTGCAGCACGATCATGTCGATGGCATCGCCCCGGCGGGGCTCGAAATTCGGCGACGGGTGCTCGGTGATCACGCCTTCTTCCTTCCCCCCAGTTCGATGACGGCGACACCGGCGATGGTCAGCAGGCCGCCTGCCACCTTATACAGGCTGACCGGCTCGCCGAGGAACAGCGCGCTGGCGGAAAAGCCGATCAGCGGCGCCAACAGCAGGAACGGCGCCACCCGGCTGACCGGATGGCGTGCCAGCAGCCGGTACCACAACGTATAGGCCACCACCGACGAAAACAGCATGGTGAAGGCGACGCCGGCCCAGGCCAGCCAGCCGGCGGTGGCCATGGCCTCGATCTGGCCGGACTCGAACACCAGCGACAGCCCCAGCACCATGGGCGCCCCCATCAGCGACATCCAGCCGTTCATGGCCAGGGGAGACAGGGCGCCGATGCGCTTGACCTGGATGTTGGACAGCGCCCACAGCGCCATGGACAGCGCCGCCAGCAGCACCGAGCCCAGCGACGCCCGCTCGGATTCGAGGGCGATCACCACCACGCCCACCAAGGCGAGGCCGATGCCGCCCAACTGCCGCCCGCCCGGCCGGTCTCCCTGCAGCGCCCATGCGGTCAGCACCGCGAACGGCGGCCCCATCTGCACCAGCACCGCCAGCGCCGTGGCGTCGAGTCCGCGCAGGGCGACGAACAGCAGGCCGAAATGCCCGGCTCCCAGCAGGGCGGCCAGGATCAGCAGTCCGGGAAGCTGGCTGCGTCGCGGCCGGAAGAACGGTGCCAGCAGCAGCGCCACGCCGACAAAGCGCACGGTGGTGACCAGGAAGGGCGGCATATCGGTCACCGCCAGCTTGCCGGCGACGAAATTGAGGCCCCAGATCAGCACCACCGCCAGGGCGGCGGCGAGGTCGATGGCGGGCAGGCGAGGGGTCATGACGCCCCGCTCACCGCCCCGATTCCTCGCGCCGCGCCTCCAGCTCCAGCCAGCGCTCCTCGGCCTCGGCCAGCTCGACGCGGGCGGCGTCGGCGCGGGCGGCGAATTTCTGGAAGCGGGCCGGATCGCGGGAATAGAGGCCGGGGTCGCCCAGATCCGCTTCCAGCCTGGCGATCTCCGTGCCCAAGCCGTCGATGCGGGCGGGCAGGCCGTCGAGCTCGCGCTGTTCCTTGTAGGACAGCCGCACCGTGTCCTTGACGCGAACCGGCGCCTGCTTGGCCACGGGCGCCGCCTTGATCTCCTCGACCGGCTGGGAACGCTGCGCCAGATAGTCGGTGTAGCCGCCGACATACTCCTCCGCCACCCCATCGCCCTCGACGGCGATGACGCTGGTCACCAGGCGATCGAGGAAGTCGCGATCGTGGCTGACCACCAGCAGGGTGCCGTCGTAGTCGGCCAGCATCTCCTCCAGCAGGTCGAGCGTATCCATGTCGAGGTCGTTGGTGGGCTCGTCGAGGATCAGCAGGTTGGAGGTCTTGGCCAGCAGCTTGGCCAGCAGCAGCCGGTTGCGCTCGCCGCCCGACAGGGCGCGGACCGGGGTGCGCGCCTGCGCCTCGGAGAACAGGAAATCCTTCATGTAGCCGACCACATGCTGCGGCCGGCCGCGCACCCAGACATTGTCGCCGCGCCCGTCGGTGAGGGTGTCCCAGACGCTGAGTTCGGGGTCGAGGGCGGCGCGGCGCTGGTCGAACACCGCCGCCTCCAGGTTGGTGCCGAGGCGCACGGTGCCGGCGTCGGGGTCGATCTCGCCGATCAGCATGCGCAGCAGGGTGGTCTTGCCGGCGCCGTTGGGGCCGATCAGCCCCACCCGGTCGCCGCGCAGGATGCGGGTGGAGAAGCCCTCGACGATGATCTTGTCGCCGAATGCCTTGGCGACGCCCTCGGCCTCGATCACCAGCCGCCCCGACACGTCGCCGGACTCGGCCGCCAGTTTGGCCTGACGGTTGGCGTCGCGCCAGCCCGACAACTGCTGCCCCCGGTCCTTGCGCAGGGTCTGCAACGCCCGCAGGCGGCCCATGTTGCGCTTGCGCCGGGCGGTGACGCCGCGCGCCAGCCAGTGCATCTCCTGCTTCAGGCGGGTGTTCATGCGGTCGAGTTCGGCTTCCTCGGCGGCGGCGGCCTCCTCCTGCCAGGCGGCGAAGCCGCCGAAGCCGAACTCGGCGCGCCGCACCACGCCACGTTCCAGCCACAAGGTCTGCTGCGACACGTTTTCGAGGAAGCGGCGGTCGTGGCTGATGGTGACCAGGGCGCCGGAATAGGCCCGCAGCCACTCCTCGAGCCACAGGATGCTGGGCAGGTCGAGATGGTTGGTGGGCTCGTCCAGCAGCAGCGCATCCGGGTTGCCCACCAGGGCGCGGGCCAGGGCGGCGCGCCGCCCCTCGCCGCCCGACAGGGCCACCGGGTCGCGGCTGCCGTCGAGCTTGACCGCGTCCAGCACCGCGTCGACCCGATAGAGCTGGTCGCGCTCGCCGGGCAGCAGCCCCTCGGCGACGTAGTCGGAGACGGTGGCGCCGATGATGATGGGGTCCTGCGGCAGCACGGCGATGCGGGTGCCGGGCTGGACGAAGCGTTCGCCGCCATCGGCCTCGACCTCGCCGGCCAGCACCTTCAGCAGGGTGGACTTGCCCGAGCCGTTGCGCCCGACCAGGCAGGTCTTGTCGCCGCGTCCCACCCAGGTGGTGACGCCTTCGAACAAGGGTTTGCCGCCGAAGGTGAGGCGGACGTCGCGCAGGGCGAGAACGGGAGGAGAAGCCATGCCGCGATGGCTACACCGGCCGGACGCCCGTGGCAAGTGCGCAGCCTTGCCGTCGGCCTCTCCTCCGCCTAGTTTTAGAGGTATGAACACAACCGCCGCCCGCCTTGCCGCCCTTCGGTCCGAACTCGCCGCCCGCGGCCTCGATGGTTTCATCGTGCCGCGCGCCGACGAGTACCAGGGAGAATACGTCGCGCCCTATGCCCAGCGGCTGGGCTGGCTGACCGGCTTCACCGGCTCGGCCGGGGTGGCGGTGGTGCTCAAGGAGCGGGCCGCCGTGTTCGTCGACGGCCGCTACACCCTGCAGGTGCGCGCCGAGGTCGACACCGCCCTGTTCGAGCCGGTGCATCTGGCCGATACACCGCCGACCCGCTGGTTGGGTGATGCATTGACGGCGGGCGCCCGGCTGGGCTTCGACCCCTGGCTGCACACTTCCCAGCAGGTGGAGACCCTGGAGGCTGCCTGCGACCGCATCGGCGCCGAACTGGTGCCCTGCCTCGATAATCCGGTGGATGCGGTGTGGCCCGACCGGCCGGCACCGCCGCTGACCCCGGTGGTGCCGCATGGGGTGACGTTCGCCGGGTGCGCGTCGGCGGACAAACGGGCCGAGCTCGCCCGGGCCTTGCAGGCGGAACGGCTCGACGCGGCGGTGCTGTCGGCCCCCGACTCGGTGGCGTGGCTGCTCAACATCCGGGGCGGTGACGTCGAGTATGTGCCGCTGCCGCTGGCCTTCGCCATCCTGCACGCCGACGGCACGGTGCAGCTGTTCCTTGATGCCCGCAAGCCGGCGCCGGGGCTGGCCGACCATCTTGGTGCCGGGGTCCGGGTGCTGCCGCCGGCGGCACTGGCCGGGGCGCTCGACGCCTTGTCGGGCAAGCGGGTCCGCCTCGATTCCGCCACCGCGCCGTTCTGGATCGCCGGCCGGCTGCAAGCGGCCAGGGCGGTGGTGGACGAGGGCGCCGACCCCTGCGCCCTGCCCAAGGCCTGCAAGAACGCGGTGGAGCTGGCCGGCGCCCGCGCTGCCCACCGCCGCGACGGGGCGGCGCTGACCCGCTTCCTCGCCTGGCTGGCGGCGACGGCGCCCGCCGGCGGCCTCTCCGAGATGGCCGCCGCCGATCGGCTGGAGTCCTTCCGCACCGAAGGCGAGCACTTCCGCGGCCTGTCCTTCCCCACCATCTCGGGGGCCGGCGCCAACGGGGCCATCGTCCACTACCGCTCCACCGCCGCCACCGACCGCCGACTGGAGCCGGGGCAGCTTTATCTGGTGGATTCCGGGGCGCAGTACCTCGACGGCACCACCGACGTCACCCGCACCGTGGCCATCGGCCCGGCGGGAGCCGAGGAACGCCGCCGCTTCACCCTGGTGCTGAAGGGCCACATCGCGCTCGCCGCCGCCCGCTTCCCCGCCGGCACCACCGGCAGCCAGCTCGACACCCTGGCCCGGCGCGCCCTGTGGGCCGAGGGGCTGGACTACGACCACGGCACCGGCCACGGCGTCGGCAGCTATCTCTCGGTGCACGAGGGGCCGCAGCGCATCGCCAAGGCCGGCAACACGGTGGCGCTGAAGCCGGGCATGGTGCTGTCGGACGAGCCCGGCTACTACAAGGCCGGCGCCTACGGCATCCGCATCGAGAACCTGCTGGCGGTGACCGAGGCGTCGGCCCCCGAGGGTGCCGAACGGCCACTGCTGGGCTTCGAAGTGCTGACGCTGGCCCCCATCGACCGGGCCCTGGTGGCGACCGAGATTTTGACCGCCGACGAACGCGCCTGGCTCGACGCCTACCACGCCCGCGTCGGGGCCGACATCGCCCCGCTGGTCGACGCCGCCACCCGCGAGTGGCTGGAGGCGGCCACCCGCCCGCTCGCGTGACTTGTCCAAGGGAGCCTTGGGACTCGACCTCGGCGCACCTAAATATGCATGTAGCATCCGCGTTTTTCGCCGGAGGGCACCATGCGCAGCCTCGACAGCCTCGATACCCATCGCAGTCTCCATGTGGCCGCCACCGCCTATGGCTATTTCAGCCTGACGGCGGCGGCGGCGGTGCTGGGCGACCTGTCGCGGCTGCCGTTCTCGTTGAAGGTGCTGCTGGAGAACCTGCTGCGCAATGAGAACGGGCGCTCGGTGCGGGCCGAGGACCTCGGCTGCATGGCCGAATGGCTGAGAACCCGCACCTCGCAGCACGAGATCGCCTTCCGCCCCGCCCGGGTGCTGATGCAGGACTTCACCGGCGTGCCGGCGGTGGTGGACCTCGCCGCCATGCGGGAGGCGGTGGCCCGGCTGGGCGGTGACCCGCAGTCCATCAATCCGCTGTCGCCGGTGGATCTGGTGATCGACCACTCGGTGATGGTGGATGTGTGGGGCACCGCCGACGCCTTGGAGCGCAATGTCGAGCGCGAGTTCGAGCGCAACGGCGAGCGCTATGCCTTCCTGCGCTGGGGCCAGACCGCCTTCGACAATTTCCGCGTCGTGCCGCCCGGCACCGGCATCTGCCATCAGGTCAACTGCGAGTATCTGGCGCAGACGGTGTGGCTCGATGCCGACGGCACCGTCTATCCCGACACCCTGGTGGGCACCGACAGCCACACCACCATGGTCAACGGCCTGGCGGTGCTGGGCTGGGGGGTCGGCGGCATCGAGGCCGAGGCGGCCATGCTGGGCCAGGCCATCTCCATGCTGATCCCCGAGGTGGTGGGATTTCGCATGACCGGCAGCCTGCGCGAGGGCGTCACCGCCACCGATCTGGTGCTGACGGTGACCCAGATTCTGCGCCATGCCGGGGTGGTGGGGAAATTCGTCGAATTCTGCGGTCCCGGCCTCGACACGCTGAAACTGGCCGACCGCCTGACCATCGCCAACATGGCGCCGGAATACGGCGCCACCTGTGGCTTCTTCCCCATCGACGCCGAGACCCTGCGCTATCTCACCTTCACCGGGCGCGAGCCGCAACGGGTGGCGCTGGTCGAGGCCTATGCCAAGGCGCAGGGGCTGTGGCGCGACGCCACCACCCCCGATCCCCTGTTCACCGAACTGATCGAGTTCGACCTGTCGACGGTGGAACCGTCGCTGGCCGGGCCGAAGCGGCCGCAGGACCGGGTGGCGCTGTCGGGGGCCAAGGCGGGGTTCGCGCAGGCGCTGCCCTCGTTGCAGGTCGGCGCCGACCTGTCGAGGAAGGTCGAGCTGTCCGACGGCCGGGGCGCCATCGGCCATGGCGACGTGGTCATCGCCGCCATCACCTCCTGCACCAACACCTCGAACCCCAGTGTGTTGATGGCGGCCGGGCTGCTGGCCAAGAAGGCGGTGGCGCGGGGCCTGCGCTCGAAGCCGTGGGTCAAGACCTCGCTGGCGCCGGGCTCGCAGGTGGTGCCCGACTACCTCAAGGCGGCCGGACTGCAGGAACCGTTGGACACCCTGGGCTTCACCATCGCCGGCTTCGGCTGCACCACCTGCATCGGCAACTCCGGCCCGCTGGACGAGCCCGTCGCCGAGGCGGTGGAGGCCAACGCGCTGGTGGTGGCGGCGGTGCTGTCGGGCAACCGCAATTTCGAGGGCCGCATCAGCCCGCAGGTCAAGGCCAACTACCTGGCCAGCCCGCCGCTGGTGGTGGCCTACGCCATCGCCGGCAGCATGAACGTCGACCTCGCCACCGAGCCCCTGGGGGTTGGCAGCGATGGTCGGCCGGTGTACCTCGGCGAGGTGTGGCCTTCGGGCGACGAGATCGCCGCCGCCATCGAAGCCAGCCTGTCGCCCGAGATGTTCCGCCGCCATTACGCCGACGTCTTTCTCGGGCCGGAGCAGTGGCAGCGGGTGGCGGTGGCCGGCGGGCGCACCTATGCCTGGGACGCCGCCTCGACCTACATCCGCAACCCGCCCTATTTCGACGGCATGACCCGCGAGGTGCCGCCCGCTGCCGGCGACATTACCGGGGCGCGGCCGCTGGCGGTACTGGGCGATTCCATCACCACCGACCACATCAGCCCGGCCGGCAACATCAAGAAGGCGACACCGGCTGGCCGCTACCTGCTGGAGCACGGGGTATCGGCCGCCGACTTCAACAGCTATGGCGCCCGCCGCGGCAACCACGAGGTGATGATGCGCGGCACCTTCGCCAATATCCGCCTGCGCAACGAGATGGCACCCGGCACCGAGGGCGGCGTCACCGTGCATCAGCCGTCGGGAGAGGCCATGTTCATCTTCGACGCGGCCATGCGCTATCAGGCCGAGGGCGTGCCTCTGGTGGTAGTGGCCGGCCGCGAATACGGCACCGGCTCGTCACGCGACTGGGCGGCCAAGGGCACCAGGTTGCTGGGAGTGAGGGCGGTGATCGCCGAGAGCTACGAGCGCATCCACCGCTCCAATCTGGTGGGCATGGGAGTGCTGCCGCTCCAGTTCCACCCGGGCACCGACCGCAGGAGCCTCGGCCTCGACGGCCGCGAAATGTTCGACATCACCGGCCTGGCGGCGGGGTTGAAGCCGCGTCAGGAGGTGACGGTGACGGTGACGCGGCCCGGCGGCGGCGCCACCACCTTCACGGCGCTCTGTCGCATCGACACCCTGGACGAGGTGGAATATTTCCGCCACGGCGGCATCCTGCACTACGTGCTGCGCGGACTGGCGGAGTAGGGGGACGCCCCTCACCGCTCGAAGCGGGTGGCGGCGGTGATCTCGGTCTCGTAGCGGGCCCGGCGGTGCCACTGCACGCCCTCGGTGGTCATGCAACAGATCAGGTAGTCGCAGTCGCCGTGGCGGCTGGAGGTGGCGTCGAACACGCCCTGCCACCACGCCGCCGGCCGCAGGGTGATGTGGGCGTTCTCGCCGTTGGGCAGGCGCGCGGCGGCGGGTCCGCAGGCGATGCTGGCGAAGACGAACTTGCCGGCCAGGGCGAACAGCTCGTCGACGATCCACGGCAGGTCGGCCGCGAAGCAGTGCTCCAGGACATCGGTGCAGACGACGCCGTCGCAGCGCGGCGGCGGGGTGCGCTGTCCCAGCGCCGGCTCCCAGGTGTCGATGCGCTCCACCCCGAGGAACTGGCGGATGCCATGGAACACCTGGCCCTCGCCGGTGGTGATGGTGAGGTTGTCGGCGTATTGCCGGCCCTTGCCGGTGCCGTAGTCGAGCAGGGTGCGGGCGCCGGTCTCGTCCACCAGCACGCGGACGGCGCCAAGATAGCCCTGCAACTGGTCGCCGGGAAAGGCCTCGTCACCGGTCTGCCGCCGCTCGGCATTGTCGACCACCAGCCGGTAGCCGTCGCCGTGCATCTGCCGGTACATCTCCAGCAGGGCGTGATAGTGCGGGCTGGGAGCGGCCCGGGAATATCGCCAGTCGGTCATGTCCCGCTCTCCCTTCCGATCAGTCTCAGCCAGTCCTCTTCGCTGAGGATGGTGACGCCCAGCTTGGCCGCCTCGGCGGCCTTGGAGCCGGCATCGGCCCCCACCACCACGTAGTCGGTCTTCTTCGACACCGAGCCCACCACTTTGGCGCCGAGCGCCTCGGCGCGGACCTTGGCCTCGGGGCGGGTCATGGTGACGAGGGTGCCGGTGAATACCACCGCCTTGCCCGCCACCGGCGAGGATGACGCTTCCACCACCTGGGCGTCCTCGACCCGGCCGCCCAGCGCCTGCATGGCCTGCACCAGGGCGTCGAGGGACTCGCGGTTGTGCGCCTCGGCGAAGAAGTCGAGGATGGCGCCTGCGACGCCCTTGCCGATGTCCTCGATGGCGATCAGCTCGGCATAGGCCTCGGGGATCCGGGTGGCTTCACGCCGAGCGACCATTTCCTGAGGCTCGACCGGGGGGAGCGGGAGTGTCCGCTGATCGAGAATCTCGTCCATGGCCCGGCGCCAGGCATCGAGGCTGCCATAGTGGCGCGCCAGCCGCTTGGCGGTGGCCTCGCCGACCTGACGGATGCCCAGGGCGTAGATGAAGCGCTCCAGGGCAATGGTGGCGCGACTGCGGATAGCCTCGAACAGCTTCTCGGCCGAGCGCTTGCCCCAGCCCTCGAAATTGGCCAGCTTCTGCAGGCGCCGGCGGTCCTCGTCCTCCAGGCGGAAGATGTCGGCCGGCTGGCCGACGTAGCCCTGGCGCACCAGGAATTCGATGTTCTTCTCGCCGAGACCTTCGATGTTGAAGGCGTCGCGCGAGGCGAAGTGAACCAGCCGCTCCACCGCCTGGGCGGGGCAGACCAGTCCGCCGGTACAGCGCCAGGCGGCCTCGCCCTCTTCCCGCACCGCATGGCTGCCGCAGACCGGACACACCGGATGGTCGCCTTCCCCCGTCAGCTTGGCCGTCATGGAGAACGGCACCGCCGCCTCCGGGCGCAATTCCGGCACCACCGCCACCACCTGCGGAATGACGTCGCCCGCCCGCTGGATGACCACCGTGTCGCCGTCGCGGAAGTCCTTGCGGCCGACCTCGTCCTCGTTGTGCAGGGTGGCGCGCGCCACCATCACGCCGCCGACATTGATCGGCTCCAGGTTGGCCCAGGGGGTGAGCACGCCGGTGCGGCCCACCGAGATCTCGATGGATTTGAGGATGGTGCGGGCCTGTTCGGCGGGGAATTTATGGGCGATGGCCCAGCGCGGCGCCCGGTCCTTCATACCCAGCCGCGCCTGCCAGTCGAAACGGTCGACCTTGTAGACGACGCCGTCGATGTCGTAGGCCAGCCCGGCCCGCCCGTCCCCGACGCGGTGGTAGAGCGCCAGGGCGGCCGCGACATCATCGCACCGCTCGGCCAGCGGGTTGACCTGGAAGCCCCACTCCGCCAACCGCCGCAGGAAGTGCCAGTGGCTGTCGGCCACCGGCGCCGAGGCCTCGCCCATGGCATAGGCGAACAGCCGCAGCGGCCGGCCGGCGGTGATGCGGAAGTCGAGCTGGCGCAGTGAGCCGGCGGCGGCGTTGCGCGGATTGGCGAACGGCTTGTCGCCGGCTGCCTCCTGGCGGGCGTTGAGGGCGAGGAAATCGGCCTTGGTCATGTAGACCTCGCCACGAATTTCCAGCGCCGCCGGAGCGTCGCCGGCCAACTGGCGCGGCAGGTCGGCCAGGGTCAGCAGATTGGCGGTGACATCCTCGCCCTCGGCCCCGTCGCCTCGCGTCGCACCCTGGACGAAGCGGCCGTGCTCGTAGCGCAGGTTGATGGACAGCCCGTCGATCTTGGGCTCGGCCACCAGCGCCACCGGCTCGTCGGCGGCGAGGCCGAGGAAGCGGCGCACGCGCGTCACGAATTCGGCCACGTCCTGATCGGCGAAGGCATTGTCCAGCGACAGCATGGGCACCACGTGGCGCACCTTGCGGAAGCCCTCGGCCGCCGCCCCTCCCACCCGGCGCGACGGGCTGTCGGGGCGCACCAGATCGGGAAAGCGTGCCTCGATGGCGGCGTTGCGCCGCACCAGGGCGTCGTATTCGGCGTCCGGGATCAGCGGTGCCGCCTGGGTGTGGTAGGCGCGGTCGTGCCGCGCGATCTCGGCGGCCAGCCGCTTCAGCTCGGCCGCTGCTTCCATGGGGGTAAGGTCGACGGGATCCTGCATGCTCCGTTTATAATGCGCCGAGCCGCGCGCCGCCAGCCCTGGCCGAAAGTCTCAGGTCCCTACCCATATCCCCCCGGTCGATGGTAATGTAGGGTTTCCATGATGTCCGCTCGCCCCGACACCCAGCTCAGACGCACCCCTTTGTTACTGCTCGTCGCGGTGCTGACCGGCGCGTGCATCGCCGTGGCCGGCACCATGTTCGGGGTTTTCTACGTCGTCTCGCTGGACGGTCAGAAGGCGCGTCTGGTGGATGCCGTGCGCGCCGAAGCCAGTGCCATCCGCCATCTGGCCGAGCACGAGCGCGATGATCCCCACGGCACCGATCTGCGCGCCGACACGGTGGCGCGGGTTGTCGATTCGGCCCGCGGCTTTCCCGGCTTCGGTGAGACCGGCGAATTCACCTTCGGCGGGCGCGAAGGCGAGACCATCGTCTTCTACCTGCGCAACCGCCATCACGGCGTGGGTCATACGCCGTCGGCCGGCTGGGATTCGGGCCACGGCAGCCCGATGCGGGCGGCGCTGGAGGGCCGCTCCGGCGTCGAGATCGGCTATGATTATCGCGGCATCGAGGTGCTGGCCGCCTTCGAGCCCATCACCGAATTCGGCTTCGGGCTGGTGGCCAAGATCGACATGGCCGAACTGCGCCGCCCGTTCCTGATGGCGGCGGCGGCGGCCGCGGGTGTGGGCGCGCTGGTGGTGGCGTTCGGCTCCTTCCTGTTCTTCCGCATCGGCACTCCCATGCTGCGGCAGCTCGACTTCAGCGAACGGCGCTACCGCGAGCTGTTCGAGCACATGCGCTCGCCCATGCTGGTGCTGCGGGCGATGGAGGGCTGCCGTGATTTCATCATCACCGATGCCAACGACGCCCTCACCACTACCGACGGCCGGCGCCCCGAAGATGTGGTGGGCCGCCGGTTTTCGGCACTCTTTCCCGGCGCCGGCGACAGTCTGAACCAAGCCATGCTCCGGGTTCATGCCGAGGGGACCGTCGAGCACCTGCCCCACATCTATTACGAGGACGACCGCGTCGCCGGCTGGCGGGAACATACCTTGTTCCGACTTCCCTCGGGCGAGGTGGTGAATCTGTTCGAGGACGTCACCGCCCGCAAGGCAGCCGAGGCCGGGCTGCAGATGGCCCACGCGGTATTCCAGCACACCGGCGAAGGCATCGTGGTGACCACGCCGGAGGGCGTCATCCTGCGGGTCAATCCGGCCTTCACCGAAATCACCGGCTATGCCGCCGAGGAGGCGCTGGGCCGCACTCCCTCCATCCTTAAATCCGATCATCAGGACGCAAAATTCTACCAGGAAATGTGGCGTGTGCTGCTGGAAGAGGGCGCCTGGCAGGGCGAGATCTGGAACCGGCGCAAGAACGGCGAAGCCTATCTGGAATGGCTGACCGTCAACGCGGTGCGCAACGATGACGGCAGCGTCGCCTACTACATCGCGGTGTTCGACGACATCTCGGAGCTGCACGCCAAGGAATTGCACATCCGCCATCAGGCCTTCCACGACGCATTGACCGGCCTGCCCAATCGGTCGCTGCTGATCGATCGCCTGGAGCATGCCCTGGAGGCCGCCGGCCGCGAGGATCGGGGGGTGGCGGTGCTGTTCGTCGATCTCGATCGCTTCAAGGTGATCAACGATTCGCTGGGTCATGACGTCGGCGACGAGTTCCTCAAGGCCTTCACCACCCGGATGAAGTCGGCCATGCGCCGCGCTGACACCCTGGCGCGGCTGGGCGGCGACGAATTCGTCATCCTGGTCACCGACTTCACCACTCCGGCCGACGTCGCGGTGATGGCCGACAAGCTGTTCGAGCTATTGGCTCAGCCCTTCATCCTGGCCGGCCACGAGGTCCACGGCAGCGCCTCCATCGGCATCGCCCTCTATCCCGCCGACGGCTCCGACGCCCGCACCCTGATGAAGAACGCCGACACCGCCATGTATGCCGTCAAGGAGGGCGGCCGCTCTGGGTACCGCTTCTTCGACGCCAGCATGAACGCCCAGGCCATCGAGCGGCTGACGCTGGAATCTGCGCTGCGCCGTGCCATCGAGCGGGACGAGTTCGAGCTGCACTACCAGCCCAAGGTCACACTCGCCGACAGCCGTCTCAGCGGCATGGAAGCCTTGGTGCGCTGGCGCCACCCCACCCAGGGCATGGTGCCGCCCGACCGTTTCATCCCCTTGGCCGAGGAGACCGGTCTGGTGGTTCCGCTGGGGGAATGGGTGCTGCGCACCGCCTGCCGGCAGGCCCGCACGTGGCGGCAGGCCGGCTACGAGCCCGGCGCCATCGCCGTCAACGTCTCGGCCCGCCAATTGGCGCAGCCCGACTTCGCGCAACGAGTGGCGGCCATCCTGGCGGAGGAGCAGGTGCCGTGCCGTTCCATCGAACTGGAGATCACCGAGACGGCGATCATGCGCGATCCCGCCGCCGCCGCCACCATGCTGGCCGAGCTGGAGGCCATGGGGCTGCGCATTGCGCTCGACGACTTCGGCATCGGCTATTCCAGCCTGGGGCATCTGAAGCGTCTGCCCATCTCGGTGTTGAAGATCGACCGCTCCTTCATCAGTGACGTCACCGAGGACCCCGAATCGGCGGCGCTGGCCCGCGCCATCGTCGAGCTGGCCGGGGCGCTGGCCATCGAGGTGGTGGCCGAGGGAGTCGAGACCGAGGCCCAGGCGGCGTTCCTCACCGGCTGCGGATGCGGCAAGGCGCAGGGCTGGCTGTTCGCCAAGGCGCAGCCGGCCGACGACCTGGCGGCGAGATTCCTCAGAAGCCCCGCGGTATCGGCAGCCCCGTAGCCCAGCCGGTCAGCGCCGCCAGGGCAGCCACCAGCAGCAGCTCCACGATACCGCCGGTGCCGCAGACCGGCAGGGCGAAGCGGCGGCGGTTCGGCCACAGCAGCGGCACTCCCGAGGGGGTCAGCATGTCGGCGGCGAGATGCGACAGGTACCCCACCACCAGCGGCGCAGCCGCGAAGCCCACCCCCAGCGTTCCCAGCACGGCGAGGCCCGCCACCACCGCCAGCAGCGAATGGGTGACGCCGCGGTGTCCCACCACCATGGACAGCGGCACCGAGACCAGCCGCATCTTGCGGCCGGCCCACGAACCGGGATGATCGATGTCGGGCAGCAAGGCCCCCAGCGCGGCCGCCGCCATGGCGGCGGGCTCGGGGGCGACGCCGGACAGCCTGGCCGCCACTACCCTGGCGCAGGCGCCCAGGACAATGTGCGAGCCGGCCATCATGATAAGGGTTCCATGCAAATTCCCCTCCCCCGCTGGGGGGAGGGGAATGCCAATTATACCGGCGAGCCGCTGAAGCGACTCGCCTATCCGCCCCTCGCCGGGCGGGGCCTCCGGCCCCTTGGCCGCCGCCTCAATGGCGGCAGGATACCAGCGAACAGGTCATCGGTATTACCGGGTCGGAACCGGCTTCTCGCCCGAGTAGTCGTAGAAGCCGCGGCCGGTCTTCTTGCCGAGCCAGCCGGCCTCGACATACTTCACCAGCAGCGGGCAGGGACGATACTTGGTGTCGGCCAGACCATCGTGCAGCACCTGCATCACCGCCAGGCAGACGTCGAGGCCGATGAAGTCGGCAAGTTCCAGCGGACCCATGGGGTGGTTGGCGCCCAGGCGCATGGCGTTGTCGATGCAGGTCACCGAGCCGACGCCCTCGTACAGGGTGTAGACCGCCTCGTTGATCATCGGCAGCAGGATGCGGTTGACGATGAAGGCGGGGAAGTCCTCGGCCGAAACCGGGGTCTTCTTCAGCTTCAGGGTCATCTCCTTGACCACCGAGAAGGTCTCCTCGGCGGTGGCGATGCCGCGGATCAGCTCGACCAGCTGCATCACCGGCACCGGGTTCATGAAGTGCATGCCCATGAAGCGGCCGGGGCGATCGGTGGCGGCACCCAGGCGGGTGATGGAGATCGACGAGGTGTTGGAGGCGATGTAGGCGTCGCTGCGCAGCATCGGGCACAGCTTCTGGAAGATGGCGCGCTTGACCTGCTCGTCCTCGGTGGCAGCCTCGATCACCAGATCACAGTCGCCGAACGCGCTGTATTCGATGCTCGGCTGGATGCGGCCCAGGGTGCCGGACTTATCGGCCTCGGTGATCTTTCCCTTGGACAGGGCCCGGTCGAGGTTCTTCTCGATGGTGCCGAGGCCCTTCCTGACGCGCTCCTCGCTGATGTCGAGCAGCACCACGTCGAAGCCCGACTGGGCACAGACATGCGCGATGCCGCTGCCCATCTGGCCGGCTCCGATGACGCCGATTTTCTGGATCATAACTGGTAACTCCGTTTCCGATGGGCCGGCATGATAGACGGCAATGATTACTTCTTGTCCAACTCGGCGGCCAGCTCAGGCAGCGCCTTGAAGAGATCCGCCACCAGGCCATAGTCGGCCACCTGGAAGATGGGAGCCTCCTCGTCCTTGTTGATGGCGACGATGACCTTGGAGTCCTTCATGCCGGCCAGATGCTGGATGGCGCCCGAAATGCCGACCGCGATATAGAGGTCGGGAGCGACAATCTTGCCGGTCTGGCCGACCTGGAAGTCGTTGGGTACGAAGCCGGCATCCACTGCCGCCCGGCTGGCGCCGACGGCGGCGCCCAGCTTGTCGGCGATGGTCTCCAGCAGGTGGAAGTTGTCGCCCGACTGCATGCCGCGGCCGCCCGAGACGATGATCCGCGCGGCGGTCAGTTCGGGCCGCTCGGACTTGCTCAACTGCTGGCCGACGAAGGTCGAGACGCCGGGATTGGCGGCGGCGGTGATGCTTTCCACCGTGGCCGAGCCACCGCTGGCGGCGGCGGCCTCGAAGCCGGTGGTGCGCACGGTGATCACCTTGATGGCGTCCTTGCTCTGCACCGTCGCCAGGGCGTTGCCGGCGTAGATGGGGCGGACGAAGGTGTCGGGCGACACCACGGCGACGATGTCCGACACCTGCGCCACGTCGAGCAGGGCGGCGACGCGCGGTGCCAGGTTCTTGCCGAAGGTGGTCGAGGCGGCCATCACGTGGCGGTAGCCCTTGGCCAGGCCCACCACCAGCGCGGCCAGCGGCTCGGCCAGGGGGTGGTCGTAGGCGGCGTCCTCGGCCACCAGTACCGTCGTCACGCCGGCCACCTGTGCGGCGGCAGCGGCGGCGGCCTGGGCGGCGGCCCCGCCGGCCACCAGCAGGGTGACGGGAGCGCCGATGTGGACGGCGGCGGTGACGGCGTTCAAAGTCGACGACTTGATGTGGCCGCAGTCGTGTTCGGCGATGACGAGGGTGCTCATCTTAGATGACCTTCGCTTCGTTCTTGAGCTTGTCCACCAGGGTGGCGATGTCGGCGACCTTGACGCCGGCGCTGCGCTTGGACGGTTCCTCCACCTTCAGCGTCACCAGCCGCGGCAGGGTGTCGACGCCAAGATCGGCCGGCGCCACCGTATCGATGGGCTTCTTCTTGGCCTTCATGATGTTGGGCAGCGAGGCATAGCGCGGCTCGTTGAGGCGCAGGTCGGTGGTGACCACCGCCGGCAGGGTCAGCTTGACCGTCTCCAGGCCGCCGTCGACCTCGCGCGTGACCTCGATGGCGCCGTCGCCGATGGCCACCTTGGAGGCGAAGGTGCCCTGCGGCCAGCCGCACAGCGCCGCCAGCATCTGACCGGTCTGGTTGCTGTCATCGTCGATGGCCTGTTTGCCCAGGATGACCAGGCCGGGCTGCTCCTTGTCGACCAGCACCTTCAGCAGCTTGGCCACCGCCAGGGGCTGCAGCTCGTCGTCGCTGGCCACCAGGATGCCGCGGTCGGCGCCCATGGCCAAGGCGGTACGGATGGTCTCCTGCGCTGCGGTGGGACCCATGCTGACCACCACAATCTCGGCGGCCTTGCCGGCTTCCTTCAGCCGGACGGCCTCTTCGACGGCGATTTCGTCGAACGGGTTCATGGAGAATTTAACGTTGGCGGTCTCGACCCCGGACTGATCCGCCTTGACTCGGATCTTGACGTTGTAGTCGATGACGCGCTTGACGGCGACCAAGATCTTCATGGGACACCCAACCCTCTGATCCGGCGTAGCAATTTAAATCGGTACTGCCGGGCGCATTTCAGTATTGCATCGCACAATACGGCGGGTTTTCGACGATGTCAATTCCGCCCGCCGCAAAGCCATATGCCGAAAGAACGGGGTCAGCGATTAGTCCCCGGCAACCACAGCACATCGCCGCCGGCAGGGTGATTTGCCAGCCGCGCCAGTACGAACAGCAGATCGGAGAGGCGGTTGGCATAGGCCACCGCCAGCGGGTTGACCGTCTCGGTCGCGGCCAGCGCGGTGATCAGCCGTTCGGCGCGGCGCACCACGGTGCGGCCGTGATGCAGATGGGCGGCCAGGGCGGTGCCGCCCGGCAGCACGAAGGAGTCGAGCGGTGCCAGTCCGGCGTTGATGGTGTCGATCTCGGCTTCCAGGCGGTCGACCTGATGCTGGACGATGCGCAGCCGGCTGCCCGCCGCCTCGCCCGCGGCGAACGGGGTGCAGAGATCGGCGCCCAGGTCGAACAGGTCCTGCTGGATGCGCCCCAGCATGGCGTCGGCCAGATCGGTCACCTCGCTCGGCTCGCCGTCGGTGTGCAGGCGCGCGAGGCCGAGCACGGCGTTGGCCTCGTCGATGCTGCCATAGGCCTCGACCCTGAGCGAATGCTTGACGACCCGGGTGCCATCGCCCAGCGAGGTCTTACCCTTATCGCCGGAGCGGGTGTAGATGCGCGACAGCGTCACCATGGTGCTTTCCCTTTGCTAGCCATCCGTGCTTAATGCCACGGCATTGACCATACTATACTCTCATTCTTCGAAGTGTGACGGGCAGGACGCATGCGGATCTCTCCCATTCTCAGCGGCTATATCGGGCGGCACTTCCTGACCGCCTTCGTTACCGTGCTGCTGGTGATCATGGGCATGATCCTGCTGTTCGACGTTATCGAACTGATCCGCCGCGCCGCCAGCCGTGCCGAGGTGGGGTTCGGTATGGTGATGGCCATGGCGCTGCTCAAGCTACCGCAGATGATGCACACCGTCCTGCCGTTTGCGGTGATGATTGGCAGCATGGTCTGCTTCTGGCGGCTGACGCGCACCCACGAACTGGTGGTGGCCCGCTCTGCCGGGGTGTCGGCCTGGCAGTTTCTGGCGCCGGTGCTGGCGGTGGTCCTGGTGGTGGGCGTGGTCGAGGTCACCGCCTTCAACCCGCTGGCGGCTGCCATGTACAGCCGCTACGAGCGGATGCAGGACGAGATGCTGACCACCCGCGGCAGCGCGCTCGACATCTCAGAGGTGGGCCTGTGGCTGCGCGAACCCCACGAGAACGGCGAGATGGTGGTGCATTCCAACGACGTGCACCAGGATCGGCTGGTGCTGCACCTCAAGGATGTGCAGATCTTCATCTACGACAGGCCTGACCACTTCGCCACCCGTATCAGCGGAGAGAAGGCGGTGCTCGAGGGCGGCGTCTTCGCGGTCGACGGCGCCTGGGTGATGGAAGCGGGCCGGCCGTCGCGCTTTTTCGAGAGCCTGCGCATCCCCACCCAGCTGACGCTGGATCGCGTCCACGACAACTTCGCCTCCCCCGAGACACTGTCGTTCTGGCAGTTGCCCAGCTTCATCCGTTTCTTCGAGCGCGCCGGCTTCACCGCCAACAAGCACCGCCTTTACCTGCAGTCGCTGCTGGCCTCGCCGCTGCTGCTGTGCGGCATGGTGCTGATGGCCGCCATCTTCTCGCTGAAGCCAAATACCCGTTCCGGCGGCCTGCTGACACGGCTGGCCGGCGGTGTCGCGGCCGGGTTCGTGGTCTATTTCCTCTCCAAGGTGGTCTATGCCCTGGGCCTCTCCGCCACCTTGCCGCAGGGACTCGCCGCCTGGAGCCCGGCTTTTTTTGCCACCCTGGTGGGGCTGGGCGGGCTGTTCCATCTGGAAGACGGCTGATGAGTGGGATAAACAGAAGAGTGTCCGCAGCCTGGAAGGGTCATCCGCCCATGCGTCCCCCCCTCGCCACCGTCATCCTGCTGGCCGCACTGGCGGCGGGCTGTTCCAGCGAGCCCTTCGTTGACCGCGAATATATCGAGGTCCACATTCAAAAGCCCAAGGTGGCTGGCGCCACCGGAGCGGTGATCGTGTGCTATCCCGGCGGAACACCGCGGCAGCAGCTCGACGAGCTGGCCGGCGAGGCGTGCGCCGGCTGGGGCCTGCAGGCCCTGTTCACCAAGGAGGCGCGCTGGCAGTGCCGGCTGACCGCACCGCATCAGGCGACCTACTCCTGCATCGATCCCGACATGAAGTTCGCCAATGGCGTTTACGTCAACCCGTTTCAAAAGGATTCGGTAGAGCGGTGGCGGGACGAACAGGCCAACGGCCCGACGCCGGCCGGCCGCAACGGGCGCGCCGCCGCCAGGGACAAGGCACAGCCGTAGCCGGGAGCCCCCTCTCCCGCAGGGAGAGGGGAGCGTCCATTGCCTACGGTCAGGCCATGCGTTCGATCAGCTTTTCCTTGATGGCGCCGATCGCCTTGGCCGGATTGAGGCCCTTGGGGCAGGTCTTGGTGCAGTTCATGATGGTGTGGCAGCGGTAGAGCTTGAAGGGGTCCTCCAAGGCGTCGAGGCGCTCGCCGGTGAACTCATCGCGCGAGTCCAGAATCCAGCGCGCCGCCTGCAGCAGCACGGCCGGGCCGAGATAGCGCTCGCCGTTCCACCAATAGCTCGGGCAGCTGGTCTGGCAGCAGAAGCACAGGATGCACTCCCACAGGCCGTCGAGCTTCTCGCGCTCGTCGGGCGATTGCAGGCGCTCGCCATCGGGCGGCGTCGGCGTCTGGGTCTGCATCCACGGCTTGACCGAGGCCAACTGGGCATAGGGCACCGACAGGTCGGGCACCAGGTCCTTGACCACCGGCATGTGCGGCAGCGGATAGATGGCGGCGTCGCCCTTGATGTCCTCGATGGGCTTGAGGCAGGACAGGGTATTGGCGCCGTCGATGTTCATGGCGCACGAGCCGCAGATACCCTCACGGCACGAGCGGCGGAAGGTCAGCGTGCTGTCGATCTCGTTCTTGATCTTCAGCAGCGCGTCGAGGACCATGGGGCCGCAGGCGTCGAGATCGATCTCGAAGGTGTCCAGCCGCGGGTTGGCGCCCGAATCGGGGTCGTAGCGATAGATCTTGAACCGCTTGACCCGCGTGGCGCCGGCGGGGGCCTTGAAGACCTTGCCGGGCTGAACCCGGGAGTTGGGGGGCAGGGCGAATTCGACCATTTCCGTTCTCCTGAAACCGGGCCTAGTACACGCGCTTTTGCGGCTTGATGTACTCGACTTCGTCGGTCAGCGTGTAGGTGTGCACCGGGCGGTAGTCCAGCTTCACCTTGCCACCTTCGACCCAGGCCAGCGTGTGCTTCTGCCAGTTGACGTCGTCGCGGTTGGGGAAGTCCTCGTGGGCATGCGCCCCGCGGCTTTCCTGGCGCGCCTCGGCCGAGGTGATGGTGGCCAGGGCGCAATCCATCAGGTTTTCCAGCTCCAGCGCCTCGGCCAGGTCGGAATTCCATACCGTCGAGCGGTCGGTGATGCGGATCTGCGGCAGGGTGGCGGCGACTTCGCCGACCTTCTGCATGCCCTCGGCCAGCGACTTCGAGGTGCGGAACACCGCCGCGTCGTTCTGCATGGTCTTCTGCATGGCCAGGCGGATTTCCTGGGTGCTCAGCGAGCCATTGGCGTTGCGCAGGCGATCGAAACGCGAAATGCCCAGCTCGCCGGCATCCTTGGCCAGCGGCTTGTGGGCGGCGCCGGCCTTGGTGGTCTCGGCGGCCCGCAGTGCCGCGGCACGGCCGAACACCACGATATCCAGCAGCGAGTTGGTGCCGAGGCGATTGGCGCCATGCACCGAGACGCAGGCCGCCTCGCCGATGGCCATCAGGCCGGGCACGGTGGCGTCGGGGTTGGCTTGGGTGGGGCGCAGCACCTCGCCGTAGAGGTTGGTCGGAATGCCGCCCATGTTGTAGTGCACCGTCGGCAGCACCGGGATGGGCTCCTTGGTGACATCGACGCCGGCGAAAATCTTCGAGGTTTCGGAGATGCCGGGCAGCCGCAGCTCCAGCGTCTCGGCGCCGAGATGTTCGAGGTGCAGGTGGATGTGATCGTTGTCCTTGCCGACGCCGCGACCCTCGCGGATTTCCACCGTCATGGCGCGGCTGACCACGTCACGGCTGGCGAGATCCTTGGCGGTGGGGGCATAGCGCTCCATGAAGCGCTCGCCGGCCGAGTTGGTCAGGTAGCCACCCTCGCCGCGGGCCCCCTCGGTGATCAGGCAGCCCGAGCCGTAGATGCCGGTGGGGTGGAACTGCACGAATTCCATGTCCTGCAACGGCAGTCCGGCGCGGGCGACCAGGCCGTGGCCATCGCCGGTGCAGGTGTGCGCCGAGGTGCACGAGAAGAAGGCGCGGCCATAACCGCCGGTGGCCAGCACCACCTGATGGGCGCGGAAGCGGTGCAGGGTGCCGTCGTCCAGGTTCCACGCCATGACGCCGCGGCAGGTGCCGTCGGGGTCCATGATCAGGTCGAGGGCGAAGTACTCGATGAAGAACTCGCAGGAGTGCTTGAGGCACTGCTGGTAGAGCGTGTGCAGGATGGCATGCCCGGTGCGGTCGGCGGCGGCGCAGGCGCGCTGCACCGGCTTCTCGCCGAAGTTGGACATGTGGCCGCCGAACGGGCGCTGGTAGATCTTGCCCTCGGGAGTGCGCGAGAACGGCACGCCGAAATGCTCCAGTTCGTGCACCGCCGGCACCGCCTCGCGGCACATGTACTCGATGGCGTCCTGGTCGCCCAGCCAGTCCGACCCCTTGACGGTGTCGTACATGTGCCACTTCCAGTTGTCCTCGGCCATGTTGCCGAGCGAGGCGCCGATGCCGCCCTGCGCCGCCACGGTGTGGCTGCGGGTGGGGAACACCTTGGTGATGCAGGCCGTCTTGAAGCCCGAGACACCCATGCCCATGGTGGCGCGCAGGCCGGCGCCGCCGGCACCGACGACGACCACGTCGTAGGTGTGGTCGATGATCTTGTAGGCAGTCATCGCGTCAGACTCCGATGGCGACTTTGAGCACGGCAATGGTGAGGAAGACGGCCAGGAAGGCCGCTCCCACCTTGACGGCGATCAGCGAGGCGAACTTGCGGCCGGGGCAATGGACATAGTCCTCGATGACCATCTGCAGCCCCAGCGCCGAGTGGTAGACCACCAGCAGCAGGGTGAGCAGCAACCCGGTGGAATTGCCGACCGCCGACATCCAGCCCTTGAGGTGGGCGTAGTCGACTTGGGCCAGCTTGATCATGGCGACGACGAACCACAGGCTCAACGGCACCAGCGCCACCGAGGTGACGATCATGTGCCAGGAGTGGCCAACGCCTTGCTTGGCGGAACCGAGGCCGCGAGCGCGACCGACATGGGAACGCATGGTCATGTCACCCTCCGACCGACAGGCCGATGATCCAGGTCAGCAGCGTCAGCGCCGCGGTGGCGATCAGTGCCACCCGGGCCGAGGCGTAGGCCTGCGGCAGTTCGAAACCCCAGCCGGCTTCCCACAACAGGTGACGGATGCCGTGGGCCAGATGGAAGAACAGCGCCACCGTCCAGCCGAACAGCAGCAGGAGTCCCAAGGGCGAGCCGAGCACCGCCTGCGCCCGGGCGAACGCCTCGGGGCCATAGGCGGCGGCGCCCAGCCAATAGGTGAGAGCCAGCAGGCCCACCACCAGCCCGACGCCGGTGATGCGATGGGTGATGGACATCAGCGCCAGCAAAGGCAGCCGATAGACTTGCAGATGCGGTGAAAGCGGCCGGTTGCGCGTGGTCATGGCAGATTGCCCCTAAAGACGGACGATCGAGGGGGCTTCTAACCCCTTGCGGCAATGCAGCAAGCTTTTAGCGCCTCGATCATGACAAGTCAATGACGGCAGACCACACTTTCTGGCGGGATGATACGCCCCGCCCAGCCACCCGATCGGGTGGGGCTGCAGATTCCGCGGTGTAATTACCCGCGCCCGCGATAGGGGGGCACGCCCGGGTCGGGCAGCCACAGGCCGGCGGGGGCGCCGCCGGTTTGCCAGAAGACATCGATGGGGATCCCGCCGCGGGGATACCAGTAGCCGGCGATGCGTAGCCATTTCGGCCGCGCCGCGTCCACCAGCCGCTTGCCGATGCCGACGGTGCAGTCCTCGTGGAAGGCGCCGTGGTTGCGGAAGCTGGCGAGGAACAGCTTCAGGGACTTGCTCTCCACCAGGGCGGCCTCGGGGGCGTAGTCGATCACCAGATGGGCGAAGTCGGGCTGGCCGGTGATAGGGCACAGCGAGGTGAATTCCGGGGCTGCGAAACGCACCAGATACAGCTCGCCGGCCTGGGGATTGGGTACCGTCTCCAGCACCGCCGCCTCGGGCGAGGCCGCAATGGCGGCCTGGTGGCCGAGCTGGGTGAGGGGGCTGTCCGCCATCATACCGCCGTCATGCGCTTGATGGTGTTGGTGGTGCTCTGGCCGTCCACCAGCTGCGCCAGCACCACCTTGCCGCCCCACCCTTGCACCTGCTCGGCGCCCACCACGGTGGCGACGGTGTAGTCGGCGCCTTTGACCAGCACGTCGGGGCGCAGGCTTTCGATCAGGCCAAGCGGCGTGTCCTCGCCGAAGATCACCACCATGTCGACGGTGGCCAGCGAGGCCAGCACGGTGGCCCGCGCCGCCTCGGACTGCACCGGGCGGCTGGGTCCCTTGAGGCGCGACACCGAGGCGTCCGAGTTCAAGCCCACCACCAGGCGGTCGCAGGCCGCCCGCGCCTGGGACAGGATGGCGACGTGGCCGGGATGCAGCAGATCGAAACAGCCATTGGTGAAGCCGACCTTCAGTCCCTTGCGCCGCCAGCGATCCACCGCCTCGGCGGCGGCATCCAGCCCCAGTACCTTGGACTCGCCGGCCCACAGCTCCTCGTGATGCAGGGCAGAGACGATCTCGCCGGCATAGGCGACGGCAGTGCCGACCTTGGCCACCACGATGCCGGCGGCGACATTGGCGAGATGGGCGCCCTCCAGCAGCGAGGCGCCCGAGGCGATGGCGGTGGCCAGCGTCGCCACCACGGTGTCGCCGGCGCCCGAGACGTCGAATACTTCCTGCGCCTCGGCCGCCAGGTAATGTACGGCGCCCTCGGCCAACACCAGCGTCATACCGTCCTGGCTGCGGGTGACCAGCACCGCCTGCAGGTCGCAGGTCCGGATGAGATGGCGGGCCGCGGCGACGATGTCCTCGTCGGTCGCTACCGCCATGCCGGTGGCGTCCTGCAATTCCTTGCGGTTGGGGGTGATGACGGTGGCGCCGGCATAGATGGTGAAGTCGGTTCCCTTGGGGTCGACCACCACCGGCTTGCCGTGGGCGCGGGCCCGCGCGATCAGGGCCGCCGCCACCGGGCGGCCCAGCACGCCCTTGCCGTAATCCGACAGCACCACGGCGCCCACCTTGGCGACCAGCCGGTCGGCGCGCGAGATCAGCTGATCTCGAATGGTTTGGCTGAGCGGGGTGCAGGTCTCGCTGTCGGCGCGCAGCAACTGCTGCGACGAGGCGAAGAAGCGGGTCTTGATGGTGGTGCGGCGTCCGGTCTCGACCACGATGCAAGGGTCGATGCCGACATGCTCGCCGACCAGGGCGGTGACCTCGCGGCCGGCGGCGTCGTCGCCCAGCACCGAGAGGAAGGTTGGGGCGGCCCCCAGCGCCACCACGTTGCGCACCACATTGCCGGCGCCGCCCAGCATGGCGGTCTCGCGCTCGATGCGCAGAACCGGGATGGGGGCCTCGGGCGAGATGCGCTCCACCGAGCCGTAGACGAAGCGGTCGAGCATGGCGTCACCGACGCACAGAACCGGAGTGTCCTTGAGGCGGTCGACGCGTTCGGCGAGCACGGAATGATCGGTCATGGAAGCCCTGCTGTTGGCGCACCGGCGCTGATGCCTTCGGGTGTCACCCTGTGGGCTGCTTTATGGAACAAACTGTGGATTGTTGTCGAGTGCCGGAAACATGGGGGTGCAGATGCAGCACGCGGTCCCGCCCGTGCGGCTTGATGCGGGCAGGACGCCCGCATCCCCCTGCGACAGCCGGGAGAGCCTAGATCAGCCGCGCCCGAACTGTATCCATCAGCGACATCAGCGAGCCGAGATCGACGCCGTCGCGATCCATCAGGCGGCGGATCATGGGGTCCGCCACCACATCGGACAGCGGCGGCTCGTTGTTGCCGAGGAAGAGCGATGAGGGCCGGACGGCCTGCAGGCCCACCAGGACGGCGGGGGTGGCGGGAGCACGTGCGTCGCTTGGCGCCGCTGTGGGTCGGCATGCATTCGTCATTACTGTCGCCCCCTTCCTCGCAAAATCGTCTGTAATAAACACTACAGTATATCCATCTGGAATGGCAGATGTTCTTTAGGGTTAGGTTGATTACAATTATATTATTGCTGCACTGCAAGGACGCCTATGCCGCACCGCAGCAAGTAGTCACCTGGTCTGGAGATGGGGGGGGGCCCGCCGTCACAAGGGCGCCGCAACAATAATGGGGGAAAGCCGTTATCGCGGCATCATGCCGTCACCGCCCAGCACGCTGTCCGACAGTACCGGATGCCGGGCGCGGGCGTTGAACAGCTGGTAGTGCCACCACTCGTTTCGAAAAAAATCCCAGCCGGCGGTGGTCATCAGGCCCATGAGGAGGTGGCGGTTGGCCTGCGCCTCGGGGGAAATCTCCTGGTTGCCGTGGTGCGAGCGCGGTGAGAATTCATCGAAGGCGGTGCCCATGTCGAGCGCCCGGCCGGTGGCGGCATCCCGCAGGATCAGGTCCACCGCTGCTCCCATGGAGTGAGGTGAGCCGCGCCGCGGATCGGCGACGAAGCCGGGGTCGGGGGTGTGGTTCCACAGCACCCATTGCGCTTCGGCGGGACGAAAGGCGTCCATCACCTGGAGGCGGAGGCCGAGGGGAAGCGCCAACTCCACGGTGCGTCGCAGCATCGCCGCCGCCTCGCCGTTGAGCCAGCAACCGGCGTCGGGACGATAGACCGGCCGGCCGGTGAAGTTATCGGCGGTGGCGTAGGCCAGGGCGATGTCGAGGCCGAAGTCGGCCTCGGTGATGGGCTGCAGCGGATGGATCATCGCTACAGTATAGCCGCCGTCGCCCCACAATGGTAAACCCCGACGATGATCGTGCTCGCCCTCGACACCTCGACCTCCGCCTGTTCGGCCGCCGTGTGGCGCGACGGCATCGTGCTGGCGCGGCGGCTGGAGGCCATGGCCCGCGGCCAGTCCGAGGCGCTGATGCCGATGGTTCGGGCGGTTTTGACCGAGGCCGGCATGGCGATGGGCGATCTCGGGCTGCTGGCGGTGACGGTGGGTCCGGGTGCCTTCACCGGCCTGCGCATCGGACTCGCCGCCGCGCGCGGGCTCAGCCTGGCCTCGGGGCTGCCGCTGGCCGGTGTCTCCACCCCCGAGGCGGTGGTGGCGGCGGTGCCGCAGGCCGGGCGCCGCGGCCGCACCGTGCTGGCCGTCATCGAGTCCAAGCGCGAGGAGGTGTGGGTCCAGGCTTTCGCCGGCGACACGCTGGCGCCGCTGGCGCCGGTGGCGGCGCTGCTGCCGGAGCGGGCGGCCGCTCTGGTGGCAGGGCCGGTGCTGGTGGTCGGCGATGCCGCCGCCCGCGTGCTGGCCCTGTTGCCCGACGCCGTCGCCGCGTCACAGCCGGGCTGGCCCGACGCGGCGGTGGTGGCGGCGCTGGCGGCGGAGCACTGGGCCGCGGGCACCGCCCTGCCGCCCGACCCGCTTTACCTGCGCCCGGCCGATGTGACCCTGCCGCAATGCAGGTAGACCTCGTCCCCGCCGCGTTGGTTCATGCCGACCTGCTGGCGGCCATGCACCGGATTTGCTTCGCCGAGCCCTGGAGCGCCCCCTCCATGGCGGCATCGTTGGCCATGCCCGGCACTCATGGTGCCATCGCTGTGGCCGGCGGCTCGCTGGCGCCCAGCCCCGGCGACAGTGGCCCGGCCGGATTCGTGCTGTGGCGCGCCGCCGCCGGCGAGGCCGAGATTCTCACCATCGCCGTGCTGCCGCCGTGGCGATGCCACGGCCTGGGACGCCGTCTGCTCGATGCCGCCACGGCCGATTCCCGGCGGCACGGCGCCGAGACCATGTTCCTCGAAGTCGCCGCCGGCAACGATGCCGCCCTGGCACTTTACCACCGCGTCGGCTTCGCCCCGGTCGGGATACGCAAAGGTTATTATTCCGGCGTCGACGCCCTCACCATGCGCCTGGACTTGACGCCACCACCGGCGGGCCATTGAAGCCCGTCAACTCACGGGAACTACTTCTTCCGAACCACAAGGCGATGAACGCCCTCTGGTCCCTCGCCATTTTCAGCCGTCAAGGACAAGATCTGATGGCCCAGTTCGGCCAGTGATCTGGGGACATTGAGGAGCGGTTCGGCGCCTTTGAGCCGAACTTCCGCGACTTCGCCGGACGCCATGCGCTCCACCAGCAACTTAGTGCGGACGAAGGTCAAGGGGCAGACCTCCGGTGTGATGTCAAGGTAGTAGTTTGCCTTCTCAGTCATGCGATTCTCGACATTTGAGTTATTGGGATTCGTTATTGCCAGGGCCATGCGAAGGAATTATAAGAAGCGAACTATCGATATCGGAGGCCTGCTCAATTATGTCGGAGCGTTCCAACTCCAGCGACCTGCTGACGCTCACTACCGAAATCGTTGCTGCCCATGTCGGCAACAACAGCGTTTCAGTCAGCGATCTTTCGCAGCTGATCCACGAGGTCTACCGGACCCTGGCCAGCGTCGGCAGCGCCCCCGTGGCACCCGAGCGGCCCTTGCCGGCGGTGCCCGTCAAGAAGTCCGTTACCCCGGACTACATCATTTGCCTGGAAGACGGCAAGAAGCTGAAGATGCTGAAGCGGCATCTGAAGACCGCCTACAACATGGCGCCCGAGGAATACCGCGAGCGCTGGGGCCTCCCCGCCGACTATCCCATGGTGGCTCCAAATTACGCGCAGCACCGGTCGAGCCTGGCCAAGAAGATCGGTCTCGGCACCAAGCCGCGCAAGCGCAAGCGGGCGGTCTGAGGCCTTTCGCAGGTCGAAGGTGGGGCGTCGCGGGATCAATCGTCCGCGGCGCCCGTTGTCTCTTGATCCCAGTACGGCTTCGCACCAGGATTGAGGTATGATTTCCAGGATCGAGCAGCGTTGCGTCGACAAGGGCATGAAGATGACGGACCAGCGCCGGGTGATTGCCCGCGTGCTGTCCCAGTCGGCCGACCATCCCGATGTGGAGGAGGTCTATCGCCGCGCCACCGCCATCGACCCCCGCATCAGTATCGCCACCGTCTATCGCACGGTGCGGCTGTTCGAGGAGGCGGCGATCCTTGAGCGCCACGATTTCGGCGACGGTCGCGCCCGCTACGAAGAATCGGCGGGCGACCATCACGACCATCTGATCGACATGCAGTCGGGCAAGGTGATCGAGTTCTCCAGTCCGGAGATCGAGGCGATGCAGCGTGAAATTGCGCTGCGGTACGGCTATAAACTGGTCGGACATCGCCTGGAGTTGTATGGCGTTCCTCTGGTTCCCGGCGAAAAGCCCGGAACGAAGTGAGCGCGGACGTCATCACGAGGGGAAATGCAGTCCGTCGCATCCGATCGGCTTGAAGTGCGACTCGCCGCCAACGCGGAGGAGATCGTCGCCGCCCAGGCCCTGCGCTACCGCGTCTTTTATGACGAGATGGGAGCGAAGCCGACCGACGCCATGGTGGCCCGGCTGATCGACGTCGACGACTTCGATGCCATTTGCGACCATCTGCTGGTGCTGGACCCCGCCCGCGGTTCCGGTGGCAAGGCGGTGGTGGGTACCTACCGGTTGCTGCGTCGCTGGGTGGGCGAGGACTTCGGCCGCTTCTATACCGCCGGCGAATACGACATTGCCCCCGTCCTGGCCAATGGCGGCCGATTCATGGAACTGGGACGGTCATGCGTCGATATGGCCTACCGCAATCGCTCGACCATGCAGCTGCTGTGGGCCGGCATCGCCGCCTATGTTTTTGAAAACGAGGTCGATCTGATGTTCGGCTGCGCCAGCCTGCCCGGCACCGACCCCGACGCCCTGGCGGAGCACCTGTCCTACCTTTACCATTTCCATCTGGCCCCCGAGGCTCTGCGTCCACGCGCCCTGCCCGGGTTGCACGTGGACATGGCCTGCCGCCCCAAGGATAGTCTCGACCCCCGCCGAGCCTTGGCGGCGCTGCCGCCGCTGGTCAAGGGTTACCTGCGGCTGGGCGGCTTTGTCGGCGACGGCGCCGTGGTCGATCACCAGTTCAACACCACCGACGTCTGCGTCATCGTCAAGACCGACCTGGTCACCGAGAAATACCGCAGCCACTACGACCGTACCACCAAGGAAATCGCGAGCAGGGAAGTGATGGCGTCATGATCTCTTACGCTGCCGCCTTCGTTCGCCTGTTGGCCTTCCTGCTGTGGACGGGGGTGGCATTGCCGCCCTATCTGGTGCTGGTGGCAGCCGGCTACCGCCGCTACCCGGCGTACTGCTCGGCCTACTGGCGCGTGGTGGTCAAACTGCTGGGCTTTCAGGTGGTGGTTCGCGGCACGCCCTTGACCGAGGGGCCGGGGTTGCTGGTGGCCAACCATGCCACCTATCTCGATATCGTGGTGCTGGGAGCGCTGGTGCCGACGGTCTTCGTCGCCAAGGCCGAGGTGGCGGGCTGGCCGGTGTTCGGCTATCTCGCCCGCGTTGCCAAGACCGCCTTCATCGACCGCCGGCCCAACGCCGCCGCCCGCGAGCGCGACAACCTGGGCAGCCGCCTCGACGAGGGCGTGCTGCTGCTGCTGTTCCCCGAGGGCACCAGCAACGACGGCAATCTGGTGCTGCCGTTCAAGAGCTCGTTCTTCGCGGTGGCCGAGCGGTCGAAAGCCGATGGCCGACCGCTGCCGGTACAGCCGGTATCGGTGGCCTATACCCGCGTCGACGGCTTCCCCATGGGCCGTGCCTTGCGGCCCTTCTTCGCCTGGTACGGCGACATGACCCTGTTCGGCCACCTCATCGGCGCCCTGGGCCTGGGACGGCCGACCATCGAGGTGCAATTCCATCCGCCGGTGACGGTCGAGGACTTCGACGGCTCGCGCAAGGCCCTTTGCAACCACTGCCACGACGTCATCCGCTTCGGCGTCACCGCAGCGCTGGCGGGACGGCTGCCGGCGGCCCGGTAAGCGGCCAGGCTGGGATTCCAGACCAGCGAACAGTCATCAGCAGGTCAGATCGGGCGGTCGCCGGTTTCACTCCACCCGCTTGCGGAGCAGGATCTCGGCCCGCCCCGGACTCACCAGATCGGGCAGTGGCGCGACCTCGGTGAAGCCCTGGCGGGCGTAGAAGGCGCGGGCCGGCGTGTTGAAGTCGGAGACGCAGGCCCACAGATTGGTCTCGCCGGCCGCCTTGGCCTGGCCGCAGGCCCAGTCCAGCATCGTCTTGCCCATGCCGCGGCCCTGCTGGTCGGGGAACACCGCCAGCAATTCGATATAGGCGCCGCGTAGCCAGGGTCGCCGGACCGCCAGCACGCCGGCCGGCCAGTCGCCGCAGTCCGCCATGAAGCGCGACAGGCCGGGGTCGTCGCGGCCGAGGTAACGCTGTAGTGCCTCTGCGGAGAAGCCCAGCGTCCGCCAGGGGTCGAGCGCCACCAGTGCCCGGGCGGTGTCGGCCGCCTCGGCGGGGACGAGTGGGCGCAGGTCGAAGCCGGCCAGGGGATGACGGTCAAGGGCGAAGGCGCTCACTGCAGGACCTCGTCCAGTCGTACGAAGCGGATGCCGCGCCGCTCCAACTCGGCCACCATGGCGGGCAGAGCCTCGCCGGTGGCGGGGGCGCGGCCGTTGACGTGGAAGATCAGGATATGGCCGGGCCGGGTCTTGCTCAACACCCAATCGCGCAGATTTCCGGGCATCAGGCCGCGGGCGGGATCGCCGGACTCGAAGCTCCAATGAACGACTTTGTGCCCGGTGGCCTCGACGGTGGCCAGGGTGGCGGCGTCATAGTTTCCCGCGGGGAAGCGGAAGAAGCGCGGGCGGCGGCCGGTGATCTCCTCGATCAGCCTGTCGGTATCCTCCACCTGGGCGCGCACCTCGGCGGCATCGAGGCGTTCCATGTGCTGTGGATGGTCGAAGGAGTGGTTCTCCACCTCGACGAAGGGATGCCGAGCCAAGTCCGCCAGCGGCCCGGCGTTGCGTCGGGCGAAGCGGCCGGTGGCGAAGACGGTGAAGGGAATCTTCCGGGCCACCAGAAAGTCGGTGATCTTGCGATCGAACACGGCCGGTGCCGCCGGTCCCTCGCAGGCATCGAAGGTCAGGGCCACCACCCGCTCGGCGGTGGGCAGGCGGCTGATCACCTGAGCAAGGGCGGGGGCGGAACAAGCGACAAGCAAGATCGCCGTCACTGCAAGGACGCCCGTCTTGATCCTCAAAAATCGAGATCCGCGTAATGCTTCGGCGGGGGCACCCCGGGCAGGTGGTCGGAAAGGATGGCGCGGAAGCTGGGGCGCGACTTGACGCGGGCGTACCAGTCCTTGGCGCCGGCGTGGCTGTCCCACGGCACGTCGCCCACATAATCGACGCAGGAAATCTGCGCCGCCGCCGCCACGTCGGCCAGGGTGTAGTTGCCGCCGGCCAGCCAGGCGCGGCGTTCCATCAGCCAGCCGATATAGTCGAGATGGGCGTGGATGTTGCTGTAGCCGGTGCGGATCTTGCGCGAATCGGGCTCGGCATGGCTTTGGGACAGGCGGCGGAACACCTTCTCGCCCACCAGGTTGACGGTCACCTCGGTGTGGAACTTGGCGCCGAACCAGCCCACCAGCCGACGGACCTCGGCGCGGGCGACCGGCTCGGTCGGCAGCAGCGGCGGCTCGCGATGCACTTCGTCGAGGTATTCGCAGATGGCGGTGGCGTCCGACAGGGCGGTGCCGCCTTCCTCGACCAGCACCGGCACGTCGCCGCTGGGATTGAGGGCGACGAACTCCGGCCGCCGTTCCCAGAACTTCTCGACCTGGACGTCGGCTTCCAGCTTCTTTTCGGCCAAGACGATCCGCACCTTGCGCGAAAAGGGGCAGAGCGGATGGTGGTAGAGGGTCCTCATGGCAACGTTGTAGCCTGTTTTTCAGGCCCGGCATAGGGGTGACGGCGGGGCGGCGCAAGGGCGCGAAGGTGCGGCACATAGGCGCAGCCGCTGGCCTTCCGGGGCGCGAGGATTGACGGGTTTGCGGTTCTCGGCCAATGTTGAATTTCATCCACACGTTTTGCCGACGCGACGGGCTACGGGAAGGGCTCGCCGGCGACCGGGAGGACGCCTATGGCCGGCGAGGTAGTCAGCGTAATGGCGATGCTCAGGGTATTTTTGCGTGGTATCGGCCTCAAGATCGTCGTGGCCTTCATCCCTCCGGTGGCCGTGGCGTGGAGCTTCTTCCTCCTTTATCTGATGGAGTTGAGCGACCACAATCCGCAGATGGTCGTCCCCGCCCTCGCGGCCGGGCTGATCGGCATCGGGCTCGGCAGCATCATCGTCATCTGGCTGATCCTGAGCACGGTGCCGGCGTTGCGACGCATCGTCGAGGCGACCAAGCAACTGGCCGCCGGCGACCTGTCGACCGAGCCGCCCTTTGCCAGTCGCCGCGATGAGATCGGCGACCTCGCCCGCGCCCTGGTGGTGTTCCGCGAGGGGGCGGTGGATCGCCAGGCCATGACCGAGCAGCGTCGCGAGGAACGCCGCCGCTCCGAGGCCGACAAGCGAGCCACCCTGGACCGCATCGCCGACGAGTTGGAGAAGGTGGTCGAAGGCGTCGCCCGCTCGGTATCGGTGGCGTCGCGCGACTTGCAGGAGGCCGCGCAAGGCATGTCGGCCGCCGCCGCCCAGGCGCATCGGAACGCCGACGCCGTGGCCGTGGCCTCGTCCAGCGCCGCCGACGACGTCGAGAGTGCCGCCACCGCCGCCGAGCAGCTGGCGGCCTCCATCGGCGAGATCGCCCGCAGCGTGGCGGATGCCGCCGGGGTCTCGGCCCACGCCGTCGATCAGGCCCACCGCACCGATTCCATCGTCAAGGGACTTGCCGATGCGGCGCGCAGCATCGGCGAAGTGGTCCAGCTGATCAACGACATCGCCGGCCAGACCAACCTTCTCGCGCTCAACGCCACCATCGAGGCGGCACGGGCGGGCGAGGCGGGCAAGGGGTTCGCGGTGGTGGCGGGCGAGGTCAAGAACCTCGCCAACCAGACCGCCCGCGCCACCGACGATATCAGTCGGCAGATTTCCGCCATCCAATCCGCCACCGGCGAGGCGGTGCGGGCCATCGGCGCCATCACCGACACCATCGGCAAAATCAGTGCCATCTCGGCGGCGGTGGCTTGCGCGGTGGAACGCCAGGGCGAAGCCACCGACGCCATCGCCCGTAACACCGAATCGGCGGCGGCAGGCACCAGCCATGTCATGCGCATCATCGGCGAGGTCACCCGCGCTTCTTCGGTGGCGGAGGATGCCTCGACCCGGGTTCTGAGCGCCGCCGACAACCTGTTGCACCAGTCGGAAGCCCTGCAAAGCGACGTGGCCCGCTTCTCCGCGGGTGTGCGCTCGGCCGGACGAGCGCACTCCGGAGGGTCTCGCTATACCCGCTTCAGGAATTTCTGCTTCCTGAAGCGGGTTTCCAGCGCCCACTGAGGGCGCGGCCAAGGGCGTGGATGCGCCCGCCCGGCGAGGGCCTGAAAATTTTGACCACAGGTCAGAATTTTCTGGAAATGGTGTTACTCCCCCATGTTGAGCAGTTGCCCCCTGATCCGCGCCCCATGGAAGACGCGCAGGAACAGCGCCACGCCGATGGCGATGTAGACCGCATTCAGCGCCATGGCCGACAGCAGCAGCTGGGTGGGGAAGGGCTTGCCGAACATCACCGCCCGCATGCCTTCGAAGACATGGGCCGGCGGCAAGGCCCAGGCCACCACCTGCAACCAATCGGGCAGGATGGCGATCGGATAGTAGATCCCCGCCACCGGCGCCACCGCGAAGACCAGCACCCAGGCCAGGCTTTCGGCCCCCAGACCGAAGCGCAGCACCAAGGCCGAGACGGCAAGGCCGATGGCCCAGCCGGTGACCATCAGGTTGATCCAGAAGGCGATCAGCGGCAGACCCAGGTCGTAGACCGAATAATGGTAGAGCGGGATGGCGAGCAGACTGGCCGGCACCACCCCGATCATGGTGCGGATGAAGCTCATGGCGAGCAGCGAGGCCACCAGCTCATAGGGCCGCAACGGGCTGACCGATAGGTGGCCGAGGTTGCGCGACCACATCTCCTCCATGAACGACAGCGAGACGCCGAGATTGCCGCGGAACATGACATCCCACAAAATCACCGCGCCGATCAGTACCCCGGCCGCCTGCGCCACCCACGACGAATTCGCCTGGAAGAACTGGCTGGTGAACCCCCACACCACCACGTTGACCGCCGGCCAGTAGGCCATCTCCAGGATCCGCGGCCACGATCCCCGCAGGATATAGAGGTGCCGCAGCACCATGGCGCCGACCCGGCGAAAGCTGAAGGCGGAAGTGGCGCTCATTGTGCCGCCGCCGATGGCTTCTGGCGGTCGCGGGCGATGTCGAGGAAGACTTCCTCCATGGTGGCGCGGCCGTAGCGGTCGATCAGCGCCGTCGGGCTGCCTGAATCCACGATGCGGCCCCGCTTCATGATCAGCACGTGGTCGCATAGGCGCTCGACCTCGGCCATGTTGTGCGACGCCAGCACGATGGTCGCCCCGGTGCGGGCGCGATAGGCCTCGAACCAGCCGCGCACCCAGTCGGCGGTGTCGGGGTCGAGCGAGGCGGTGGGCTCGTCCAGCAGCAGCAGTTCGGGCTTGTTGAGCATGGCCTTGGCCAGTGCCACCCGAGTCTTCTGTCCCGACGACAGCTTGCCCGCCGCGCGCCCCAGGATGCTCTCCAGGTCCAGCTCGGCGGCCAGCTCGGCGATGCGGCCTCTGACGTCGGGGATGCCGTAGAGATGGCCGTAGACGGTGAGATTCTGCCGTACCGTCAACCGATGCGGCAGGTCCACATAGGGGCTGGAGAAGTTCAGCCGCGGCAGCACCCGGTAGCGGTGCTGCACCATGTCCTCGCCCAGCACCCGGATGGTTCCCGAGCTGGGCACCAGGAGGCCGAGCAGCATGCTGAGCGTGGTGGTCTTGCCGGCGCCGTTGCCGCCCAGCAGCGCGGTGGTCGAGCCGGTGGGAATGGCGAAGCTGACGTCGTCGACGGCGACAACGCTACCGAAGGCCTTGCAGAGGCTGCGAGCCTCGATGGCGAGGGAGGTGCTCATGGCGCTGAATATAAGGTCCCGGCTGGCCCGCGCCTAGCCCGACGAAGTCCCACTAGCCGCGCGGCCGGTTGCGGACACCGCGGCGGCGGGTGTCGCTTTGCAGGGTGGCCTCGACGTGTCGGCCCTGGAACAGGCTGATGCCGATGGAATGGCCGTAGTCGATGGCCGACGGCGTGTCGCAGCGGCACAGGATGATTCGCGTCACCCCGATGCGGCGCAAGGCGTCGGTCTTCTTGTCGCGCTCGTCGTTGAGCGAGGGGTCCCAAATCAGCTTGATCAGGTCGGCGCCCAGCCGGTCGCGATCGACGAAGGGCAGCATGGAATAGGCCAGGCCGTCGATGCAGATCCGGTAGCCGCGGTCATGGGCGAAGTCGCGCGCGAACAGGTAGGCGCCGAGATCGGCGAAGATGTCGACCTTCTGCAACTCCAGCACGATGGTACCGCGCATGCCGGCTTTGACGTTGTCGTCGAACACCAGGAATTCCGGCGACAGGAGGGTGGAGACGTTGAGATTGATGCTGATGTCGCCTTCCAGCGTCCGGTCGTCGTGCTTGTTCAGCATGGAGAGGACGCGGCGGTCCAGCGTCTCGGTCAACTGCTGGAACAGCCAGGGGCTGGAGTTCATGTTGACGTTGGGCATCAGGGTCTGGCGCAGGTCGGCGATGGAGATAAACAGCTCGTGGAACACCGGCTGTGGCGGCGCCTTGCCCACCACGGCGCACACCGCCTGGCGCCGCATCAGGTTGGCGAGGTCGGCCTGCCCCAGCAACGTTTCCACCCGGCTCAACAGCTCGGGGGTGAAGGGCGAGCCCTTCGGCTTGCTGGCGAAACGGGCGGCCAACGCCGTTTGTTCGGCAGAGGCGGCCTTGCGGCCCTGCTCGTCCTGCACCAGCTTCTGCGCGAAGGACAGCAGCACCTCGTACTCGCGGTCGAGATTGTACCAGGTGCAGAAGGTGCCGCTGGCGGTGCCGTCGCTGGACACCAGCGGATCGTCGGAGAACAGGAAGCGCAGCTTGACGATGGCGGACTCCACCTCGTCCTGCGCCTGGCTCTTGTAAATCAGCATCAGGTCGCAATTGGCCAGCGAGAACAGCTGCCCCTGCAACATCTTGACCAAGTTTTCGAAGGTGCCGCTGGCCATGCGCAGGTGATGCTCGCGCCGGTTGACCTGCTGCAGATCCGAGAGGTGGATGTGCACCGCCCGACGGTCCTGGCGGTGACGCTCCAGCCGGCGGACATAGTCCAGCAGCAGGTTTTCCTGGCTGGCGACGCGCGGCTGCCCGGCGGTCGGGGCGTTCTGCATCAGCGGAAGACCTTGAGCGCGGGAAAGGCGTCGAGCATGTCGTTGTCGCCGCACTCGACGCGCGGCCGGCCGGTGATGACGCCGTGACGCTGGGTGCACTGGTTGAGCGTGCAGGCGCTGGATTTCTCGCACTCCGCCATGGTGACGGCCGAGATCATGGCATCGAGGAAACGGCCCTGGAAATAGCGGATGCCCTGCTGCAGGCCCCAGGCGATGGAGGTCTCGGTGTCGCAACGGGACAGAATGATGCGGTCGAACCCCACCGGCCCCAATGCCTGCGCCAATTCGGCGGTTTGCAGGTCGTCGGCCATGTCTGGGCTCCAGCTCACCTTGACGAAATCGGTGTCGTAGAGTTCACAATCCATGAATTGCAGCGTGATGGGGCTCATGCCGTCCAGCACCGACTTGTGGCCCGCGGCGCGCAGGCGGTCGCGCACCCGGAAGAAACCGTCCAGGTCGTTGAAGATGTCCACCAGCTGGAATTCGACATAGATGCCGGCCTTGCCCCGCACCGTGTTCTCGAAGGCCTGGAACACCGGCGTGTTGACGGTGGCCATGTTGAGGTTGACCGAAAAGGCGGCCGGCTGCTTGCGCAGCGGCATATCCTGCAGGCAGGACAGCACGCGCAGATCGAGCACCTGCGACAGGTGCTGGAACAGCCAGCGGTTGGACAGAATGTTGACGTCCGGCGCCAGCACCCGCTGCAGGTCGGCGATGGACATGAAGAATTCCTGGAACGCCACCTCGGCCGTCATCTTCTCGTTGATGTAGATGCAGGCCTGACGCCGCACCACGCCGGCGATATCGGTGGTGCCGATGCGTTCGAGCACGTGGGTGAGGTTCTTGGCGTCGAGCGGCTGAATCTGCGGCGCGACGCGGGCGTCGGCGATGCGCTTCTTGGCGCCCTGCACCAGTTGGCCGCACAGGGCGAAGAAGGAGTCGTACTCGATCTCGATGTCGTAGTAGGTGACGAAGCGGTCCTGGCCGTCCTCGGACTCGGCGTAGGTCAGGGGGTCCTTGGAGAACAGCGCCCGCAGCTTGTAGACAATGGAGTCGAGGTCCTGGAGGCGGGCATCCTTGCAGATCAGCACGATGTCGTTGTTGGTCAGCAGGAACATCTGGCCGCGCACGGCGTCGACCATGGTCTCGAACATGCGGGCGGCGATGCGGATCTTGGCATCCTCGCGGTTCTGCGGCAGCAGGCGCGACAGGTGAAGGTGGAGCGCCATGCGGCCTTCACGAATCCTGCCGACACGCTCCGCCGCGTCGAACAGCAAGCTCTCCGTGGTGACGACTTCCTGTTGCCTTCCGCCGAACGCCGACGCGCTCATTCGAGCCCCGTTTTCCCCAAGATCAAACCCAAGCGAGCGTTGCCGCTTGCCTTAAACTATGACAATGGCACATTAAGTATAATTTACCATCGGCCAATCAGCCCATCCTAGTGGAAATGAGCACCGCGACGGCACGAGACAATACCCTGCCGCCGGCTGCCGTGCCGGCCGGCTCCCGCGTTTACGCCATTGGGGACGTACACGGCTGCATCGGGCTGCTTGAACGGCTGTTGGACGAGATCGGCCGCGATCTGGCCGAGCGCCGGCCGTCGCGGGCGGTTCTGGTCTTCCTCGGCGACTATATCGACCGGGGGGCGCAATCGCGGGAAGTGGTGGACCGGCTCGTCGCCGGTCCGGGCCGCGAGGGACCGCTGGCCGGGACCGAATGGGTGACGCTGCGCGGCAATCACGAGGACTTCATGCTGGAGTTCCTCGCCGATTTCTCGGTAGGGCGCGCCTGGTTGGCCAATGGCGGGCTGGAAACGGTGCGGTCCTATCTCGGTCGCATCCCCGACGGTATGTCGGTCAACGATTGCCCGGCCATGCAGCGCCTGCTCTACCGCAGCCTGCCGCCGGCCCATCTCCGCTTCCTGTCGCGGCTACCGGTGCGCCACCTGGAAGGCGGCTACATCTTCGTCCATGCCGGGGTGCGCCCAGGCGTGGCGCTGGATCGCCAGGACAGCTACGACCTGATGTGGATCCGCGACGCCTTCCTATGGAGCGAGGAAGACTTCGGCCGGGTGGTGGTGCATGGCCATTCGGTGGTTGCGGTCCCCGAAGTGCGGCAGAACCGCATCGCCATCGACACCGGTGCGTATCGCACCGGGCACCTCACCTGTCTGGTGCTGGAAGGCACCGACCGGAGATTTCTGTCGACGTCGTGACGCTCGTCCGGGGATCGGCGCCTACGCCACGGTGGCGGTAATTTTCGGCTGCCCGGGGAGGAGGGCGGTGGACATCTCGGCGAAGAAGCGGCACTCGCCCTGCATGCCGTAGGCCCGCTGGACGTGGGCGGAGATGTTGCAGCACTGACTGTCCCAGCAATGCTTGCATCCCCGGCAGCGGGCCTTGGTTTCACGGTCCATCGCGGTGTTCCCGGCTGGGTCTAATTCGCGCCCAGTATGGCCCGGCGGGAAACGGCGAAACCACCGACGTTGCGAGTCGGATTGTGGCGGGTTGTGACGCGCTTCCCCGCCCTTAGCCCTTCAAATCGTCCCAAAGCTCCTTGACCTTGGCGAAGAAGCCTTGGCTTTCCGGGCTGTGCTTGCCGTCTTCGCCCAGCTTCTCGAACTCGCGCAGCAGTTCGATCTGGCGGGTGGTCAGGTTGACCGGCGTCTCGACCACCGCCTGGATGAACATGTCGCCGCGCGCCGGACTGCGCAGCACGCTCATGCCCTTGGCGCGCAGGCGGAACTGATGGCCGCTCTGGGTGCCCTCGGGGATGGTGACCTTGGCCTTGGAGCCGTCGACGGTTGGCACCTCGATGGCGCCGCCCAGCGCCGCGGTGGTCATGGGAATGGGGACCCGGCAATAGATGTTGGCGCCGTCGCGCTGGAAGAAGCGGTGCTGCTGGATGGTGAGGAAGATGTAGAGATCGCCGGGCGGCGCCCCGCGCACCCCCGCCTCGCCCTCGCCGGCCAGCCGGATGCGGGTGCCCTCTTCGACTCCGGCCGGAATGTTGACCTGCAACGTCTTCTCGCGCCGGGTCCGCCCGGTGCCGCCGCAGCCGCGGCAGGCGTCCTTGATGACACGCCCGGCGCCCTGGCAGGACGGGCAGGTGCGTTCGATGGTGAAGAAGCCCTGCTGGCTGCGCACCTTGCCGGCGCCCTTGCAGGTGGGACAGGCCACCGGCTGGCTGCCGCCGGCCCCGCCCGAGCCCTTGCACTCCTCGCAAGGGCTGGAGGCCGGCACCTGGATGGTGGTCTGCTTGCCGGAAAAGGCGTCCTCCAGGCTGATTTCCATGTTGTAGCGCAGGTCGGCGCCGCGGCCGCTGCTCTGGCCGCGCCGGCCGCCGCCGCCCATGAACTCGCCGAACATCTCGTCGAAGATGTCGGCGAAGCCGCCACCGCCGAACGGCGAATCGCCACCGCCGAAGCCGCGCCCACCGCCCTGCTCGAAGGCGGCATGGCCGAAGCGGTCGTAGGCGGCGCGCTTCTGCTCGTCCTTCAGCACGTCGTAGGCTTCGTTGATTTCCTTGAATTTCTGCTCAGCCGAGGCGTCACCCGGATTGCGATCGGGGTGATACTGCATGGCCATCTTACGGTAGGCCTTCTTGATGTCGTCGGCGCCGACGCCCTTCTGGACGCCAAGAAGCTCGTAGTAGTCCTGCTTGCTCATGCCTTGCCGATCATCGTGCCGACGCCCCCGTCATCGATCCCCCCTCCCCGCTGGGGGAGGGGGGATCGAAACCCTACTTATGCTTCTTGTCGCCGTCGACTTCCTCGAAATCGGCATCGACCACCGTGCTGTCGTGGCCGGGCTTCTGACCGGTGCCCGTCTTGGCATCGGCGCCGCCCTCGGCCGCCCCGGCCTCCTGGCTGGCCTTGTACATGGCCTCGCCCAACTTCATGGAGGTCTGGGTCAGCGCCTCGGTGGCGGCCTTGATGGCTTCGAGATCCTCACCGCCCATGACGTCCTTGAGGGCCTGCAGGTCCTTCTCGATGGCGGCCTTGATGTCGGCCGGCGCCTTGTCGCCGAATTCCTTCAGGCTCTTCTCGGTGGCATGTGCCAGGCCGTCGGCATGGTTCTTGGCCTCGACCACTTCCTTGCGCTTGCGATCCTCGGCGGCGTGAACCTCGGCCTCCTTGACCATGCGCTGGATGTCGGCCTCGCCCAGGCCGCCCGAGGCCTGAATGCGGATGGCCTGTTCCTTGCCGGTGGCCTTGTCCTTGGCCTGGACGTTGACGATGCCGTTGGCGTCGATGTCGAAGGTGACCTCCACCTGCGGCACGCCGCGCGGCGCCGTGGGGATGCCCACCAGATCGAACTGGCCCAGCACCTTGTTGTCGGCGGCCATCTCGCGCTCGCCCTGGAAGACGCGGATGGTGACGGCGGTCTGGTTGTCCTCGGCGGTGGAGAACACCTGGCTCTTGCGGGTCGGGATGGTGGTGTTGCGGTCGATCAGGCGGGTGAACACGCCGCCCAGCGTCTCGATGCCCAGGCTGAGCGGGGTCACGTCGAGCAGCAGGACGTCCTTGACCTCGCCCTTCAGCACGCCGCCCTGGATGGCGGCGCCGATGGCCACCACCTCA
>CAJANL010000214.1 GCA_903941105.1 uncultured Rhodospirillaceae bacterium
CCCTTGACCGCGTCGTAGCAGGCCAGTACCGCCATGTTGACGATGTCGGTGGCGGTGGCGTCCATCGAGGTGATCTGGATCGGCTTGGACAGGCCCATCATGATCGGCCCGATGGTGCTGCCGCCGCCCAGCTTCTGCACCAGTTCGGCGCCGATATGGGCGGAATACAGGCCGGGCATGATCAGGATGTTGGCCGGCTCGGTCAGGCGGCAGAACGGGTAGTGGCTCAGCAGCTCGGGATCGAGCGCCACGTCGGCCGCCATCTCGCCGTCATACTCGAAGTCGACGTTGCGCTCGTCGAGGATGGCTACCGCCTCCCGCACCCGCTCGGCACGGTCGGAGGATGGATTGCCGAAGGTCGAGTAGGACACCAGGGCGACGCGCGGCTTGTGGCCCATCTGCATTGCCTTGCGGGCAGTCTGCACCGCAATGTCGGCCAGTTGCACCGGCGTCGGCGTCTCGTGCACCGTGGTGTCGGCGATGAACACCACCCGGCCGCGGCTGATCAGCACCGTCATGCCGAACAGCAGCTCGCCCGGCGTTGGGTCGACCACCCGCTTGATCTCCTCGAAGGCCTGCCAGTAGTTGCGAGTCAGGCCGGTGACCATGGCGTCGGCGTCGCCAGCCTCGACCATCAGGGCGCCGAAGATGTTGCGCTCCTGGTTGACCATGCGGCTGACGTCGCGATGCAGGGCGCCCCGGCGCTGCAGCCGCTTGTACAGCATCTCGGTATACGTCTTGGTCTGGGTCGACAGCTTGGCGTTGACGATGTCGAGCCAGCCAGTGTCGGCGGGCAGGCCGATGCGCTGCATGGTCTCGCGGATCCGGTCTTCGCGGCCCAGCAGGATGGGGTGGCCGAGGCCGTCGTTGTGGAAGGCCATGGCGGCGCGGATCTGCTTCTCCTCCTCGCCCTCGGCGAACACCACCCGGCGCGGATTGCGTTTCACCACCGCGGTGATGGTGTGCATGCTGGCGGCGGTGGGGTCGAGGCGGGCCGAGAGCTGCTGGCGATAGGCCTCCATGTCGACGATGGGCTTGCGGGCGACGCCGCTGTCCATGGCCGCCTTGGCCACCGCCGGCGGGATCGACGAGATCAGGCGCGGGTCGAACGGCACCGGGATGATGTATTCCGGGCCATAGCGCAGGCGGCGGCCGGAATAGGCGGCGTCGACCTCGTCGGGCACGTCCTCGCGGGCCAGGGCGGCGATGGCCTTGGCGGCGGCCATCTTCATCTCTTCGTTGATGGTGCTGGCGCGCACGTCGAGTGCGCCGCGGAAGATGTAGGGGAACCCCAACACGTTGTTGATCTGGTTGGGATAATCGGACCGGCCGGTGGCGATGATGGCGTCCTTGCGCACCAGCTTGACCTCGGCAGGGGTGATCTCGGGGTCGGGATTGGCCATGGCGAAGATGATCGGCTTGTCGGCCATGCTGGCCACCATCTCGGGCGTCACCGCGCCCTTGACCGACAGGCCCATGAACATGTCGGCGCCCTCCATGGCCTCGGCCAGGGTGCGGGCCGAGGTCTTGGCGGCGTGGGCCGATTTCCACTGGTTCATGCCGTCGGTGCGGCCCTGGTAGATGGTGCCCTTGGTGTCGCACAGGATGACGTTGTCGTGGCGGACGCCCAGCGCCTTGAACAGCTCGACGCAGGCGATGCCGGCGGCGCCGGCGCCGTTGACCACCACCTTCAACTTGGAGAAGTCGCGCCCGGTCAGATCGCAGGCGTTGAGCATGCCGGCGGCGGCGATGATGGCGGTGCCGTGCTGGTCGTCGTGGAACACCGGGATCGGCATCAGTTCGCGCAGCCGCTGCTCGATGATGAAGCACTCGGGCGCCTTGATGTCTTCCAGGTTGATGCCGCCGAAGGTGGGGCCGAGATAGCGCACGGCGCCGATGAATTCCTCGACGTCCTTGGTGTCGACTTCGAGATCGATGGCGTCGACGTCGGCGAAGCGCTTGAACAGCACCGCCTTGCCCTCCATCACCGGCTTGCCGGCCAGTGCCCCCAGGTCCCCCAGTCCCAGCACCGCGGTGCCGTTGGAGATCACCGCCACCAGATTGCCCTTGGCGGTGTAGTCGTAGGCGAGGCTCGGATCGCGGGCGATGTGCAGGCAGGGAAAGGCGACGCCGGGGGAATAGGCCAGCGCCAGGTCGCGCTGGGTGGCCATGGGCTTGGTCGGGCAGACCTCGATCTTGCCCGGCCGCCCCGAGGCGTGCATCAGAAGGGTGTCGCGCTCGAGGGTGTTGTTGGCATTGGCCTCGTCGCCCACCGGCGAGGAGATCGGGGAGGGGGGGTGGCTGGTCATGTAGGCTCCCTGGCGCGTTATCGTTGCGAGTCACCCTTCGAGACGCGCCCGCGTGGCGCTCCCCAGGGTGAGGCGATTATCTCGTTCCCACCAAAATGACGATTCACCGCGAGCAGGCCCCGAAAAGCCGTCTCGAAGGGTCGTTCTATCGTACCGGCCGCTCGAACAGGTGGACGTTGGCGGCGCCCTGCTCGACCAGCACCCGCTTGGCGGTGTCGACCTGGGCCGCCTCGTCCACACTCACCCACAGGATGACGCTGCCGGCGGCGAGCGCCCGGGCGAAATCCTCGGAGTCGGGGATGGCGGAGACTTCGTCGAGCAGCTCCTTGACGGCGGCGCCGCCGACCCCCGCCGCCACCAGGCTGGCGATGGCGGCGCCGGTGGGTCCGGCGGCCAGGGCGATCAGCCCGGCGGCCACCAGCGGTCCCTCGTATTTCAGTTCGCCCACCAGGGCGGTCAGCACATCCCGCCACGGCTTGGCCTCGTGGCCGACGGCGTCGAGGGAATCGTGGGATGCCAGCACCGAGAGATCACTGCGGGAAAACCCGGACTTCAGCAGGGCCGCGACGGCGGCTTCGAAGTGAGCGCGATCGGCGAAGGTGCCCACCATTTCGCGGATGGAGTTGGTCTCGACCATGGCGACATCTCCTCCTGTATCCCGAGCATTGTGCTCCAGCCGCGCGACGCTGCCTAGGGGTGTCGGCATTTGCCACATCGGTCGACCGTGGTAAGGTGCCCCGCCCTAACCGCATATCCCTGAAGTTCCCCCATCCATGTCCGAAACTACCGTTCCTCCCGGCGATTTAGGCGACGCGACGCCCATGATGGCGCAGTACCTCGCCATCAAGCGGGCGCATCCCGACTGCCTGCTGTTCTATCGCATGGGAGATTTCTACGAGCTGTTCTTCGACGACGCGGTCAAGGCCTCGGCGGCGCTCGACATTGCCCTGACCCGGCGGGGCAAGCACCTGGGCGAGGACATCGCCATGTGCGGCGTGCCGGTGCGCGCCTACGAGGCCTATTTGCCGCGGCTGGTACGGGCCGGCTTCAAGGTCGCCATCGCCGAGCAGATGGAGGATCCCGCCGAGGCCAAGAAGCGCGGCGGCAAGTCGGTGGTGGCGCGCGACGTGGTCCGGGTGATCACCGCCGGCACCATCACCGAGGACACCCTGCTCGACGCCCGCGCCCACAACTACCTGACGGCGGTGGCCGAGGCCCAAGGGGCACTGGGGCTGGCCTGGGTCGACGTCTCCACCGGCGACCTCGCCATGCAGCGCATCGAGCCGCACAGCCTCGCCGCCGCCCTGGCCCGGCTGTCGCCCACCGAACTGCTGCTGCCCGACCGCCTGTTGCAGGCCGAGGGGTTGTTCGAGGTGTGGGCCGAGTGGAAGGACGCCCTGACGCCGCTGCCTTCGGTGCGCTTCGATTCCGAGAACGCCCGCCGCCGCCTCGAAACCCTGTACGGCGTCGGTGCGCTCGACGGCTTCGGCGCCTTCACCCGCCCCGAGCTGGCGGCCGGCGGTGCCCTGGTGGACTATGTCGAACTGACCCAGAAGGGCAGGCTGCCCCTGTTGAAGCCGCCTCGCCGCCTCGCCGAGGGCGCGGTGATGGAGATCGACGCCGCCACCCGCCGCAACCTGGAATTATCGGCCACCCTGACCGGCGAGCGGCGCGGCTCGCTGCTGGCCACCATCGACCGCACGGTGACCGGGGCCGGGGCACGGCTGCTGGCGGCGCAACTGGCGGCGCCCCTGACCGAGCCCGCCGCCATCGACGGCCGCCTCGACATGGTGGCCTTCTTCGTCGAGCACGAGGGCGTGCGCGCCGGGGTGCGCGAGGCGCTGAAGCGCTGCCCCGACATGGAACGCGCCCTGTCGCGCCTGTCGCTGCAACGGGGCGGCCCGCGCGACCTTGCCAATCTGCGCGATGCCCTGGCCGAGGTGCCCGGCCTGCGGTCGCGGCTGGCCCAGCCGGCGCTCGACGCCCCACCCGGCCTGGCCGAGTGCGGCCGCGCCCTGGGTGAGCATTCGGTGGTGGTGGACCGCCTCACCCGAGCCCTGGCGCCCGAGCTGCCGCTCAACCAGCGCGACGGCGGCTTCGTCCGCGAGGGCTACCACCCCGGCCTCGACGAGCTGAAATCGCTGAAGACCGAGGGCCACGGCGCCCTGATGCGGCTGGAGCGCCGCTATGTCGAGGACACCGGCGTCGCCGCCCTCAAGATCCGCCACAACAACATCATCGGCCACCACATCGAGGTACCGACCAAGCAGGCCGACCGGCTGGGGACCGACTTCATCCACCGCCAGACCATGGCCAGCGGGGCGCGCTACACCACCACCGAACTGATCGAACTGGCCGAGCGCCTTACCGGCGCCGCTGCCCGCGCCCTGGCCCTCGAACTGGAGCTGTTCGACGATCTGGTGGGCGAGATCACCGGCCGGGCAGGGGCCATCGCCGAGGCGGCCGCCGCCCTGGCCACCCTCGACGCCTCGGCTGCCCTGGCCGAGCTGGCGGTCGAACGCCACTGGTCGCGGCCGGTGGTGGACGACTCCGCGGCCTTCCTGATCGAGGGCGGCTGCCATCCGGTGGTCGAGGCGGCGCTGGAAGTCACCCACTCCGGCGCCTTCGTCGCCAACGACTGCGACCTGTCGGAGACCCAGCGGCTGTGGCTGGTCACCGGCCCCAACATGGCGGGCAAGAGCACCTTCCTGCGCCAGAACGCGGTGATCGCGGTGCTGGCGCAGATGGGCTCGTTCGTGCCGGCGGCCCGCGCCCGCATCGGCGTGGTCGACCGCCTGTTCAGTCGGGTGGGCGCCGCCGACGACCTGGCGCGCGGCCGCTCCACCTTCATGGTCGAGATGGTGGAGACGGCGGCCATCCTCAACCAGTCCGGACCGCGTGCCCTGGTCATCCTCGACGAGATCGGCCGCGGCACCGCCACCTATGACGGCCTGTCTATCGCCTGGGCGGTGGTCGAGCAGTTGCACGAGATCAACCGCTGCCGCGCCCTGTTCGCCACCCATTACCACGAACTGACGCGGCTTACCGCCCGCCTGCCGTCGCTGTCCTGCCACATGATGCGGGTCAAGGAGTGGCAAGGCGAGGTGGTGTTCCTGCACGAGGTCGGCGCCGGTGCCGCCGACCGCTCCTACGGCATCCACGTCGCCCGCCTGGCCGGCCTGCCGGCCAAGGTGATCGACCGCGCCGAGGCGGTGCTGGCACTGCTCGAGACCTCGGAACAGGCCACCGGGCTGGCGCGGCTGGTCGACGATCTGCCGCTGTTCGCCGCCATGGCCCCCAAGCCCCGTCCGCCCGCCAAGTCCTCCGCCGTCGAGGAGCGCCTCAAGGCCATCAACCCCGACGAGTTGAGCGCCCGTCAGGCGCTGGAGCTGATCTACCACCTGAAGGGGTTGGTCTGAGCCACTGATGCCGCACCACTCTGCGTGAAAGCCTGGAAATGCCCCGCTACAAGCTTCTCATCGAATACGACGGCACCCCCTTCGTCGGCTGGCAGAGCCAGGACAGTGGCAAATCCGTGCAGGATGTGGTCGAGCGGGCCTGTCACCGTCTGGTTCAGGCCGCGGTCACGGTCTACGCCGCCGGCCGCACCGATGCCGGGGTGCACGCCTCCGGCCAGGTGGCTCATGTGGACCTGCCGCGCGACTTTTCCGCCGAGACGGTGCGCGATGCGCTCAATTTCCACATGAAGCCGCATCGGGTGGCGGTGGTGGCCGCCTGGCAGGTGTCGGACGATTTTCACGCCCGCTTCTCGGCCGTCGGGCGGGCCTATCTCTACCGTATCTTCAATCGCCGCGTCCCGCCGGCCCTGGAGCGCGACCGCGCCTGGTGGGTGGCCAAGCCCCTGGACGAGGGCGCCATGGCCGAGGCCGCCGCCGTGCTGATCGGTCACCACGACTTCACCACCTTCCGCGATACCGACTGCCAGGCCCATTCGCCCATGAAGACGCTGGACGTGCTGGAGGTGACGCGGGACGGCGAGCACATCCTGGTGCGCGCCGCGGCACGCTCGTTCCTGCACCATCAGGTGCGCAACATGGTGGGCGGGCTGAAACTGGTCGGCGATGGCCGGTGGAGGCCGGAAGACATGCGGCGGGCGCTGGAGGCACGCGACCGCCGGGCCGGCGGCCCCACCGCACCGGCCAAAGGTTTATGCCTGACGGCCGTGACATATTAGCAGTGGCGCTGGAAAAGACTTTTGACCAAAATCACCCCATGACCGAACCCATCCGCACCGCCAAGCTGGCCGACACCATCGCCGAGCATATCGAGCAGTTGATCCTGGAAGGCTCGTTGCGCTCCGACGAGCGGCTGCTGTCCGAGCGGGAACTGGCAGCGCGCTTCGACGTGTCGCGCCCCTCCCTGCGCGAGGCGCTGGAAAAGCTTGAAAAGCGCGGCCTGCTCTACACCGGCAAGGGTGGAGCCACCTTTGTGGCACCCTTGCTGGGGCAGACCTTTACCGAGCCGCTCTACGCCATGCTGCGCTCGCGACCCGAGACCACCCGCGACTACCTCGAATTCCGCTGCCTCGTCGAGGGGGCGGCCACCGAACTGGCGGCGATGCGGGCCACCGAGGTCGACCGCGCCATCATCGACAAGAGCTTTCAGGCCATGGCCGCCGCCCACGGCAAGGACGATCCGTCCGACGAGGCCGAGTCCGATGCCGACTTCCACCTCGCCGTCTACGAAGCGTCACACAATGTGGTGATGCTGCACATCATGCGGGCGCTGTCCGAGATGCTGCGCAAGGAGGTCTTCTACAACCGCTCCAAGCTCTACCAGCGCAAGGGGGTGCGCGAGTTGCTGCTGGAGCAGCACCGCGCCGTGCACCTGGCGGTGATGTCCGGCGACCCGGCGGCGGCGCGTTCGGCCGCCGAGGCGCATATCGACTTCACCCGCGAGGCACTCGAAGAGATTGCCAAGGCCGACGCCCGCCTGGAGGTCTCGTTGCGCCGCATCGCCCGCACCGACATTGTCGCGCCGCGGAAGTAGGGGTGAAGCTGCCGACCTGCCTTATACCGGCGAGCGGCCTTCAACAGGTCTGATCGAGCATTAAGCAACATCCAGGTTGAACGCTGCCGCCATCAAGGCGCGGGTATAGGCGGAACGCGGCGCCTCGAACAGGCTGTCGGCGGGGCCGGCTTCCACCACCTGGCCATCCTTCATGACCATCAGGTCGTCGGCCAGGGCGCGCACCACCCGTAGATCGTGGCTGATGAACAGGTAGGCGATGTGGTGCCGCGTCTGGATGTCGCGCAGCAGGTCGACGATCTGCGCCTGCACCGAAACGTCCAGCGCGCTGGTGGGCTCGTCGAGCACAATGAAGCGCGGCTTCAGCACCAGGGCGCGGGCGATGGCGATGCGCTGGCGCTGGCCGCCGGAGAACTCGTGCGGGTAGCGGTCCTGGGTGGCGGGGTCGAGGCCGACCTCTTCCAGGGTGCGGGCGATGAGGTCGCGGCGCTCGGCGGCGCTGCCGGCCAGCTTGTGCACCTCCAGCCCCTCGCCGACGATCTGGCCCACCGACAGGCGCGGGCTGAGGGAACCGTAGGGGTCCTGGAACACCATCTGCATGCCGCGGCGCAACGGGCGCAGCTCGGCGGCCTCCATGCCCTGGAGATCGCGACCCTGGAACACCACCTTGCCCCGGCTCGACAGCAGGCGCAGCAGCGCCAGCCCCAGGGTGGTCTTGCCCGAGCCCGATTCGCCCACCACGCCGACGGTGCGGCCCTCGCGCACCGCCAGGGTGACGCCGTCCACCGCCTTGATGTGGCCGACCACCTTGCGGAGAACGCCGGCCTTGATGGGGAACCACACCTTGAGGTCGGTGGCCTCCATCACTACGGCCGCCGGTTCCGCCGACCGCTGTGGCCGTCCCTTGGGCTCGGCGGCGAGCAGGCGCCGGGTGTAGGGGTGCTGGGGAGCGGTGAAGACCCGCTCCACCGGCCCGGCCTCGACGATCTCGCCCTGGCTCATGACGCAGACCCGATCGGCCATCTTGCGCACGATGCCGAGGTCGTGGGTGATGAACAGCAGCGCCATGCCGAGTCGCCGCTGCAACTCCTTCAGCAGCGCCAGGATCTGCGCCTGGATGGTGACGTCGAGCGCCGTGGTGGGCTCGTCGGCGATGAGAATGTCGGGCTCGCCGGCCAGGGCCATGGCGATCATCACCCGCTGGCGCTGGCCGCCCGACATCTCGTGCGGCAGGGCGGCCAGGCGCTTCTCGGCCTCGGGAATGCCCACCAGATGCAGCAGTTCGACGACGCGGGCGCGCAGGGGCTGGCCGCGCATGCCATGGTGGATTTCCAGCACCTCGGCGATCTGGCGCTCGATGGATTGCAGCGGGTTCAGGGAGGTCATCGGCTCCTGGAACACCATGGCCACCCGACCGCCGCGCACCTGCCGCAGCACCGGCTCCGGCGCTCCCACCAGCTCGGTATCGTCGAGGCGGATGGCGCCGCTGGGATGCCAGGCACGCGGATAGGGCAGCAATTGCAGTACCGACAGCGCCGTCACCGACTTGCCCGAACCGGATTCGCCCACCAGCGCCAGGGTCTCGCCCTTGGCCAGGGTGAACGACACCCCCCGTACCGCCTTGACCTCCTCGGCGCCACGGCCGAACGACACGGCAAGGGTATCGACGCTGAGCAGCGGCTGGGTCATGGCGTGGTCTTTCGGGGGTCGAAGGCATCGCGCACCGCCTCGCCGACGAACACCAGCAGCGACAGCAGCGCCGCCACCACGATGAAGCCGGTGATGCCGAGCCAGGGCGCCTGCAGGTTTTCCTTGCCCTGGGCCAGCAGGTTGCCCAGCGACGGCGAGCCGGGCGGCAAACCCAGCCCGAGGAAGTCGAGCGCGGTCAGGGAGACGATGGACGAGTTGAGGATGAACGGCATGAAGGTCAGCGTCGCCACCATGGCGTTGGGCAGGATGTGGCGGCTCATGATGCGCAGGTCGTCCATGCCCAGCGCCTTGGCGGCGCGGACATAGTCGAAGTTGCGGGCGCGCAGGAACTCCGCCCGCACCACGCTGACCAGACTGGTCCACGAGAACAGCGTCAGCACTAGCAGCAGGGTCCAGAATCCCGGCTTGATGATCGAGGCGACGATGATCAGGATCAGCAGATGCGGCAGCCCGCCCCAGATCTCCAGGAAACGCTGGAACACCAGATCGACCTTGCCGCCGAAATAGCCCTGCACCGCCCCGGCCGCCACCCCCACCACCGAACTGACCACCGTCAGCGCCAGACCGAACAGGATCGACAGCCTGAGCCCATAGATCAGCCGCGCCGCCACGTCGCGGCCCTGATCGTCGGTGCCCAGCCAGTTGCCGGCGCCGGGGGGAGCCGGGTGGGGCACCGCGCGCTCGGTGTTGACACTCTGATAGCTGAAATGGATCGGCGGCCACAACGCCCAGCCATGCTCGGCGATGTTGCCGGCGATCATCGGGTCGCGGTAGTCGGCAAAGGTGTGGAAATCGCCGCCGAAGCTGGTCTCGGGGTAGTCGCGGATGATGGGGGCATAGAGCGTGCCGTCATAGGACACCAGAATCGGCCGGTCGTTGGCCACCAGTTCGGCCCCCAGGGTCAGCAGGAACACCGCCAGGAACAGCCACAGCGACCAGAAGCCGCGCCGGTTGCGCCTGAACGCGTCGAGCCGCCGCCGGGTGAGGGGCGTCAGGCGCATGGGCGAACTCGTGGGTGACGAATTCTTATGGGACACAGATGAACACAGATAAACGCAGATGAAAATTTCATAGCGTCACTCTTTTGTATTCAATCCTCGGGCGCCCGAAATTAATCAGGAGAGCCGTTCGCAAGCCACTGGCACGCAGGTAATTGAGGCATTGCAGCCCTGCCACCTCGAACGCAGCCGCGAGGATGGCGCCAGTCAAAGGATCTTTAGTCTCCTGAGCTGAATTCATCGGTGTCTCACGACTCATCCTCACACCTCCCGCTTCTCGAAGTCGATGCGGGGATCGACGAAGTGGTAGGTGAGGTCGCTGATCAGGCTCAGCACCAGCCCCAGCAGGCTGAAGGCGTAGAGCGTGCCGAACATCACCGGATAGTCGCGGTTGCTCACCGCCTCGAAGCCCAGCAGGCCGATGCCGTCCAGCGAGAAGATGATCTCGATCAGCACCGAGCCGGTGAACAGGATCCCCACCAGCGCCGAGGGGAAGCCGGCCACCACCAGCAGCATGGCGTTGCGGAAGATGTGGCCGTAGAGGACGCGGTTCTCGGGCAGTCCCTTGGCGCGGGCGGTGACCACGTACTGCTTGTTGATCTCCTCGAGGAACGAGTTCTTGGTCAGCATGGTCAGGCTGGCGAAGCCGCCCACCACCAGGGCCGTCACCGGAAGCGCCAGATGCCAGAAATAGTCCATCACCTTGCCCAGCCAGCTCAATTCCTCGAAGCCGGGACTGGTGAGGCCGCGCAGCGGAAACCAGGCGACATAGCGCCCGCCGGCGAACAGCACGATCAGCAGGATGGCGAACAGGAATCCCGGCACCGCATAGCCGACGATGATGCCCCATGAGGTGGCGATGTCGAAGCGGGAGCCGTCGCGGGTGGCCTTGGCGATGCCGAGCGGGATCGACACCAGATAGATGATCAGCGTGCTCCACAGCCCGAGCGAGATGGAGGTCGGCATCTTCTCCAGCACCAGACCGACCACCGAGACGTCGCGATAGAAGCTCTTGCCGAAGTCGAAGCGCAGGTAGTTGCCCAGCATCTGGAGGAAACGTTCATGCGCCGGCTTGTCGAAGCCGAACTGGCGCTCGATCTCCTTGATGAAGGCGGGGTCGAGCCCCTGGGCGCCGCGATAGGCGCCGTGCTCGCCGCCCTTGACCTTGGCCGCCGCGCTCTCGCCGCCCAGGCCGGACACCCGGGCGGTGCCCTCGACGGCGGTGCCCTCGATGCGAGCGATCATCAGCTCCACCGGACCACCCGGAGCGAACTGCACCACCGTGAAGTTGACCAGCATGATGCCGAACAACGTCAGGGGAATCAGCAGCAGGCGGCGGATGGCATAGGCGATCATGGGGTCACTTCACCCACCATGAGAACACCTGGAAGCCCTTCATGGGCATCGTGTCGGGGCGGCCGAACTTGTTCCAGTAGGCGAGGCGGTCGGCGCCCAGGTGCCATTGCGGGATGACGTAGTGATTCCACAGCAGGGCGCGATCCAGTGCCCGGGTGCGGGCCACCAGATCCTCCCGCGTGGTGGCGGAGATGACCTGCTCGATCAGCACGTCCACCGCCGGGTTTTTGATGCCCACCACGTTGCGGCTGCCCGGATGGTCGGCGGCTTCGCTCGACCAGTACATGGACTGCTCGTTGCCGGGCGACAGCGACTGACCCCAGCTCTGGACGATCATGTCGAAATCGAAGGCGCGCACCCGGTTCTGGTACTGCGAGGTGTCGACGGTGCGCACCTCGGCCTCGATGCCCAGCCGGGTCAGGTTGCGCACGAAGGGCAGCACCACGCGCTCGAAGGTGGGCTGGGCCAGCAGGATCTCGAAGTGGAAGGGGCGGCCGTCCTTGACCAGCTTGCCCTGCTCCACCGTCCAGCCGGCCTCCTCCAGCAGATTCATGGCCATGCGCAGGTTGGGGCGGATATTGCCGTCGCCCTCGGTGCGCGGGGTGCGGTACTCGGTGGTGAACACCTCGGGCGGCAGCTGGGCGCGCAGGGGCTCCAGCACCTTCAGTTCCAGCGGTCCCGGCAGGCCGGCGGCGGCCAGCTCCGAGTTGGAGAAATAGCTCTCGCTGCGCTTGTACTGGCCGTAGAACAGGTTCTTGTTGGTCCACTCGAAGTCGAAGGCGAAGGCCAGGGCGCGGCGCACCTTGGGGTCGGCGAACAGCGGCCGGCGGATGTTATAGGCGAAAGCCTGCATGCCGGTGGGCACCTGATTGTCCAGGCGGTCCTTCCTGGCGCGGCCGTCCTTCAGCGCCGGCCAGTCGTCATAGGCGGTGGCCCATTTCTTGGCCTCGTTCTCTTCGCGGAAGTCGTACTCGCCGGCCTTCAGCGCCTCCAGCGCCACGGTGGAGTCGCGGTAGTAATCGTAGCGGATGCGGTCGAAGTTGTTGAAGCCCTTGCGCACCGCCAGATTGGCGCCCCAATAGCTTTTCACCCGCTCGTAGACCACCCAGCGCCCCGGCTCCTGCGAGGCGATGCGGTAGGGGCCGCTGCCCAGCGGCGGCGTCAGGGTGGTCTCGTCGAAGGCCTTGCCCTGCCAGTAGTGCCTGGGAAGGATCGGCATCTCACCGATGATCAGCGGCAGCTCGCGGTTGTCGCCGGGCTTGAAGCTGAACTTGACCTTGCCGGGGCCGGCCTTCTCCGCCTTGGTCACCGCGGCGTAGTAGAAGCGGAAGTTGGGCTCGCCCTTGGTCTTCAGGGTCTCCAGCGAGAAGATGACGTCCTCGGGGGTGATGGGCTAGCCGTCGTGCCAGCGCGCCTCCTTGCGCAGGGTGAAGGCCACCCACGAGCGGTCGGCCGGCAGCTCGACGCTTTCGGCGATCAGGCCGTAGGTGCTGAAGGGCTCGTCGGCCGAGGGCGTCATCAGGGTCTCGAACGGCAGGGTGCTGCCGGCCGCCTCGACGCCCTTGACGATGAACGGGTTCAGGTTGTCGAAGGTGTTGAGCGCCGCCAGCCGCATCTCGCCGCCCTTGGGGGCGGTGGGGTTGACGTAGTCGAAATGGTCGAAGCCGGCGGGGTATTTCGGCTGGCCGTGCATGGCGAGCCCATGCGTCACCTGGCCATGCGTCGCCTGGTCAGGGGCGACGGGTGCCTTGATCCGGTCGGCGGCGGCGGCCGGCAGGGCGAGGACGAGGGCGGCGATGACGGCGGCGGCGATACGCAAGAGTAGTCCTTCCCCAATGGCGCCGCCCCAATGAACGGCGCGGAGAGTTTGGCCGCAACCGCGGACGAGGACAAGTGGGGTTCCGCCCGCCGCCGTATTCCCTGCGGCGTACTCCCGAGGGAGGATTTCGCCGCAAAACTTGACATACAGCCCGTCGGTGCTAGGTTTTGTCGGGTACCCTGGCCCTGCGGCTGAAGGCCGCCAGCAAAGCGTTGACCAAAAAACTCTTCGTCAGGACCTATGGCTGTCAGATGAACGCCTACGACTCCGCCCGCATGGCGGACGTTTTGGCGCCGTTGGGCTATGGCCCGGCCGATGGCCCCGAGGATGCCGATATGGTGATCCTCAACACCTGCCACATTCGCGAGAAGGCGGCGGAGAAGGTGTTCTCCGAGTTGGGCCGGTTGCGGCCGCTGAAGGCGGAGCGCCCCGGCGGCATGATCATCGCCGTCGCTGGCTGCGTCGCCCAGGCCGAGGGCGAGGAGATCCTGCGCCGCGCGCCCTTTGTCGACATCGTGCTGGGGCCGCAGACCTATCACCGCCTGCCCGAGATGGTGGCCAAGGCCAGCCGCGCCGGCGGCGCCGTGCTCGACACCGAGTTCCCGCTGGAGCCCAAATTCGACTTCCTGCCCGAGGTGCGGGCCGAAGGCAGCGCCGCCTTCCTGTCGGTCCAGGAGGGCTGCGACAAGTTCTGCAGCTTCTGCGTCGTGCCCTATACCCGCGGCGCCGAGTACTCGCGGCCGCCCGCCGCGGTGCTGGCCGAGGCCCGCCGCCTCGCTGGCCAGGGGGTGTGTGAGCTGACGCTGCTGGGCCAGAACGTCAACGGCTATCACGGCGAGGCCGGCGACGGCTCCACCTGGAGCCTGGGCCGGTTGATCCGCGAACTGGCGGAGGTGGAGGGGCTGGAGCGCATCCGCTATACCACCTCGCATCCCCGCGACATGGACGACGAGCTGATCGCCGCCCATGCCGAGGTGCCGCAACTGATGCCGTTCCTGCACCTGCCGGTGCAGTCCGGTTCCGACCGCATCCTGGACGTCATGAACCGGCGCCATGATCGCGTGTTCTATCTCAGGCTGGTGGAGCGTCTGAAGGCGGCGCGTCCCGACCTGGCGCTGTCGTCGGACTTCATCGTCGGCTTCCCCGGCGAGACCGACGCCGACTTCGCCGACAGCCTGGCTCTGGTGCGCGAGGTCGGTTTCGTGCAGACCTATTCGTTCAAGTACAGTTCGCGGCCCGGCACCCCCGCCGCCGCCATCGCGCAACAGGTGCCCGAGAAGATCAAGGAGGAACGGCTGGCCGAGCTACAGGGCGTGTTGCTGGAACAAACCACCCGGTTCAATCACGCCTGCGTCGGACGGGTGATGCCGGTGCTGCTCGACCGCCCCGGCCGCCATCCCGGCCAGATGATCGGACGCAGCCCCTATATGCAGCCGGTGCACGTGGCCGCCGCATCCCATCTCGCCGGCCGGGTGGTCGACCTGCGCATCACCCGGGTGCATCCCAACAGCCTGGCGGCGGAACTGGTCGACGCCAAGGCTTGCGCATGAGCGAGCGTGAGGCGAGCGCGGCCGCGTCGAGCGGCCCCAAGCGTAGCGAAGGCAGCCAAGCCCGCAGATGCGGGCGCACGGCGCATGAGGGGCGGGAAACATGAGCGAGACGAAGACGAGCGACAGCGTCATCGTCCGCGAATACGACGACAACGCGCTGCTCCAGGTGCTGTTCGGGCCGCACAACGCCAATCTCGACCGCATCGAGAGCCGCCTGGGGGTGGCGTGCAACACCCGCGGCAACACGGTGACGCTCTCGGGTGCGGCCGAGCTGGTGGAGGACGCCGCTCACGCGCTCGACGAGCTTTACCAACTGGCCCACCGCCAGGGCCATATCGAGACCGCCGACGTGGACGCGGCGCTGCGCATGAGCCGCCACACCCCGGTCGCCGCCGGCGAGGACATGGTGCTGCGTACACGCAAGCGCCATATCGCCGCCCGCACCCCCACCCAGGGCACCTACATCCAGGCGTTGAACCACAGCCCGCTGGTGTTCGGCCTGGGACCGGCGGGGACGGGCAAGACCTACATGGCGGTGGCCAAGGCGGTCTCCATGATGATCAAGGGCGAGGTCGACCGCATCATCCTGTCGCGGCCGGCGGTGGAGGCGGGCGAGCGCCTGGGCTTCCTGCCCGGCGACCTCAAGGAGAAGGTGGATCCCTACCTGCGGCCTCTCTACGACGCGCTGCACGACATGTTGCCCGGCGATCAGGTGGTCAAGAAACTGCAGGCCGGCGAGATCGAGGTGGCGCCCCTGGCCTTCATGCGCGGCCGCACCCTGGCCAACTCGTTCATCATCCTCGACGAGGCGCAGAACACCACCACGGTGCAGATGAAGATGTTCCTCACCCGCATGGGCGAGCATTCCCGCATGGTGGTGACCGGCGATCTGAGCCAGATCGACCTGCCGCCGGGAACCCGCTCCGGCCTGCGCGACGCCGTCGAGATCCTGGCCGGGATGGAGGGCGTCTCCTTCGTCAATTTCACCGACAAGGACGTGGTGCGCCACGACCTCGTCACCCGCATCGTCCGCGCCTATGACCGGGTGGAGCGCGAGCGCAAGGGGGAGGCGTGATGGACGCCGAGATCGCCGTCACCGTCGAGGCCGCCGCCTGGACCGCCGCTCTGCCCGACGCCGAGGACCGCTGCCACACCTTCGCCGCCGCCGCCCTGGGGGCCGGCGAGCTGGGCGAGGGGCCGGTGGAGGTCAGCATCGTGCTGGCCGACGACGACCGGGTGCAGGCCATGAACCGGCAGTATCGCGGCCAGGACAAGCCCACCAACGTGCTGTCCTTCGCCACCCTCGACGACGAGGACGCGCCGCTGCCCGTGGGGGCGCCGCTGCTGCTGGGCGACGTGGTGCTGGCCTTCGAGACCATGCAGCGGGAAGCACTGGAGCAGGGCAAGCCGCTGGCCGACCATTTCGGCCATCTGGTGGTGCACGGCGTGCTGCATTTGCTGGGCTTCGACCATGAAGACGACGCCGACGCGACCGAGATGGAGTCCCTGGAACGGGCCATCCTCGCCGCGCTGGGCGTTCCCGACCCCTACGCCCCCCACACGCCTGAGGAGGGCGACGACGGACCATGAACGAGCCGCACAGTAGGCAGCCCCGTGAGAACGGGGCGAACGAATCGCTGATCTCCACCATTCGCGGCTGGCTGAGGCTGCTGCGGCGCTCGCGGGGCGCCGAGACGGTGCGGGAAGCGCTCGAAGAGCTGATCGAGGACCGCAATTCCGCCGAAGTTCCCATCGACGACCACGAGCGGCTACTGCTGGGCAACATCCTGCACCTGCGCGACGTCACCGCCTATGACGTCATGATTCCCCGCGCCGACATCGTGGCGGTGGAGGCCAGGACGCCGCTGCCCGAGGTGATGGCGCTGCTGATCCGCTGCGGCCATTCCCGCCTGCCGGTCTATCGCGGCACGCTCGACGACGTGCTCGGCATGATCCACATCAAGGACCTGCTGGCGGCGCAGCAGCAGGAGCGGCCGCCGGGGCTGGCGCGACTGGCGCGCAAGGTCCAGTTCGTGGCGCCGTCCATGCGGGTGCTCGACCTCATGCTGGAGATGCGGCTCAGGCGCTCGCACATGGCGCTGGTGGTGGACGAGTACGGTGGCATCGACGGGCTGGTCACCATCGAGGATCTGGTGGAGCAGATCGTCGGCGAGATCGAGGACGAACATGACCGTGCCGTCGAAGCCGATTTTGTGTTGCGGCCCGATGGCGTCATCGAGGCGGATGCCCGCACCCCCATCGAGGAATTCGAGGAGCATGTCGGGCCGGTGCTCTCCGAGGAGGAGCGGGAAGAGGTCGATACCCTGGGCGGGCTGGTGTCGTTCATCGCCGGCCGGGTTCCCAGCCGCGGCGAATTGATCGTTCATGAGGCCGGCTTCGAATTCGAGATCGTCGACGCCGATCCCCGCCGCATCAAGCGCCTCCGCGTCCGCCGCGCCGCCGCCGAGCGGACGGAGGGGGCGGCGTGAGGAACGCCATTCCCGACCGCCTCGCGGCGCTGACCGGCTGGCGCCGCCGGGGCACCCTGGCCGGCCTGGGGGGGCTGGCGGCGCTGGCCCTGCCGCCGGTGCACCTGCTGCCGGTGCTGCTGCTGGCGTTGCCGGGGCTGGTGTGGATCCTCGACGGCAGCCGCGACCGCAAGGCGGCCTTCGGCGCCGGCTGGTGGTTCGGCGCCGGCTGGTTCTCGGCCGGGTTGTACTGGATTTCCCACGCCCTGCTCACCGATCCCGCCCGCTTCGGCTGGATGATCCCCTTCGCGGTGTTCGGCCTGTCCGGCGTGCTGGCGGTGTTCCTCGGCCTCGCCACCCTGGCTACCCGCTGGCTGGCCCCGACCGGGCCGGGCCGTATCCTGGTGCTGGCGGCGGCGTGGACGTTGGCCGACTGGCTGCGCTCGTTCGTGCTGACCGGTTTCCCGTGGAATCCGCTGGGCTCGGTGTGGGACGCCTCGACGGCGGTGTTGCAGGCCGGCGCGCTGGTGGGGGTCTATGGCCTGACCCTGCTCACCGTGCTGAGTTTCGCCGCCCCGGCGGTGCTGGCCGACGTGCTGGGCCGGCGCGCCAAGGCGACGCTGCTGGTGGCCGCCGCCGCCCTGCCGCTGGCGGCTTTCGCCGGCGGATCGCTGCGGCTGGCCTCGGCCGCGTCCGAAATGGTGCCCGATGTCACCCTGCGCCTGGTGCAGGCCAACATCACCCAGTCCCACAAGTGGCGCGACGACCTGCGCGAGGCCAATCTCGACCGCCATGTCGAATTATCGCGGCGGCCCGGCTGGGACAAGCTGACCGCGGTGGTTTGGCCGGAGACCGCCGCCGCCTTCTTTCTCGACCTCGATGCCCCCCGCCGCGCCCGGGTGGCCGAGGCGGCGCCGCCGGGTGGGCTGGTGCTCACCGGAGCGCCCCGGCTGACCCCGCGCGGCGTCGAGCCGGTGACGGTGTGGAACAGCCTGATGGCCGTCGATGGCGCCGCCCGGATCGTGGCGCTGTACGACAAGGTTCACCTGGTGCCGTTCGGCGAATATGTGCCGCTGCGCGCCGTGCTGCCCATCGCCAAGATCACCCATGGCGGCACCGATTTTTCGCCCGGTCCCGGTCTGCGCACCCTTGCGTTGCCGGGCCTGCCGCCGGCCAGCCCGCTGATCTGCTACGAGGCCATCTTCCCCCATGCCGTGGTCGGCGCCGACCAGCCGCGGCCGGGTTGGCTGCTCAACGTCACCAATGACGGCTGGTTCGGGCTGTCGAGCGGTCCCCACCAGCATCTGGCGGCGGCGCGCATGCGGGCGGTGGAGGAGGGGCTGCCCCTGGTGCGGGCGGCCAACACCGGCATTTCGGCGGTGATCGATGGCTACGGCCGGGTGATCTCATCCCTACCTCTAGGAGAGTCAGGGGTGGTTGACTCGCCACTTCCGCGCGTTTTATGGCAGACACCCTACGGAAGATTGGGGGATGTCCTGCCACTTGCTCTCGCCATGGTATGCTGCATGGCAGGTATAATGCTGCGGCGGTTGAAGTAGATCTTGTATCATGCTGATGTATTCAGGCGCCACTTTTTGGCGTTGAACTCGATTGACTTGCATACAATATCGCGACTAAGGTGGGTTCATATAGTGAAACTCCCCCCCATTTTTATGTCGGAAAGCACTGATGGCTCAGGAAAAGCGACCCGCCAAGACCGCCGACCGCAAGGTATCGAGCCGTGGCCGCATGCCTTCGGGCAAGCCTAACCCCATCGATGTTCATGTCGGCGGCCGAGTCCGCTTGCGTCGCACATTGTTGGGGATGAGCCAGGAAAAGCTGGGCGAAGCCATCGGATTGACTTTCCAGCAAGTGCAGAAATACGAGCGCGGCGCCAACCGCATCGGCGCCAGCCGGCTGTTCGACCTGTCGCGGGTGCTCGACGTGCCGGTGTCGTTCTTCTTCGACGACATTTCCGAGGACGTGCAGCAGCAGAGTCCGGTGCACATCATCAAGGGCCCCATGGGTCTGTGCGAGGATGCCGCCCCCTACGAGCCCGATCCCATGAGCCGTCGCGAGACCCTCGAACTGGTGCGGGCTTATTACAACATTCAGGATCCGCAGGTCCGCCGACGGGTCTATGAACTGGCCAAGGCCCTGGCGTCCGCCAGCCTGGACGCAGCCAAGTAGGGCCTTCGATTCCGGCGCCCTGCCTACATCCTTAGCGATATCACTTGACGAGCGAGGGCGCCGCCTGTCAGAAGAACGCCTCGAAGCGGCCGCGGCCGCTTCCGTGGAGATTTGACCGCTTGCCGCCACGTTAAAGCACCGGCTAAGTGGGTGCATCATGATCGGTTTCTGATGCCCCTGGTCCCGTCCGAATTGGAACTAGGAGGGCTAGCCCCGTGTCCAAGCAGAACTACCTCTTCACCAGCGAGTCGGTTTCCGAGGGTCATCCCGATAAGGTCTGTGACCGCATTTCCGACGCCATCGTCGACGCCTTCCTCGCCGCCGACCCCCATAGCCGCGTCGCGGTCGAGACCATGGCCACCACCAACCTGATCGTGCTGGCCGGCGAAGTGCGCGGCCCGGCTTCGGTCAGCAAGGAACTGATGGAAGAGGCCGCCCGCCACGCCGTCAAGGATATCGGCTACGAGCAGGACGGCTTCCACTGGAAGAACGCCCGCGTCGAGGTGCATGTGCACTCCCAGTCCGCTGACATCGCGGTCGGTGTCGACGCCGCCGGCGAGAAGGACGAGGGCGCGGGCGACCAGGGCATCATGTTCGGCTACGCGGTCAATGAGACCGAGTCGCTGATGCCGGCTCCCATCCACTTCTCGCACAATATCCTGAAGTCGCTGGCCGAGGCCCGCCACTCCGGCGCCTCGCCGCTGCTTGGTCCCGACGCCAAGAGCCAGGTGACCCTGGAATACCGCGACGGCAAGCCGGTGCGCGCCACCTCGGTGGTGGTTTCCACCCAACACGACGCCTCCCTGTCGCAGGCCGATGTGCGCGAGATCGTGCGGCCGCACGTGGTCAACGTCCTGCCCCAGGGCTGGATGTGCGACGAGGCCCAGTTCTACGTCAACCCGACCGGCCGTTTCGTCATCGGCGGCCCGGACGGCGACTGCGGCCTGACCGGGCGCAAGATCATCGTCGACACCTACGGTGGCGCGGCCCCGCACGGCGGCGGCGCCTTCTCGGGCAAGGACCCCACCAAGGTCGACCGCTCGGCCGCCTATGCCGCCCGCTATCTGGCCAAGAACGTGGTCGCTTCCGGCCTGGCCGGGAAGTGCGTCATCCAGCTCGCCTACGCCATCGGCGTTTCCAAGCCGCTGTCGGTCTATGTCGACACCTTCGGCACCTCGAAGGTGGACGAGGACAAGCTGTCCGACGTGTTGCAGCAGCTGGTTGACCTCACTCCGCGTGGCATCCGCACCCATCTCGGCCTCAACAAGCCGATCTATGCCCGCACCGCCGCCTACGGCCATTTCGGCCGCACCCCCGATGCCGACGGCGGCTTCTCGTGGGAACGCACCGATCTGGTCGAGCAGCTGAAGCGGGCGTTTTAAGATCAGCCCTCGCCGGGCGGGCGCATCCGCGCCCTTGGCCGCGGCCGCAATGGCCGCTGTAAGGAGAGCAGCGTGACCGAGGAATCGCGCCCGCGGTTCTTTGGCCGGCGCAGTGGCAAGGCCTTGCGCCAGCAGGCGCTCGGTCTTCTTGAGGACCTTCTGCCCCGGCTCGCCATCGGCGTGCCGGGGCGGGGGGACACCCTCGACCCCGCCAGCCTGTTCCCCCATCCCGTCACCGAGATCTGGCTGGAAGTCGGCTTCGGCGGCGGCGAGCATCTCGCCGAGCAGGCCGCCGCCTACCCCTTGGTGGGCATGATCGGCTGCGAGGTGTTCCGCAACGGCATCGCCAGCCTGCTGGGCCATATCTCCACCAACGCGCTGGAGAACATCCGCATTTTCCACGAGGACGCCCGCCTGCTGCTGCCGGCATTGCCCGAGGCCTCGCTGGCGCGGGTGTTCGTGTTGTTCCCCGATCCGTGGCCCAAGCGCAGCCACGCCGAGCGGCGCTTCGTCGGTCCCGCCAATCTGGATGCGGTGGCCCGCCTGTTGAAGGACGGTGGTGAACTGCGGGTGGCCAGCGACGATCCCACCTACGCGGCCTGGGCGACGCGCCAACTCGGCCAGCATGCCGCCTTCGAACCGGTGCTGGTGACGGTGGAACGTGATCTTCTGCCGTCCGACTGGCCGCAAACCCGCTACGAGCGCAAGTGCCTGGCCGGCCGGGCGCCGACCTTCTTCCAGTATCGGCGCAAGGCGCGCTGAGGGGACTTCCTTCGCGATCAGCCCTGCTGGCTGGTCTCGGATGCGGCGCCGGCGGCCTGGACGATCAGGTCGCCGAATTCACGCAGGAAGACCGAGCCCTTGACGGTGCGCTGGACCAGCACACTGCGGCGGTCGTTCTCATCGATCTTGCGCTTGATCAGGCCGAACTCGGACAGGCGGTCCAACGCCCGGGTGATGGCCGGCTTGGAAATGCCCAGGGTCTGGGCCAGCCCGCGCACGGTGTGCGGCGGCGCGATCAGGTAGACGGTCAGCAACAGCGCCATCTGGCGGGCCGAAAGATCGGGCGCGTCGCGGCGCACGCTCTCGACGATGGCGCCGCGCCACATATCCAGAGCCTGTACCGCTTTCAGTTGCACACCCATCGCTGGTCCAATCGTTGCGCCGACGGAATATCTTGTAGCCGAGCCCGGCCCATCCGGCAATGGCCGTTGTGAGGCCTACCCACCGGAAAACCGCTGGGCGACCACGGCGTAGAGGGCGCGCAGTGCCATGGCCTCGCCACCTTCCGGCCGCCCCGGTCGCGCCGAGCCGTTCCACGCCAGCACGTCGAGATGAGCCCAGGGGATGCCGGCGGCGACGAACTCCTGCAGGAACAGGGCGGCGGTGATGGCGCCGGCGTGGGGACTGTCGGACACGTTGCCGAGGTCGGCCACCTTGCTGTCGAGCATGCGGCGATAGGGCTTGTGCAGCGGCAGCCGCCACAGCGGATCGCCCTCGGCCTCGCCGGCCCGCAGCAGGCCGGAGGCCAGGAGGTCGTTGTTGCAGAACAGTGCCGGCAGGTCGGGGCCGAGCGCGGTGCGGGCGGCGCCGGTCAGGGTGGCGATGTCGAGCAACAGGTCGGGCTTGTCGCGCGAGGCCTCGGCCAGGGCGTCGGCCAGGATCAGGCGGCCCTCGGCGTCGGTGTTGCCCACCTCGACGGTGAGGCCCTTGCGGGTGCGCAGTACGTCCAGCGGCCGCATGGCATCGCCCGACACCGCGTTCTCCACCGCCGGGATCAGCAGACGCAGGCGCACCGGCAGGCCGGCGCCCATGATCATGTCGGCCAGGGCGAGGGCGTGGGCGGCGCCGCCCATGTCCTTCTTCATCAATTTCATGCTGCTGGACGGCTTGAGGTCGAGCCCGCCGGTATCGAAGCACACCCCCTTGCCCACTAGGGTGACGCGCGGGGCCGTGGCCTTGCCCCAGGTCAAGTCGATCAGGCGCGGCTGGCGGTGCGGCGCCGCGGCGCGGCCGACGGCGTGGATAGCGGGGTAGTTCTCGGTCAGCAGGGCGTCACCGGCGATCACCGCCATGTCGGCGCCGTGGCGGGCGGCGACGCGGCCGGCGGCATCGGCCAGCTCGGCCGGGCCGAGATCGGCGGCCGGGGTGTTGACCAGATCGCGCACCAGGGCCACCGCCCGAACCAGCCGCTCGGCATGGCCACGGTCGGCCAGTTCCGGCCACACCAGGCTGGGCCAGACGCGGCCGTTGCGGCTTTTGTAGCGGTTGAAGGCGTAGGTGCCGAGCGCCCAGGCCACCGCCGCCTGGGTGGCGGTTGTGGCATCGGGCGAGAACTCGATGTGATAGCTGCCGGGAGGCAGCTTGCCGGGCAGACCGGCGAACGCCCAGGGATCGGGGTCCTCGGCCACCCCCAGCAGCACGGCGGCGATGCCGCCGGTGGCAGCGGGCACCAGGCAGACACCACCGGGTTCTGCGGTGAAGGCGTTGGCCTTGACCCAATCCCGCGCCATGGGCGCCAGCCCGGCCAGAAGGTCCTCCAGTCCCGATTTCGTGACCATGGTGATAGCCACGGCTGCCGGGTCGTTATCGATTACATGGTCCAGCACACCAACCCTCCCTCGAACGGCCCGCAGCATGGCCGAAGCGGCGCCACCTGAAAAGAGGCGGTTCGACCGTCTTGCGAAGGAAAGAGGTGGCAGCCATCATAGGCATCTTGTCCGAGCGGAGCAGTCCCCATGTCGCAGCCTTTCACCCTCGTCGTCGGCACCAAGCGCTTTTCGTCGTGGTCGCTGCGGCCCTGGCTGCTGCTGAAGATGGCCGGCGCCGCCTTCGACGAGGTCGAAATCGCCCTGCGGCAGCCCGACACCAAGCAGCGGATCCTCGACTGGTCGCCCTCGGGGAAGGTGCCGCTGCTGGTGCACGGGTCGCTCAGGATATGGGATTCGCTGGCCATCTGCGAATACCTGGCCGAACTTTTCCCCGGCCTGTGGCCCGAGGACCGCACGGTGCGCGCGCAGGCCCGCTCGGTGGCGGCCGAGATGCATTCCGGCTTCATGCCCTTGCGGCAGAACTGCCCCATGGACATCGGCGCCGTAACGCCCATGGCCGAGCCGCTGCCCGAGGTCGCCGCCGACATCGCCCGCATTCAGGCGCTGTGGGCCGACTGCCGCAGCCGTTTCGGCCAGGGCGGTCCCTTCCTGTTCGGCCGCTTCTCGGTGGCCGACGCCATGTATGCGCCGGTGGTCACCCGCTTTCGCACCTATGCCATCCCGCTCGATGCTGGGAGCGAGGCCTATTGCCGGGCGGTCGAGGCCTTGCCGGCCATGCGGGAATGGGCGGGCGGGGTCAGTCCAGGGTGAACCCCACCTTCACCGTCACCTGCCAATGCATCACCTTGCCGTGGTCGATATGGCCGCGGGTCTCGGTGACCTGGAACCAGCGCAGCGAATGCAAGGTGGAGCCCGCCTTGCCGATGGCGTTCTCTACCGCCATCTCGATGCTCTCCGACGAGCTGCCCACCAGTTCGATGACCTTGTAGACGTGGTCGTTCATGATGCCCTCCACGGGTTGGGATGCCCGTGGATATGGGGAGTCTTAAGGGGCCGATCCGGTCGCCCCACTCAACTCCGCCCACTCCCGCATCACCCGCGCCCATTCCGTGGCGGTCGGCTCATCGAGGTCGAGGATGGTGAAGCGGGCACGGCCCTCCTTGATGCGCACCCGCAGCATCCGGAGCCCGCTGTCGTGTTCCACCGCCTGCAGCGTCACCTCACGGCTCCACGGCGCCGCCAGGGTGGCCAGGGTGGTCACGGTTTCCTCGGGTTGATCGGTCATCATTTCTCCTGGCGCCTATATAAATTGCCCCTTGCCGGGCGTGGCCTCCGGCCCCCTGGCCGCCGCTTCAATGGCGGCTGGTAGGACTGGAGCGCGGGCGTCCCGCCCGCATCCTCACGTCCCCGACATCCTATCATGGTACCGCGCCCGATAGAGCAGGCGAGGGCAGGCGGGGTCGTCGCGGAACGGTTCGCGGGTGTGCAGCACGTTGTTGCTGAGCAGTCCCTGCCCGGGTTGCAGACGGTGGCGGAAGCCGTAGGGCGACTCGTCCAGCAGGCGGCGGATGGCGGTGGCAGCGGCCTGTACCGCCGGATCGTCCGACCACACCACGTTGCGGCCCCGCGCCGTATAGCGCATGTGCAAACGGCCGGTGGCGGCGACGGTAAAGATCGGCCCGACGGTGGCGGGGCGCAGCAAGCCTTCCTCCTCGTTGGGCGGAATGGTCATGGCGTCGGGCCGCATCAGGGCGGCGATGTGCCCCGGGTCCTCGTCGCGCAGCGCCATATAAAGCATCTCGACATCCATCACCCGGTTCTCCCCGCCCTCGGCGGCCGGGTTGGCGCAATGGAGCAGCAGGGCGCGCACGGTGCGCTCCGGCGGGTTGTAGTAGCCGTCGGTGTGCCAGGCGATGGGCTTCTCGCTGTAGGGGATATAGCGCGCGCGGGTGCCCTCGCGATGCACCGCCAGCGGCGTCACCCCATCGTCGTCGGCCAGGGCGTTGCAGTCGAGACTGGTCAGCCCGAAGCGCCCCCCCGCCGCCCGCAGCGCCGCTTTGTCGTCGCGAGCCCGGCGCGTCGGCTCGACATAGACCGCCATGTTGCAGCGCCGGATGCGGTCAAGTAACGCGCCATGCTCGGCCGCGGTCAGGGCGGCGATGTCGGCCACCTCCACCACCAGCTCGCCGACCGCGGTGGGATGAGCGGCCAGTTTAGCCTCGCGCCACGCCGAATAGGCCGCGGTGTCGGCCAGATTAAAAGGCCCCTGCTCGGTCATTTTAGCCCCCTTTGGCATTTTCGTGACGTGGACGCAAGAATCCGCTTGGACCCCGGCAGTTCATAATATTATGATCCATTAATGTAACAGGCCGCAACAAACCTGCCCACGGAGAACGCGCTTCGTCGGCAGGCCGCAGAACGGCCGGTACAGAGGGAGAGAATGACGATGTCGAAGAAGATGCCCTCCACGCCGCTGCTCGACCAGCTGGAAAGCGGCCCCTGGCCCAGCTTCGTTACTGGCCTGAAGCGGCTGGCGAACGCCGAGGACAAGCCTTACGCGGATTACATGAAGAGCCTGCTCGGCCAGTTGGAACACTCCTACGAGACCCGCAAGGGGTATTGGAAGGGCGGCACGGTCGGCGTGTTCGGCTATGGCGCCGGTGTCATCCCGCGGTTCTCCGAGGTGGCCGACAAGTTCCCCGAGAGCTCGGAATTCCACACCATCCGCATCATGCCGGCGCCCGGCTTCTTCTACGACACCAAGACGCTGCGCCAGTTCTGCGACATCTGGGAGGAGCACGGCTCCGGCCTGGTGACGCTGCATGGCCAATCCGGTGACATGCAATTCCAGGGCTGCAAGACCGATCAGGTCCAGCCGGCCTGGGACAAGTTCAACGCCATGGGCTTCGACATGGGCGGCGCCGGCGCCGGCGTGCGCACCGCCGCCTCGTGCGTCGGCCCGGCCCGCTGCGAGCAGTCCTGTTACGACACGTTGCGCCTGCACCGCGAGATCATCAACGACTTCACCGATGATATCCACCGGCCCAGCCTGCCCTACAAGATGAAGTTCAAGTTCTCGGGCTGCGCCAACGATTGCGCCAACGCAACCCAGCGGTCGGACATTGCCATCCTGGGCACCTGGCGCGACGACATGCAGGTCAACCAGACCGAGGTTCAGGCCAAGGTCAAGCAGCTCGGCCGCAAGGAGTTCATCAACCAGGTCATCCGCATGTGTCCGACGCAGGCCTTGGGCCTCAACGACGACGACACGCTGGATGTGGACAACAAGTCCTGCGTGCGCTGCATGCACTGCATCAACGTCTGCACCAAGGCGCTGTCGCCCGGCAACGAGCGCGGCATCGTCATCCTGGCCGGCGGCAAGCGCACCTTGAAGATCGGTGATCTGATGGGTTCGGTGATCCTGCCCTTCAAGAAGGTCGAGACCGACGAAGACTACGCCGAGGTGGTCGATCTGTGCCACCGCATCCTCGACTTCTTCGCCGACAACGCGCTCGAACACGAGCGCCTGGGCGAGATGATCGAGCGCATTGGTCTGGTCAACTTCCTCGAAGGCGTCGAGCTCGAACTCGACCTCAACATGATCGCCTGCCCACGCACCAACTCCTATGTCCGCACGGACGGTTGGGACGAGGAAGTGAGCAAATGGAATGAGCGCAAGCAAAGCGCCGCCGAGTGATAGGGGAGACACGTCGATGACCGAACTGCGCCGTCCCGTGGAGTGCGGTGTTCCCGAGAGCACTGCCTTCATGCATCCGGTTCTGGTGAAGAACTATGGCAAGTGGGCCTATCACGATCGCCCGCGCCCCGGCGTGCTGCGCCATGTCGCCCAATCGGGCGACGCGGTGTATACCGTCAAGGCGGGCGCCCAGCGCCAGTGCGACGTCTTCACCATCCGTACCCTGTGTGACATCGCCGACAAGTATTGCGACGGCTATGTCCGCTTCACCATCCGCTCGTCGGTCGAGTTCATGACCGACGACGAAAGCAAAGTGGCGCCGCTGATCAAGGCGCTGGAGGATGCCGGCTTCCCGGTGGGCGGCACCGGCAACTCGGTGGGCTTCATCTCGCACACCCAGGGCTGGCTGCATTGCGACATCCCCGGCACCGATGCCTCGGGCGTGGTCAAGTCGCTGATGGACGAACTCCACCAGGAGTTCCGCAATGAGGAAATGCCCAACCGGGTGAAGATCACTACCAGCTGCTGCCAGATCAACTGCGGTGGCCAGGGTGACATCGCCATCAACATCCAGCACACCAAGCCGCCGGTGATCAACCACGCCCTGGTGGCTGGCGTCTGCGAGCGTCCGGCGGTCATCGCCCGCTGCCCGGTGGCGGCCATTCGTCCCGCCCTGGTGGACGGCAAGCCCAGCCTGGAAGTGGACGAAAAGAAGTGCGTCTGCTGCGGCGCCTGCTTTCCGCCCTGCCCGCCCATGCAGATCAACGACCCGATCCATTCCAAGATCGCCATCTGGGTCGGCGGCAAGCATTCCTCGACCCGCTCGAAGCCCATGTTCCACAAGCTGGTGGTTGCCGGCCTGCCGAACAACGCGCCGCGCTGGCCGGAAGTGGCCACCGTGGTCAAAACCATCCTCAACGCCTACAAGAACGATGCGCGCCCGTGGGAGCGCATGGGCGAGTGGATCGAGCGCATCGGCTGGCCGCGTTTCTTCGAGATGACCGATCTGCCCTTCACCAAGTACCACGTCGACAACTGGCGTGGCGGGCGGCAGAACCTCAATACTTCCGCGCAACTCCACTTCTAGGCCGGGAGCGGATCAATGAAGTTCGGCATTCAGGTCAACGAGGGACCCTACAACCACCAGGCCTCCGACTCCGCGTATCAGTTCGCGAAGGCGGTCCTGGCCCAGGGTCACGATGTATTCCGCGTGTTCTTCTATTACGACGGTGTCAATAACGCGACGAAGAATTCCGAGCCGCCGACCGACGACCGCAACGTGATCAAGAACTGGCAGAAGCTGGCCGAGGACCACAAGCTCGACCTGGTGGTCTGCGTCGCCGCCGGCCTGCGCCGCGGCATCGTCGACGCCACCCTGGCTCCGGGGTTCCGGATCTCGGGCCTGGGCCAGTTGATCGAGGCGGGCATTCAGGCCGACCGCATGGTCGTGTTCGGGGACTGAGGGAGGCGACCATGGACGAAGAATTCGAGAGCGGTATTGTCAAGAAATTCATGTTCATCAACCGCAAGGCCCCCTTCGGGACCGTCTACGCGCTGGAAGTGCTTGAGATGGTGCTGATTTCGGCCGCCTTCGACCAGGATGTGCACGTTGCCTTCCTCGACGACGGCGTCTACGAGATCAAGAAGGGGTTCAAGCCCGCCGGTATCGCCATGAAGAACTACTCCAACACCTATCGGGCGCTCGAAGGCTACGACATCGAGAAGCTCTACGTCGAGAAGGAGTCGCTCGAAGAGCGCGGCCTTTCCGAGGATGACCTGGTGGTCGACGTCGAAGTTCTCAGCCGCGCCGAAATGGCCAAGCTGATGGGCGAGATGGACGTGATCTTGAGCGCTTGAGAAGGGAAGACCCGCGATGAGCATCCTGCACACCGTCAACAAGTCGCCTTTCGAGCGCAACAACCTGGCCGCCTGTCTCGGCCATGCCGAGGCCGGCGACGCCATCCTGCTGTACGAGGACGCGGTCTATGCCGCACTGCCCGACAACTCGTTTTCCGCCCGCATGAGCGACGCCGCCAAGACGTGCAAGCTGTACGTCCTGGGGCCGGACCTTGAAGCGCGCGGCTTCGACCCGGCCGGCGTGCTCGCCGGTGTCACTGTGGTGGACTACGCCGGTTTCGTCGATCTGGCGGCCACCAACAAGGCGGTCAACGCCTGGCTTTAATTTAGAGAGGGGAGGTTCCTGACATGGCATACACGGTAAACGGCAAGACCGTCGAGGCGGACGAAGAGGGTTACCTGGTCGACATCAACCAGTGGAACGAAGAACTCGCCGGCCTGATCGCCAAGGACGAGGGCGTCAACATGACGGCCGAGCATTGGGAAGTGGTCAACTTCCTGCGCGAATACTATGCCGAGTATCAGATCGCCCCCGCGGTGCGCGTGCTGACCAAGGCCGCCGCCAAGCGCATGGGGCCG